>CAMLIT010000131.1 GCA_946480295.1 uncultured Gemmatimonadota bacterium
GGGGCTTTACACCGGCTGCGGGCCGTCCCGACCGCCGCTTCCCACGTCCCCCCCCCCCAAACACAACCCACCCCCAGGGCGGGCCCCCGCCGCGCTCCCCCGCGTCGCCGCCGGCCGTCGCCGCCGCGCTCCTGCGCGCCGGCGTCGCCCGTCATTCCGCACAGACTTCTTTCACTCTGCCCTTCCGGGGAGGTAGTAATGCACTGGTTCACCACCAGAGCGCTCGCAACCGTGGCGCTCACCGCGTTCGCGGCGTCGCCGGCGCTGGCGCAGCATCGTTCGGCGCCCCGACCGTCGGTCCACGTCGAGATCGTCGACCAGGGCCAGCCGGCGTACACGAGCAACTCGCTCTCGCTCGAGCTGCGCACGACGGAGCCCGCGACGGCCACGCCGCTCGCGTACGTGCCCGTGGTCTGGGAGACCAGCGATCCGATGCACGCGTGGGTCTCGCAGAACGGCACGGTCGTCTTCCTGCGCCCGGGCAAGGTGACGGTCACCGCGCGTCGCGGCGAGGCCACGGCCTCGAAGACGTACGACGTGCAGGGCAATCCCGCGGCGCGGGTGACGCTCGCCGCCGCGGCGCACGCACGCACCGGCCAGCCCGTCCACCTCGACGCCACCGCACTCGATAGGCAGGGGCACGCCGTCGCCGGCGATCGCGTCAACCTCGGCGTCATGCAGCCCGGTGCCTCGGTGGACGATCGCGGCAACTTCGTGGCCGACCAGCCGGGCACGTACACGGTCCTCGCCGAGGTCAACGGCCGGGCGACCAGCCGCACGATCGTGGTCGATGGCGCGGCGCCGGTGCAGCAGGGCAGCCCGTCGACGACGCGCGTCGCGGTGATGGAGCCGCACTACACGGCGTACGTCGGGACCTCGCTGCCGCTCGCGGCCGAGGTCACGCCGAGCGGCGCGAGCTCGGCGCGAGGCGGGGCGATGGTGCAGTGGAGCGTGGACCACGACGACCGGGCGACGATCTCTCCCGACGGCGTGCTGACGGCGCTCGCCCCGGGACGCGTGACCGTCACCGCGCGCGCGGGTCGCATCACCGCCCAGCGGACGATCACGATCTATCCCAATCCTACCGCGCGCCTCACCCTGTCCGCCTTCGAGCAGCACCACCTGCGGCCGGGCGACACGCTGCGGGTGAGCGTGGACGCGCTGGCACCCGGTGCGCGCACCGTGCGCGACGCGCACGTGGCCTACGGTGTCGCCGAGCCGGGCTCCCGGGAGGGCGTGCACGCGACCATCACCGACGACGGCCGCTTCGTCGCCACGCGTCCCGGCGTCTACACGATCTTCGCCGCCATCGGCGACAAGGCGGACCAGCAGACGGTGCTGGTGGAGAGCGACTGACAGCTGACAGCTGACAGGCGCGAGGGTGGAGGGGCGAGGGTCGAGAAAGGCAGTAACGGGTAGGATGGGAGCGAGGAACTGGAAACGCCGTTTCCAGTTCCTCGTTCCTTTCCCACTCGATCATTCTCTCGCCCCTCGCCCCTCGCCCCTCTACAGAGTTGCTCCCCCCAACGGGCGCTTCTAGCTTACTGCTCTCCCCACTACGCCCCGTCGATCACGGCTCCAATTCGGCATACAATGGCTACTTACAAGTTCGCGAAGGTTCCGACCAGCGGCGAACGCATCACCTACGACAACGGCGTCCTCAGCGTCCCCTCCACGCCGATCATCCCCTACATCGAAGGCGACGGCACCGGTCCCGACATCTGGCGGGCCTCGGTGCGCGTGTTCGACGCCGCCGTCGAGAAGGCGTACCGGGGCGAGCGCAAGGTCGCGTGGATGGAGGTCTTCGCCGGCGAGAAGGCCTTCACGCAGTTCCAGAGCTGGCTCCCGCAGGAGACGGTGGACGCGCTGCAGGAATTCCGCGTCTCCATCAAGGGCCCCCTCACGACGCCGGTCGGCGGCGGCATCCGGTCGTTGAACGTCACGCTCCGCCAGGTGCTCGACCTGTACGCGTGCATCCGCCCGGTGCGGTACTTCGAGGGCGTCGGCAGCCCGATGAAGGATCCCGGGAAGCTGAACATCGTCGTCTTTCGCGAGAACACGGAGGACGTCTACGCGGGCATCGAGTACAAGGCGGGCTCGCCGGAGGCGGAGAAGCTCCGCAGCTTCCTCAAGCAGGAGTTCGGCGCCGACATCCGCGAGCACTCGGCGATCGGCATCAAGCCGATGTCGGAGTTCGGCTCGAAGCGCCTGGTGTACATGGCGATCGAGTACGCGCTGAAGCACAACCTCCCCTCGGTCACCCTGATGCACAAGGGGAACATCATGAAGTTCACCGAGGGCGCGTTCCGCGACTGGGGGTACGAGGTGGCGCGCGAGCGCTTCGCCGAGTCCACGGTACCCGAGGCGGACCTGGGCAAGGCGGGCGCGAAGGCGCGCGCCGACGCGCTGGTGATCAAGGACCGCATCGCCGACTCGATGTTCCAGCAGCTCCTGCTGCGGCCCGACGAGTACTCGGTGATCGCCACGCCGAACCTGAACGGCGACTACGTCTCGGACGCGGCGGCGGCGCAGGTCGGCGGGCTCGGAATGGCGCCGGGCGGCAACGTCGGCGACGGCGTGGCGGTGTTCGAGGCGACGCACGGGACCGCGCCCAAGTACGCCAACCTGGACAAGATCAACCCGGGGAGCGTGATCCTCTCGGGCGTGATGATGTTCCAGTACATGGGCTGGACCGAGGCCGCGGAGCTCATCGTGCGCGGCATCGAGAACGCCATCAACTCCAAGCACGTGACGTACGACCTGGCCCGCCAGATGCCGGGAGCGACGGAGGTGTCGACGTCCGAGTTCGGCAACCAGGTCATCAAGGCGATGAAGTGATCGCCCCCGTTCGTTAGGCTCACCCTCGCTCGCTCCAGGCCATGACACTCTCGCTCTCCGCTCGCCGCGCGGATCTCGGGGCCCTGAACTCGCCCCTCCTCGCCATCGCGCTCCCCGCTACGCCCGCCCCGACCGTCACCCCGGAGCTGGCGCCGGTGGACGAGCGGACGGGCGGCGCGCTGCGGCGCTCGCTGGCGCGGCGTGACTTCCGCGGCGGCCGGGACGAGCTGCTGCACCTGGCCGGGGGCGAGCAGGGGATCCAGCGCGTGCTGCTCGTCGGCATGGGCAAGGCGACGGACCGCGCGTCGGCGATCCGCCGGGCGGCCACGCTCGCCGCGCGGCAGGCGCACCGCATGGGCGCGGGCTCGGTGTCGTTCTACGCCGGCGCGCTCTCGCCCGAGGAGGCGGAGGCGGCGGCCGTCGGCCTCTCGATCGGCGGCTGGGAGTTCCGCGAGATGAAGTCGCCGACGCCGCCGGAGGAGCAGCGTGCGCCGCTCCAGTCGGCGGAGGTGCTGTTGACCGACCCCGCCGCGGCGGAAGCGGCGCTCGCCACCGCGCGCGCGTACGCCGAGGGCTACGCGCTCGCGCGCCGGCTCGCCATCCTGCCGGGCAACGTCTGCACGCCCGACTATCTCGCGAACACGGCGCGCGACATCGCCGGCCGGTTCGGCATGCGCGTGACGGTCCTCGGGCGAGACGGCCTCGCGCAGGAGAAGATGGGCTCCTTCCTCGCCGTCGCGCAGGGCACGCCGCAGGATCCCAAGCTGATCGCCCTCGAGCATCGCCGCGGGCCGGCGAACGCGAAGCCGGTCATCCTCGTCGGGAAGGGGCTCTGCTTCGACTCCGGCGGCATCTCCATCAAGCCGGCGCAGGGGATGGAGTGGATGAAGTTCGACATGTGCGGCGCGGCCGGCGTGCTCGGCGCCATGGAGACCATCGGCCGCCTCGAGCTCCCCGTCAACGTCGTGGGGCTCGTGGGCTCGACCACCAACATGCCGTCCGGCACGGCGATGAACCCTGGCGACATCGTGCAGGCGTCGAACGGGAAGTTCATCGAGATCATCAACACCGACGCCGAGGGACGGCTCGTGCTCGCGGACGTCCTCTCGTACGCCAAGCGCTTCGACCCCGCGGCGGTGATCGATGCCGCCACGCTCACCGGCGCGTGCGTGATCGCGCTCGGCCACACGGCGACGGGCGTGATGGGGAGTGACGAGGCGCTGGTTCAGGAGGTGCTCGCGGCGGCGAAGCGCGCGGGCGAGCCCGGGTGGCCGCTGCCGCTCTGGGACGATTACGCGGAGCTCATCAAGTCCGACGTCGCCGACATCAAGAACTCCGGCGGCCGGCCGGCCGGGACGATCACGGCCGCGCTGTTCCTGAAGGAGTTCACCGACAGCTATCCATGGGTGCACCTCGACATCGCGGGGACGGCGTACACGGAGGCGGACCTCGGCACGATCCCGCGCGGTCCGACGGGCGTGCCGGTCGGGACGTTCGTCGAGTTCGTGCGGGCGCGCGCGCGCTGACGGACCGCTTGCGTCGAGCGCTGCTCGTCCTGGGCCTCGGCCTCGCGGCCGGGGCCGTTTTGCAGTCGCCGCTCCAGGCGCAGGTGGACACCTCGCGCGCGCGCCGGGACACGACGCGGCGCGACACCACGGCGCGCCGGCCGCCCGCGAAGGGCGACAGCGTGAAGCTCGTCATCCCGGTGCCGCCGCACGCCGACAGCATCCTCCAGGACTCGCTGCGCAAGCGCGATTCGACGAAGGCCGCGCACGCTGCGGTGCCCCTGCCGGGCGACACGGCCAGGGCGCGCCGCGACACCATCAAGGCGCCGCTCGCGCACGCCGAGTCGCCGCGCACCATCTCCGTCGGCGACAACTACTACTGGGACCGCTCGGCGCTCTTCGCCACCGGCGCTTTCACCGTCCAGGACCTGCTCGACCGGATACCGGGCATCACCGGCTTTCGCGCCGGCTGGCTCGCCGCGCCGATGACGTCGGCGTACCTGGGCGACCCCGGGCGCGTGCGCGTCTTCTACGACGGGCTCGAGATCGACGACCTCGACCCACGCAGCGGCGGCGCGATCGACCTCACCCAGATCCAGCTCTGGACGCTCGAGGACGTGCGCATCGAGCGCGGGGCGAGCGAGGTGCGCGTCTACCTGCGGAGCTGGCGCGTGGACCGCACTACGCCGTCGACGCGGGTGGACGTGAGCACGGGGGACCAGCAGACGAACATGTATCGCGGCTACTTCGGGCGGCGGTACGGTCACGGCGAGGCGCTCCAGGTGGGCGCGCAGCAGTACGGCACCACCCCTGGCGCAACAGGCGCGAGCAGCGACCAGACGTCGATCCTGGGACGCGTCGGCTGGTCGCGCGCCGGCGTCAGCGTCGACGGCTTCATGCTGCGGACGACGCGCCACCGGGGCGGGATCTTCTCGCTCGACATCGCCGGCGACTCGCTCCCCGGCGTGGAGTCGTCGCGCACGGATGCATATCTGCGAGTCGGCGTGGGCGACCCGGACAGCGGGCCATGGGCGCAGGCGATCGCCGGCACGGAAGGGTATCGGTACACCGGCGTCCTCCCCGCGTCCGTCCTCGCCGACACGTCGAAGCACGTGTCCGCCGAGAGCACGTTCACGCGCCCGCAGTACATCCTCACCGGCGGATTCACGCGCTGGGGCCTCCAGCTCAGCGCGGCCGAGCGGCTGCGCGGCATGGGAGGGCACGCGCTCTCGACGCCCTCCGCGCGCGTGGGATACCTCACGCGCTTCCTCGCGGTGCAGGGCTACGCAGAGGGGAAGAGCGCCGATTCCCTCGCGCGCACCGAGATCAGCGGCAGATTGAGTCCGCTCTCGTTCGTCAGCTTCACCGCGACGGCGGGACGGATGACCGACTACCGACCGCTGGTCGACAGCACCGGCACCGTGTCCAGCGGCGGGCGCACGTCGACGTACCTCCAGGGCGAGGCGGGCGTGCGCGTGCATCGGCTCTGGCTCTCCGGGGGCGTGCTGCACCGCGGATCGGCGATGCTCACCGCGCCGCGGATCTTCGACACGGCGTTCACCCGCGTGATGGCGCCGTCGGCGACGGCCCTCTTCGCCTCGATCCGCGGGAACGTCTACGAGGACGTGTACGCGGACGTGACCGGCATGCGCTGGTCCGACTCGTCGGGCTTCTACGCGCCGCGCTACCAGGCGCGGAGCGAGCTGGGGATCCAGACGCGCTGGCTGAGTCGCTTTCCGAGCGGCGATTTCGGCCTGCACGTCGCCATCATCCACGACTACCGCGCGAACACCTGGTTCCCGACCGCTACCGGCGCCGTGGTCGTGTCGGGCTACCGCAAGCTCACCGCCCTGGTGGAGATTCGCATCCTCACGGGCACCGCGTTCTTCCAGATGCGCAACATGCTCGGCGAGCGCTACGGGCTCGTCCCCGGCTTCCAGATGCCGCGCCAGATGTCGGTGTACGGCGTGCGATGGGACTTCTGGAATTGACAAGGTTCTTGTCCCACCGTAACTTACGCGACTGCCCATGATAAAGAGCATGACCGGGTTCGGAGCCGCGGAGGGTGACGTCGGGAGCGCGCACGTGAGCGTGGAGATCCGCTCCGTCAATCACCGCTTCTTCAGCCCGTCCATCAAGCTTCCCGGCGCCTTCGCACGCTGGGAGGGCGACGTGCGTGACGCGCTGCGCCGCGCCGTGAGCCGCGGACACGTGACGCTGATGGCGCGCCTGGATCGCCAGGGTGCGGCGGAGAGCCGCATCGACGAGCAGCGCTTCGCGTCGTACGTCGAGCGCCTCCAGGAGCTGCAGCGCCGCTACGGCCTCGGCGGCGAGCTGGACGTGGCGACGATCCTGCGCCTGCCGGACGTCGTCACCACGGAGGAGGCGGAAGCGGAGGAGGGCACGGCCGCCGAGCTGGTGGCGATCGTCGACCGCGCCGCTTCGGCCCTGGATGCGATGCGGCGGTCGGAGGGGGAGCGGCTCGCCGAGTATCTTTCCGAGCGGCTGCGCATCGTGGAGCAGGCGATGGAACGCATCGCGGCGCGGGCGCCGACCCGGCTCGTCGAGCAGCGCGACCGCCTGCGCGAATCGATCCGCGAGCTGGCGGGAGGGATCGCCCTCGACGAGCAGCGGGTCGCGCAGGAGGTCGCCATCCTCGCCGACCGGCTCGACGTCAGCGAGGAGATCTCGCGCTTCCACAGCCACGTGCGGGCGTTCCGCGCCGCGCTGCACGACGGCGCGCCGGAGGGGGTGGGGAAGCGGCTCGGCTTCCTCCTCCAGGAGATGCTGCGGGAGGCGAACACCACCGGCAGCAAGGCGAACGACGCGCCGATGCTGCAGGACGTGCTGCTGATCAAGGAGGAGCTCGAGCGGATTCGCGAGCAGGTGGAGAACCTCGAGTGAACCCGTACCCGATCATCCTCTCGTCGCCGTCGGGCGCGGGCAAGACGACGATCGCAAACGAGCTGCTGAAGCGGCGCGAGGACGTGGGCTACTCGATCTCGTGCACGACGCGCGCGCCGCGGCCGCGCGAGATCGACGGACGCGATTACTATTTCCTGAGTCGCGCCGAGTTCCTGAAGCGGCGGGAGGAGGGGGCGTTCGCCGAGTCGGCGGAGGTGCACGGGAACCTGTACGGCACCCTGCGCAGCGAGGTCGAACGGGTGTTGAGGTCGGGCAAGCACGTGCTCATGGACATCGACGTCCAGGGCTCGACGCAGTTCAAGCGCGCCTTCCCGGAGGCGGTGACGATCTTCGTCCTGCCCCCGTCCGCGGCGGTGCTGATGCGGCGCCTGCGCACGAGGCAGACGGAGACGCCGGAGCAGCTCATCCGCCGGCTGCAATCGGCGCTGCAGGAGCTGCAGGCGGTGGACGAGTACGAGTACGTCGTCGTCAACGACGACCTGGAGCAGGCGGTGCAGCGCGTCTCGGCGATCGTCGACGCCGAGGTGGTGAGCCGCGAGCGCATCGCGGGGCTGCGCCAGCAGGTCGCCCTGCTGATCGAGAGGCTGGAAGAAGAGATCGCCAACAGTTCACGAGCGTAGGTGGAACATGCAAGTCTTCACTCCCGGTGACGTCGCCAAGCACGCCGTCAACAAGTATCTCGGTGTCCTCGTCGCGGCGAAGTACGCGCGGGTGCTCAACGAGTTCCCCCGCGACCGATCGGCGAAGGGCGAGAAGAAGCTGACGACGCGCTCCCTCGAGGACCTGGCGAAGGGGGACATCGAGTATCACGTCGTCCCCAGACGCCGCGAGGCGTAGACGAGGGACCGGGGGCGCGGGATGCGGGCAAGAGCGTGATTGGCCGTTGGTCGTTGGCGAGCCGCTCGGGAGGCCACTGGAACCGTCCCGAGCGGCTGGCCAAGAACGAATGACCAAGGACCAACTACGCGGCATCAGCCCTCGTCCCAGCGCCCCCCTCCTCCCGCCTCCCGCCCCCCTCTGATGCGCCCCTATTCCGGCCGCCGGATCCTGCTCGGTGTCACCGGCGGGATCGCGTCGTACAAGTCCGCGTGGCTCGCCCGGCTGCTCACGAAGGCCGGCGCCGAGGTCGACGTGGTGATGACGCGTGCGGCCACGGAGTTCGTCGGAGCGATCACCTTCGAGGCGCTCACCGGCCGACCGGTACACACGGAGCTGTTCGACGCCGGGCGCGCGCTCGACCACATTCGCCTCGCGAAGGCCGCGAGCGCGATCGTCGTCGCGCCCGCGACCGCCGATTTCCTCGCGCGCGCCGCGACGGGTCAGGCCGATGACCTGCTCACGGCCTGCCTGCTGGCGACGGAGTCGCCGGTGCTCTTCGTACCCGCGATGAACGATCGCATGTGGGCGCACCCGCAGACGCGAGCCAACGTGGCGCACCTGCGCGAGCTCGGCGTGCGGATCCTCGATCCCGACGAGGGGATGCTGGCCGCCGGCGAGGGGGAGGGACCGGGGCGCATGCCCGAGCCCGAGACGATCTTCGCCCATGTCGGACGGCTGCTCGAATCGTACAGCTCGCTCGCCGGACAGCGGGTCGTCGTCACCGCCGGCCCGACGCAGGAGCCGATCGATCCGGTGCGGTTCATCTCGAACCACAGCAGCGGCAAGATGGGGGTGGCGATCGCCGAGGCGGCGTGGCGGCGCGGCGCCGAGGTGACTCTGGTGGCCGGCCCGCTCGCCGTCAGGCCGCCGGTCGGCGTGACCGTCAAGCCCGTGCAGACGACGCAGGAGATGGCCGACGCGGTGCGCGCGGCGTTGGCATCGGCGGACGTGCTGGTGATGGCGGCGGCGCCGGCGGACTTCCGCGTCGAGCGAGTCGCCGTGACCAAGATCAAGAAGGGCGCGACACCGCCGGAGCTCGTGCTCGGCCTCACCCCCGACATCCTCGCCAGCACGAAGTCGGCGCGGCGCGACGGCGCCGTGGTGGTGGGCTTCGCCCTCGAGACGGAGAACGTGCTGGAGAACGCGCGCGCCAAGCTGGCGCAGAAGGATCTCGACCTCATCGTCGTCAACGATGCCACCGAGCCCGGTGCCGGCTTCGGGGTCGACACCAACCGCGTGACGCTGCTCGCGCGCGATGGCTCGGAGGAGCGCATGTCGCTGATGCCGAAGACGGAGGTCGCCGACGCGATCCTCGACCGCGTGGAGAGGTTGGCCGGTGGACGCTAGGGAGCTGCTGCGCCGCTACCTGGAGCAGCGACGCGAGCTGGGCGAGACGGAGCTGCGTCTCGACGGGCTCAGTGTGGACGAGGTGATGGCGATCGTCGCGGGAGGCGGGAGGAGGGAGGCGGGAGGCGGGGGGGACGAGGGACGAGGGACGAGGGACGCGCTGCGGCGGGACGGATCGCGGCCCGTGGCGGGCCCCTCGACGGCCGAGACTGCGGGCGACTCGGCGCGTGGACGCGACATCCCGCAGACCGCCGACTGGCGTGAGGCACTGCGCGCCGCTGGCGCGGCGCCCGGATCGCCGAGTGCGGCGAAGGCGCCCTCGCCGACACCGGCCGCCGAGTCGAGTGCACCCAGCGTTGGCGCGGCGACACCTGCAAGCACCGAGAGCCACTCGTCCCTCGTCCCTCGTCCCTCGTCCCTCGACGCGTCCCTCGTCCCTCGTCCCTCGTCCCTCATTGCTCCCCCCGGCCTCGTCGTCGGCGGCTCGGGGCACGACCTCTTCGAGGGGCCCGGCGCCGAGCTCACGTCGCTCGAGGAGATCGCGCGTGCCGTGGCGAGCTGCACGCGCTGTCCCCTGCATTCCACCGCGCTCAACCCGGTGCCGGGGGAGGGGAACCCGAACGCGGACTTCATGTGCGTCGGCGAGGCGCCGGGCGCGACCGAGGACGAGACGGGGCGCCCCTTCGTCGGCCAGGCGGGACAGCTCCTGACGAAGATCCTCGGCGCGATCGACCTGCGGCGGGAGGACGTCTTCATCTGCAACGTCCTGAAGCACCGGCCGCCGGGGAACCGGAACCCGCTGCCCGACGAAGTCAAGGCGTGCAGCCCGTATCTCATCCGCCAGATCGAGCTCGTGCGTCCCAAGGTCATCCTGGCGCTCGGCACCTTCGCCGCGCAGACGTTGTTGGAGACGAAGCTGTCGATCGGTAAGTTGCGGGGGCAGATCCACCGATACCGCGGGGTGCCACTGGTCGTCACCTATCACCCCGCCGCACTCCTCCGCAATCCCGCCTGGAAGCGCCCGACCTGGGAAGATGTCCAGCTCGCCCGTCGAATACTCGATAGCGCCGGCACAGGCGCGTGATCCCTACCGCGATCGGCGGCCTCCCTGGTCTGAGGACGCCGAGCAGGCGGTGCTGTCGGCGATGCTGATGGACCAGGACGCGGTCCTGCGCGCGACGGAGTACCTGGACGACACGATGTTCTACGCCGAGCGCCACCGGCGGATCTTCCGCTCGATGGTGGCGATCGCCGAGCGGGGTGCGGTCGTCGACCCGCTGACCCTGTCCGAGGAGCTGGGGCGGCGCGGCGAGCTGGAAGGCGCCGGGGGGAAGGAGTACCTCGGCTTCCTCGTCGACGCCGTGCCGACGGCGGCGAACATCGAGTATCACGCGCAGATCGTGCGCGAGAAGGCGCTGCTGCGCCGCCTGATCGAGGTCTCGACGAGCGTCATCACCGAGGCCTTCGAGGGGAAGCTCACGGCGGGCGACCTGCTCGACGACGCCGAGAGCAAGATCTTCCAGGTGAGCCAGCAGCGCGCGAAGGACGGCTTCACGCGCATCAAGGAGCTGCTCTGGCCGACGATGGAGCGCATCGAGGC
>CAMLIT010000132.1 GCA_946480295.1 uncultured Gemmatimonadota bacterium
TCGGCCACACCGGACTCACCGTCTCGCGCCTCTGCCTCGGCTGCATGAGCTACGGCGACCCGCGGTGGCGCGGGTGGGTGCTGCCGGCCGACGAGGCGCGTCCCTTCTTCCGCGCCGCGCTCGACGGGGGGATCAACTTCTTCGACACGGCCGACATGTACTCGTTGGGCGTGAGCGAGGAGGTCACCGGGCGCATGCTGCGCGAGATGGCGAGCCTCGACGAGATCGTCCTCGCGACGAAGGTGTTCTTCCCGATGGCCGACCGCCCGAACATGGGCGGCCTCTCGCGCAAGCACATCGTCCAGGGGTGCGAGGCCAGCCTCCGACGGCTCGGCGTCGACACGATCGACCTGTACCAGATCCACCGTGCGGACCCGAAGACGCCGATCGAGGAGACGCTCGCCGCGCTCGACCAGCTCGTCAGGCAGGGAAAGGTGCGCTACATCGGGTGCAGCACGGGCTTCATGTCGTGGCAGCTCGCGCAGGCGCTCTCGCTCTCGGAGCGGCGCGGGTGGGCGCGGTTCGTCTCGCTCCAGGACCATTACAACCTCCTCCATCGCGAGGCGGAGCGCGAGATGATCCCGCTCTGCCGCGCCGAGGGGTTGGGCGTGCTCCCCTGGTCGCCCCTCGCCCGCGGACTGCTCGCGCGCCCGCGCCCGACCGCGGACACGCCGCCGCCGACGACGCGCTCGCACGAGGACGCCGTGCAGAAGCGGCTGTACGAGGGGCGCGTGGACTGGGAGGTGGTGGACGCGGTCGGGCAGGTCGCGCGGGAGCGTGGCGTCACCATGGCGGAGGTCGCCCTCGCCTGGGTCCTCTCGCGCCCCGCCGTCACGGCGCCGATCATCGGCGCGACGAAGCTGTCGCACCTCGAGGCGGCGCTGCGGGCGGTGGAGCTGCACCTCTCCCCCGAGGAGATCGCGCGCCTGGAGGCGCCCTACCGGCCGAAGCCGGCCGGCTTCTAGCGCGCCGGCGGCGTCCGGGGCGTCGGCTCGATCTCCGTCGCCGGTTTCGCGACGAAGCGCACGGGCATCCGATAGACCTGCGGCACCGGACACGGCCCGACCCGCGCGGGCGTGAAGCGCAGGCTGTCGAGCATGGAGATGGCCGCGTGCATGAAGGCGCCGGAGGTCGCCTGGAGGATCTCGACCGTCCCGGGCTCCACGCGCCCCTCGTCGCTCACGACGAGCTGGAAGAGCACGTAGCCGTCCATCCCGAGCGCCCGCTCCACGACGGGATACTCGGGCTCCGGATTGTCCCGCGCCGCCGCGGCGTCCGCCGCCGCGACGCGCGGCAGCATCGTGCGGAAGATCGCCCGCGCGCGGCCGGGCTCCGGCGCCCCACTCGTTATGCTGAGGCGCAGCGGTGTCGTGTCCGACGACGCCGCGCCCGGCGACAGCGGCATCGCGTGATCGCGCCCGATCGCGTCGAGGGTGGCGACGACGGCGGAGTCGAAGCTCGGCGCGAGCGAGGTGACGCGGACGCGGATCCGGCCCGCCCCGCCATCGGCGGACGCGTCGAAGTCGTACACGCCGAGCAGGTGCAGCTCGCGCGGCGCGGTGGCGCTTCGCCGCTCCGGGGCGAGCGCCCGCAGCGAGGCGGGACCCGGCGCCAGCACCTGCAGCCGCAGCGGCTGGGGGACGCGAAAGCGCTGCGCGAACTCCTGGAGCAGCAGGTCCGCGTACTCGCGCGACGTCACGCCGCCGTCCGTGCGCACGAGATACGCGCTGACGATCGTCGGCACCGAGTCCACGGTGGCGGCGCGGACGATGCTGTCGCAGGCGGCGACCGGCGGTCGGCGCGCGCTGTCCCCCGTCGGCGCCGTGTCCCGCTGCGCGGCGAGCGGCGTCGCGACCGCCGCGAGCAGCGCCGCCCCACCGACGATGCTCCTCACGCGACCTGTGCCACGAGCATGGCGCGCCGGCGCCGCGCCACACGGTAGAAGGCCAGGCCGGCGACGTTGAACAGCAGCACCACCGACGCGATCTTCGTCGCGAACGCCATCCAGCTCGCCACGCCGATGATCGGAAAGACCGACAGCACGACGTAGAGCAGCGTCATCCCGAATCCCGACGCCGCCGCGATGCGCAGCGCGAGCGACGGCCGCTCGCCCGCGTCGCGGGAACCGACGAGCGGGATGGCGAACATCACGAGGTACGTCAGCCCGTAGAAGATCCCGGCCGCGTTGTCGAGGAGCTGGAAGGCCTCCTGTTCGCCGACGCCGAGGAGCCCGGCGAGGCTGAACGCGACCGACGAGCCGGCGACGAAGAGGATGGAGTTCACGGGGGTGCGGAAGCGGCGGTGCAGGCGGGTGAACCACTGCGGCAGCAGATGATCCCAGCCCGCGACCATCGGCATGCGCGTGTTTCCGGTGAACACGATGCTGGAATTCGCGATCGTGCGCAACGTCAGGAGCAGGATCGCCGCCGCCGGCAGGAGCGCCACGAGTCCTTCGCCGCCGCCGAAGCCGGCGCGCAGCACCTGCGGGATCGGGCCGATCAGGTCCACCCGCCGCGGCGGCACGAAGGCGAGCACCGCGCTCGTGCCGAGGATGAACATCACGGCGATGATCGGCGCGGCGATCAGCGTCGCGCGCCCGATCGTGCGCTCGGGATCGCGGCACTCGCCGGCCAGCACGGCGACGTACTCGAAGCCGCTCAGCGCGCCCATCCCCATCTTCCCGAACACGTTGAGGCTCAGCAGGGTCAGCGCGGGCATCGCCACGGCGAACGGGTGGTACGGCGGGATGACGCCGCGCGCCGACTGCACGAAGGGGAGCGCGATGAGCACGGCGAACGCCAGCATCAGCGTGATGCTCCCCGCGTTATGCAGCCACTTGCTCACCGACAGCCCCACCACCGCCGTCGCCGTGAGCAGCGCGATCAGCAGCACGTTCGCCGCCGTGATCAGCCCCTTGCTCCCCGCCATCCACGCCGCCGGCGCGCCGAACGCGTACGAGACGTTCGTCGTCACGATCAGGCCGATCGCCGCGATGAGCACGACGGCGTACATCCACAGGTTCCACGCGACGAGGAAGCCCATCATCTCGCCGAGGCCGAGCTTCGCCCACTGATACAGCCCGCCCTCGAAGGGCATCCGCCGGCTGAGGTGGATGACGACGGCCGCCTGCGGGAGATAGAAGAGGAACATCGCGCCGAGCCAGAACACCACGTGCGCCTGCCCCAGCGTCGCCGCCGCGCCGACCCAGACGACGCCCACCACGTACACGACCTGGGTGAGCACCAGGTCCACGAGCCCCAGCTCGCGTCGCAGACCACCCGCCGACGCGACATCCCTCTCGTCGGCGGGCCCGGTCATCTCCACTCGCGCTCGATCTCCGTCCGGACGATGTAGTCCAGCCGCGGGAAGTGCCGCGCGAGATACGCGTTCCCCTCCAGCGCGATCGAGTCCTGCGACGGTCCGCGCCCCCGCGGCGGCCCCTCGCCGTACCCGCCGTACAGCGAATCCACGATGCCGAACCCGCTCGTCACCTGCGCGATCGGTGGAAACCCGAAGCCGCTCACCGTGTCCAGCCGCGGGTTGTCCTTCAGGTTGACGTAGAGCTGCACGGTGCGCGAGTTCGGGCCGTCGCGCGCGAACGCGACCGTGCCGATCGAGTTCGTGTGCCGCACCGGCTCGTCGGCGATCGGTCGCTGCGCCCATTCCGCGTTCTCCGCCGGGTTGGACGAGATGCCGAACTGCGCGACGAAGCCGGGGAGCACCCGGAAGAAGCGCGCGCCGTCGTAGAAGTGGTGCCGGACGAGGTAGTAGAAGCGATCGACGCCCTTCGGCGCCCACTCGCGGTGCGCCGTCACCGCGAACAGCCCCCGGCTCGTGACGAACCTGACGAGGAAGCTGTCCGGTGCCGTGGCATCGATGATGTCGGGCGCGGGCTGCTCCGCGGGAGGGGCATGATGACAGGCGACGAGCAGTCCGCCGAGGAGCACGGCGCCGAGCAGTCCCGCCCGGCCGCCTCGTTTGGCAGCGTGGCCGATGATCATGGCTGCGGCGGTCCCGACATGATGTCGTCCGCCACGCGCTCCCGCTTGTGGTCGTCCTGGCTCTTCAGCAGCGCCAGCAGGTTCGCCGACTCGATGATCGTCCGCTCACCGGCAAGCGTCGGCTCCTGGTCGGGGGTGATGAACCGCCGGCGATCGAGCTTCGCCTCGTCCGCCTTGCGCGACGCGGAGTCGGGATAGATGAAGATCTCGACCTCGTCACGCCCCAGGTGCACGCGCATCCCCGGCTGCGTCAGCGGATCTTCGTGCACCGCGCCCGAGTCGCGCCGGGGCGCCAGCCCGCGGCGATCGAGCCGATCGAGGACGCTGCACTCCGCCCACAGCCCCGTCGCCGGGCAGGCCGGCTTGCCGCCGGCGGTCGGAGCGCTCGCCGCGACCGCGGCCGGCGCCTTCGGTGGCGGCGTCGCCGGCGTGGAGGACGCCGACCGGTCAGAGTGCCCGCACGCGGCGGCGAGGGCGAGGAATGGGATCGAGAGCCAGACGGTTCGAAGGTGCATGATCAGTGGGCACGGGCGAGGATGCGCCGCTTCGCCAGGTCGTAGCGGTCCCCCGCCTGGAGTGCGACGTAGGGTTCGGTGGCGTCCGGCGTGTCGCTGCCGCCGTAGACGAAGACTCGGCTGCGGCCGAGGACCTGGAAGGTATCCGCCCGCACGAGGATCGCCGTGCCCTCGTCGATCCCGATCCCGAGCAGATCCGGATGCGCCTGGAGCACCGTGGGCAGGTCGCCGAGCCGGTGTCGCACGACCACATGCTGGTCCACCGCGACGCGATGCAGGAAGTCGAACCCCTGCTCGTGCCCCGGTGCCATGACGATCGTGTTCGCCTCCATCGCGCCGCGCACGAGGAACGACGCCTGGATCGATGCGCCGGCCGACGTGCCGCCGATCACGCCGCCCCGGTCGAGCAGCGCGTGCAGCTCGCGCTCGGTGCGCGTGCCGAGATAGGCCTCGGCCAGCCGCCACTCGCGGCCGCCCTGGATCCACACGCCGCGCGCCGTTCGCAGCACCGCCACGAAGGAATCGCTGTCCGCGACGCGGCGGTCATACGTATGAAGGATGGCGACGTTGCGGGCGCCCGCCCGGCGCAGCAGGTCGGCGCACCGGCACGATTGCGTGTACACGCTGTCGGGTTCGCCGCCGGCGGTCGGGATCACGACGATCGGCGAGTCGGGACCGCCGGCGAGCTGGATGAATCGGCCCACGATCTCCGGGCCGATCGCGCCGCCACCCACGACGAGCAACGTGCCACGCGCTGGACCGACGACCGGGGCGGGCGCGTCCTGCGCCGAAAGGGGTGCTGCGCCGACGAACAACGCGAGGACGAACGGGCGGATGCGCATCGGCATCGCGGATGGAGGTGCGTCACATTGGACCGACGCGCCTCCCTTGGCAAGCGCCGCCAGGTGCCGCGGCGGTGCCTTTACTTCTTCTTCCGGATCGTGCTCCGGGCGCCCACCTTCACCGTCGCGTGCTTCTTCGCGACCGTGCTGGCGCGCACGCGGGTGACCTGCGCCGTGCCCCGTCCCTTGGCCGCCTTCGCGGTGGCCTTCGCGCTCTTCGCCGCCTTCGCCGGCACCTTCGCGCGGGCGGGCGCCTTGCGCTTCGGCGACGCCGCCTTCGCCGGGGCGCCCCTCGATGGCGCCGACTGCTTGGCTGGCGCTGCCTTCACCGTCGGCGCCTTCGCCGCCACCTTCGGGGTCGGCCTGGCGGCTGCGTCGGGCGCCGCTTCCTTTGCCGCGGCGACGGCCGGCTTGGCAGGCGCTGGCTTGGCGGCGGCGGCCGGCTTGGCGGCGGCGGCCGGCTTGGCCGCTGCACTGGGTGCCGCAGGCGTGGACTTCGGACGTCCACCCTTCCGGGCGATGGCCGCGTCGGCCAGGAGCTTCTTGAACGCTTCCTGGGCTTCGGCCATCAACTGGACGTGGGAGATCCGGCGCTCACGGAGCGCCTTGGCCTTCTCCGCCCGGTAGATCGCCTGCGGACTCGAGCTATCCATGCGCGTTTGGGCGAGGGTGAGGGTGTGCGTCCTCGGACTTAGCCAATCTATGCTCCGGACCGCCCCTGAACAGGGTCCGAGCCGTCTGGGCCGGGGGTACACGCTGGGGCGACAGGGGATACCCGCCAAACGGGCAGAAGTTGCGGGGGGTGGGATCTGGTTGGGTCCGCTGGCGGGCCGCATCGCGTCGCGCCGTGCGTCGGGCTCCGTGGCCGGGCCGGCATCACACGATGGGGGACACGGATTCGACGGAAGCCACGGATGCGGCGGATCGCTCCGCTCGGCGCGACGGCGCCTCCCGCCAGCGGCCGTCCGGGCAACCTCCCCCACACCCCCGCCCCCATTCGCGCCGACTCGCACGATCTTCCCTTCAATTCGCGTCCGCGCTTTGGATGCTTGCCGGGCAGAGGGGCCGGCGGCGGTGAAACGAGCCTGGTCGCGCCGTGCGTCGGGCTCCGTGGCCGGGCCGGCATCACACGATGGGGGACACGGATTCGACGGAAGCCACGGATGCGGCGGATCGCTCCGCTCGGCGCGACGGCGCCTCCCGCCAGCGGCCGTCCGGGCAACCTCCCCCACACCCCCGCCCCCATTCGCGCCGACTCGCACGATCTTCCCTTCAATTCGCGTCCGCGCTTTGGATGCTTGCCGGGCAGAGGGGCCGGCGGCGGTGAAACGAGCCTGGTCGCGCCGTGCGTCGGGCTCCGTGGCCGGGCCGGCATCACACGAAGGGACACGCGGATGATCACGGATCGCGCGGATCGGCGCGGATCGCTCCAGCCGCCGCGAGAGCTCCCCTCGCCACGGCCGGTCCGGGGCCCGGCCCCCTCCACCCATCCGTCGCATCCGTGCCCTCCGTGGCATCCGCGTCCAATCGGCGTCGGGTCATGAGCCACACCGGACCCGGCGCACGGCGGAAGGAGCTAGCCCGGGCTCGTCCCTCGTCCCCCAACGCCTCCCGCCTCCCGCCCTCGCCCCCGCCCCCGCCTTCGCCCCCGCCCCCGGCCCACCCCTTGCCCCTCCCCTCTCCACCCACAACCGGAGAGCCACCGATGCCCAACAACGAGGACCTCAACTCCCCCGCCCACGCCTCCGACAGCGCCGACAAGCACGCCCATGGCGCGCACGGCAAGAGCCTCGGCAAGGAGCACCTCGTCGACGACGCCAACGTCGAGCCGGGAAGCGCCGAGGGGGAGCAGCGCGGCGCCGATGCGTGGGGGAGCGAGCAGAGCGGCGGCTCGGTCATCGACAAGCGCCGCGACGATCACCGCGGCTAGCCCAGCAGCTCCGCGGCTTCGGCGACCACGGCGCGCTCGTTCGGGAAGGCCAGGAGCTCGCTCGCATCCGCGAGGCTCACCCATCGCGCCTCGTTGACCTCCCGGTCGTGGTCGCCGACGTCGCCCCGCTGGTACTCGAGCAGGAAGAAGTGCACGAACTTGTGGTAGCGCACCCTGCCGCCCGCCTCGTCCTTCGCGACGTACCAGTACTCGATCGTCTGCAGGGGGGCGACGAGCTCGGTGTCGACTCCCGCCTCCTCCCGCACTTCGCGCAGGGCCGTGATCTCCGGTGACTCCCCCTTCTCCACGATTCCCTTCGGGAGCTGCCATCGCGCGTTCGGGCCCACCGAGACGATCGCGATCTCGACGCGTCCGCCGCGCCGGCGGAACGCCACGCCCCCGGACGACACCTGTCGCTTCGTCGGGAACGCGGCGGGGCTCATGGATCGGCGCGAGTGACGCGTGGCATGGCAGATGAACTGATCCCCGGGATCACCGTGAGCGACCAGGGAGCGAGCTATGGCTGACGAGAAGCGCACGAACGACGGTCGACCGCACGGGGCGCATGGCCCCGTGCGCGAGGACATCATCGAGCAGGAGGAGCACCTGCGCAACGACCTGTCGGAACAGGCGCCGTTTCAGACCGACGCGTCGGACTCCAACCTGGCCGATCGGGACGAGACGGGCACCGCGAGGCGTGCCGAGCGCACCGCCGGACGCGCGCCGGAACCGGACCATCTCGGCGCCGCCGAGCGCGCCTTCGAGGAGAGCCGGGGGGTCGAGCGGCGCCGTGAGAACTGGTCGCAGGAGGGAAAGAACACCGGCGGTGGTGGAAGCGCGACGCGCTGACCGCGTCGCCGCCCTCGCCGCTACGCGAATGGCCGGCCTCCCCGCCGCGCGCACGCTGCGCGCGGCGGGGCTGCGCTCGTCGGCCTAGCCGGCCGTCTTCTCTCGCGCCTCGCGCCGAACCTGGTTCACCCGGTTCACCAGCAGCGCGATGTCACGGCGCTGCTCCGGATTCCGCTCCGTCATGTCGTCCAGCAGCGTCGTCGCGCACTCGTCGCTGATGATCGTCGGCTCCGGCGAGAAGCGCTTGTTGCCCAGGTGGCGCATCGGGTCGAGCAGCACCGGGTTCTGCAGCACGATGTCCTGCGACTCGAACTGCACGCGCGCCGCCACGAACTTCTTCCCCGCCTTCTCCAGGTAGCCCACGCGAATGCCGTCGACGTCCGCGGGCCACGCCGGAATGGGATGTTCGCTGCCGTCGGTTCCGCGATACGTCGTGGCGCCCGGACGAAGCGCTGGAAAGTTCTCCTCGAAACTCCCCTGGTACATGAGCCCGTGCTGCATCCCGCCCTCCGGAGTGGGTGACTGTCTCGGCCGACTCGGCTCGCGGCGGATGGCACATGCGGTGCACGACCCGCGGCGGACCCGAATCGAGGTGTCATATGGTAGCGAATGACGACGGGGACCGGAACAGGCAGCCGATCCCGACCGACGAAGGGAGAGAGCGCGAGGCGCAGGACCGCGCGTCGGGGAGATCCGGACAGGCGTCGAGCCCAGTGGACGCCAAGCACGTGGACGCGCCGGGCGAGCAGGACAACGCGCGTGGCCATCGTCACGACGAGCACCTGAAGTAGCAGCACGCATGCTCCCCGGCGCACACCGCGCCGGGGCCGCTAGCCGGAGAGGGCCATGCGCAACTTCGTCATCGGCGTCGCCTTCGCCTGCACTGTCGCGGGCGCCGCCTGCTACCGCAACACGCGGTCGTACACGCCGAACGCCACGACGGTGCTCCAGGTGCAGAACCAGAGCTTCGACGACATGAACATCTACGTGCTCCCGGAGGGCGGCACGCAGATCCGGCTCGGCACCGCGCTCGGCAAGCGCGACTCGTACTTCGATCTCCCCCGCTGGGTCCTCCAGGGCAGGACGCGATCGCTTCGCTTCGTCGCCCGCCCGATCGCGACCCAGCACGGGCCCGTGAGCGACCAGATCTCCGCCTCGCCAGGAGACACGCTCGTGCTGATCATTCCGCCGTCCTGATCCAGCGCCGGCGATCCGTCCCGCCAGGCCGGCACGGCCCCGGTCCACCTCTTGCCAAACTCGGGGCCGACGATGCCGGGCCCGGCTCGGCGGACGACGGAGCGGATATGCGATTTCGGTCTGTGGGTGTGGCGGTGGTGCTCGTGGCCAGTGGCATCGGCTCGGCGGCGGCCCAATCGGTCGGCAACATGGTCGTCAGCGACGTGAAGAACGGCGTGGGGGACGTCGTCGGCGTCTGGCTCTCACCCTTCCACGACTCGCCCAGGGACTGGCTGCTGGCCGCCGGCGCCGTCGCCCTCTCGGCGGCGGTCTCTCCCGCCGATCCGGGCGTGGACAACTTCTTCCTGCACCATCGCAGCTCGTTTGGCTTCCTGGATCCGGTCCGCGAGGGCGGAATCGCCTTCTCCGGGAAGACCATCGCTCCCGCCGTGGGCGCGCTCTACATCGTGGGGCTCGCCACGAAGAGCCAGACCCTTCGCGACGCCGTGTGGGGATGCGCGGCATCGTACGCGGCCGAGAGCGTCGTCCGCACGCAGATCGTCTATCGCGTCGTGTCGCGCGTGCGCCCGGACAGTCTTCGCAGCGATGGCGGCAGCGGCCTCGAGTCGCACTCCGGCGACCAGTACGAGTTCGCCTGGGGCAACCACGGCTGGGGGCAGCAGGCGACGCCGGCCGGACACGTGGCGAACATCATGGCGTGCGCCTCGTTCCTGAGCCACCGCTTCAAGCTCGGGTGGGGCGAGCCGGTCGCGTACGCGTTGGCCGGCGCGGTGGGCGTCGGCCGCATGGTCGACCGCCGGCACTGGCTGTCCGACACCGTCCTCGGCTCGTTCTTCGGCTACGCGATCGGCAACACCCTCGCCGCGCGCTCGAAGGCGCGCCACGAGAAGCCGCAGAGCGGCGCCGGCGGCATGTCACCCGGCTCCTCTCCTTCCGAGTCGACGAGCGAGTTCTACGTCGCGCCCGAGGGCAATGGCCAGATCGGGATCGGGTTCACGCGAAGGTTCTGAGCGAGCGGTCCCGATGGAGAGCCGTCGCACGAGCCTCGGCTGCGTCGCGGTGGAGCATTCAGCATCCGAGACGGCGTGACAGGTACCAAAGCTGCACGGTTCCACGGCGCCCAATGATACCCTCAACCGTCAGTCGGACACAGCCTCATGGATACTCGCGGCGAGAAATCGGACATGCAGCGCAAGCCTCAGCAGGAGGAGAACCAGCCCTCCAGGCTGAAGGACATGCTCGATCCCGATCACATGGCGGGGCAGAACATCGGCGCCCCGCCCACCGAGCGCGAGCTGATGGTGCCCACGGCATATGATCGCAAGGAGCTGCACCAGCGGTTGCGCGACGACTTCACCGACGATGAGCTGAAGCAGATCCCCGTGCTCCAGGAGGGCTCGCGTCTCGAGCAGGGGGCCACGTACATCGATCTCGCGGAGGGCACGCCGCGCGAGCTCACCGCCACGGCTGGCATGACCGCCGAGGCCCGCAACTGCTACGTGCCGAAGAACCGCGTCCCGTACGACCTCTGGAACCGCCTCATCGGCGAGGAGAAGCGCTGACCGAGCCGGCGCGCTGGCGGTGAATGCGGCGCTGCTACTCGCCGCGATCCACCGCCGGCGCACCCGGATGCAGCGGCGTCCACGCCGGGGCATCGCTCGCCGGGAAGCTCTCCTCGTCCGCTTCCACGACGGGATCCTCGGGCACGCGCTCGTCCATCCGCCGCGGCGCCTCCACG
>CAMLIT010000133.1 GCA_946480295.1 uncultured Gemmatimonadota bacterium
TGGCGGCCCCCCGGGGCGGTGGTGTTTCCACCTTCCTTTTTGTTTTCCTGTCCTGGGCCCCCCCGCCCGGCCCGGTACCGGTGGCGTCCCGAGCGGCTCGCCAACAACGAAGAACCAACGACCAATCACGGCGTTTCGCGTTTCCGCGTTGCGCCTCCCGCCACCCGTATGTACTCCCTCACCCGCCGCGTCTCCTTCGCCGCCGCACATCGATACCGCATCCCGGACTGGTCCGACGAGCGCAATGCGGAGGTGTTCGGGCTGTGCGCGCGCCCGAGCTTTCACGGGCACAGCTATCTCTGCGAGGTCACCGTCAGCGGGCCCCTCGACCCGGTCACCGGCTTCTCCGTCGATCTCGGCACGCTCGACCGTGTCCTCGAGAGGGAAGTCCGGCAGCGCTTCGACCACCGCAATCTCAACGTCGACATCGCCGAGTTCGGCGACGGCAAGCTGATTCCCACGGGCGAGAATCTTGCCCGCATCATCTGCGAGCGCGTGCAGCGCGCGCTCGGCACGGCGGCGAAGGTCACGGCCGTGGCCGTTTCGGAGGACGCGACGCTCACGGTCACCTACCGTCCGGACTGACGGTACGCCAGGCTCGTGACCCTCGCGGCCGTTCGTTCTTCCTAGAGCCGGGGGCGGCGTCGCGCGGCTCCCATCGATTCGACAGCGAGTGGGCCCACCGCCGGCCAGTCGCGGGCGCCCGTCACAGTGAAGAGTGGCATCTGGTGATTTCGTCGGTCGCATCACGTAGTCGAGAAGCCGTGTCCCGTTCTGTTGCCGACCAGCTCGCGCCGGTGCTCCGGCTGCACGCCGAGCTGCGGGACTCCCTGCCCGTCCCGGTGGACGTCGCGCGGGCGCGGGCCCGCGTGGCCAACGGGCGGCACGCCTTCGATTCCGCGTCGGTCCTGCGCTCCGCGGGCGATCTCCGCCCGCTCTTCGCGCGGGCCGTCGCCGCCTTCGAGCTGGCGGGACTGGCGTCGTCGGAGGACGCCTCCGCGGTGCGCCGCCGGTCGCACGACGTGACCGCCCACGCGCTGGCCTGGGCGGCGGGCGACCGGCTGCCGAGCGAGCCCGCCAAACGACTCGCCCGCCGCGCCTCCGCGCTCCTCGGCAGCGCCGTGCTGCGCAACGCCGCGGAACAGGTCCTCGCCGTGGCGCCGGCCGACGACTGGGCGCGGCCGACCTGCCCCTGCTGCGGCGGGGCTCCCGACCTCGCGCTCGTCGGGCGCGGGCAGCGTCGCATCGTCTGCGCGCGCTGCGACACGACCTGGCGCGCCGCGAGCAGCGGCTGCCTCTCCTGCGGCGCGGAATGCGAGCCCGCGCTCGTGCGCATCCGCTCCCCGTATCTCGGCTACACGCTCGTCATGTGCAATGCCTGCGGGCAGTACCTGAAGGAGCGCGGCGCGACGGGGCAGTGCGAGCCGTTGCTCGAGCGCGAGCTGACCGCGCAGCTCGACGCGGCGGCCCGGGAGCGCGGACTGGGCGTCTGACGGCCGGCGGGCCGGCCGAGCGCCCGCATGCTATGTTCCCGGCATGCGCCCGCCGCCCCGCCCCGCCTGCACCGGCGTCGTCCTCGCCGGCGGCGCCAGCAGCCGCTTCGGCGGCGCACCCAAGGGGCTGCACCCCGTCGCCGGCCGTCGCGTGCTCGATCGCGTCCTCGACGCGCTCCGCGCGGTCACCGACGCACAGCTCATCGTCGCCAACGACCCGACGGCGCGCGACTGGGCGCCCGGGGTCCGCGTCGCGCGCGACGTGCTCCCCGCGCGCGGGAGTCTCGTCGGCATCCACGCGGCGCTCGTCCACGCGGCCTCGCCCGTGCTCGTCGTCGCCTGGGACATGCCCTTCGTCACGCCGGCGCTCCTCGACGCGCTGCGCCGCCGCGGCGAGAACGAAGCGGCGGCGGTCGTCCCCAGCGGACCGCACGGTGTCGAGCCGTGCTGCGCCTACTACGTGCCCGCCTGCATCCCGGTCGCCGAGCGGCAGGTCGCGGCGGGGGAGCTGCGGCTGAGCGCCTTCCTCGCCGCGCTCCCCGCCGTCGTCCGGCTCGAGGGTGCCGAGCTGGCGGCGGCCGGCGATCCGGCGTCGATGTTCCTCAACGTCAACGACGCCGCGGACCTCGCCGCGGCGGAGCGGCTGGCCGCCCGCGCCCCCCTGTAGCGATATTGCTCCGCGACCCGAACCCCTGACGGAGATTCGATGAGAGCACGGTCGCGCGCGCTGGTCCTCTGCTGTCTCACGCTCGCCGGCTGCGGCGTGCTGCATCCCGCCGCCGGTCCGACCCCCGCGATCTCGCGCGATGCCCGACGGGCGCGCGCCGCGTTCCGGCGCGAAGCCGATTCGCTCGCCGCCACCCCCGAGTTCCGGAACGCCTACTGGGGCATCCTCGTCGTGGATCCGCTCGCGGGGGACACGATCTACTCACACCTCGCGTCGAAGCTGTTCCTCCCCGCGTCGAACATGAAGCTCGCCACGGGCTCCACGGCGCTCGAGCAGCTCGGCCCCGACTTCCGCTTCCGCACCACGGTGGCGGCGCGCGGGAGCGTCAGCGGCGGGATGCTCGTCGGCGATCTCGTGGTCTCGGGACGTGGCGACCCCACGATCAGTGACCACATGCGCGGGGACGCCATGCAGCCGCTCCTGGCGATGGCCGACTCGCTGCTCGCGCACGGCGTCCATCGCGTGACGGGACGCGTGCTTCCGGGAGCGGACGTCTTCCCCGGCGGCGTGCGCGGCTTCGGCTGGCCGTGGGACCAGCTCGACGACAGCGACTTCGCGGGCGTCGACGAGCTGCTCTTCAACGAGGGATTCTGGCACCTCCAGGTGATCGGCGGCGCGCACAGCGGCGACGCGCCGACCGTCGTGACGGGGCCGACGCGCAACCATCCGTCGGTGCGCGTCGAGGCGCTCACCGTGGATCTTGCGTCGGCGCTCGGCAACGGCGCGCCGCGCCACGCCTCGGACATCGAGGCACACTACGACACGCTGCAGGGCGGCCTCGTCATCACGGGGTGGGTCGCGGCCGGCGACACGGCGGCGTTCGACGTGTCGCAGCACGATCCCGATGCCGCGTACCTGGCGGCGTTTGGCGAGGCGCTGCGCGACCGCGGCATCGCGGTGGACGGGAACGTCACCGCGCCGGCCGCGCGCGCCGACACGCTGTTCACCGTGCTCTCGCCGCCGCTGCGCGACATCCTCCCCGCGCTGATGAAGCCCTCGCAGAACCAGATCGCCGAGGTGCTGCTGCGCACCGTCGGCCTCGAGCGCGCCGGCGCGGGGACGCCGGACAGCGGTCGCGCCGTCGTCGCCCGGCAGCTCGCCTCGTTCGGCGCGTCGCCCGACGGCTACGTGATCCACGACGGCAGCGGCCTGTCGCGCTACGACTACCTCTCGCCGGAGACGATCGTCCACATCCTCGACGGCATGCGCCGCTCGCCGAACTTCCAGCTCTTCTACGACGCGCTGCCGATCGCCGGCGTGGACGGGACGCTGCGCTCGCGCATGCACGGCACGCCGGCGGAGGGGAACGTCCACGCGAAGACCGGCACGCTCACCGGCGCGCGCTCGCTCTCCGGCTACGTGCGCTCGGCGGACGGCCGCCTGCTCGAGTTCAGCATGCTGTGCAACAACTGGACGGTGCCGGTGGCCGACGTGACCCGGGTGCAGGACGTGCTCGCCGTGGCGCTGAGCGAGATGCGCGTGCGGTGAACCGGCTCAGCGTGGAGGAGGCGAGCGCGCGCGTCCTCGCCGAGGTCGCGCCGTGCGGCACGGAAGCGGTGCCGCTGCGCCAGGCGCTCGGCCGGGTGCTCGCGCGCGATGTACGCTCGCCCGTCACCCTCCCGCCGTGGGACAACTCGTCCATGGACGGCTACGCGGTGCGCGCCGCCGACGTCGCCGGGGCCACGGCCGAGCGTCCGGTCTCGCTCCCGGTGCTCGAGACGGTGGCCGCCGGGCGCCGCGCCACGCAGCCGCTCCGACCGGGCACCGCGATCCGCATCATGACCGGCGCCCCCGTGCCCGACGGCGCGGACAGCGTGGTCCGGGTGGAGGACACCGACGGCGGCGTCGACCGCGTGGCGGTGCGCGACGCGCGCGACGCGGGGCACAACGTGCGGCCGCGCGGCGAGGATCTCCGGGCCGGCGACGTCGCGGTCGCCGCGGGTGCGGTCCTCGGCCCCGGGCAGATCGGAGTCCTCGCGTCCGTCGGCGCGGCCACCGTGGAGGTGTACCGGCGCCCGCGCGTCGCGCTGCTCGCCTCCGGCGACGAGCTGGTCGACCTCGACCACTTCGACGACGTCCTTCGCGGCGAGCGCATCGTCTCGTCGAACAGCTACAGCCTGGCGGCGGCGATCGCGCAGGCCGGGGGCGAGGTGGTGGACCTGGGCCTCGCGCGCGACGACCCGGGCGCGCTGCGCGAGCGCGTCGATCGCGCGGCCGGGTGCGACCTCCTCGTCACGTCCGGCGGCATCTCCGTCGGCGCGTTCGACTTCACGCGCGAGGTGCTGCGCGACCTCGGCGCCGAGATGAAGTTCTGGCGCGTCCGCATGCGGCCAGGCGCTCCGGTCGGCTTCGGCCTCGTGCACGGCCGCCCGTGGCTCGGCCTCCCGGGGAATCCCGTGTCGGTGCTCGTCACCTTCGAGCTGTTCGCGCGCCCGGCGATCCGCGTCATGCAGGGCGACCGGCGCCCCTTCCGCCGCACCGTCCGCGCGATCGCCGACGAGGCCATCTCGATCGCGGCGCCGCTGACGCACTTCATGCGCGGGACGGTGAGCCCGGGCGAGGACGGCGCGCTGCACGCCCGTCTCACCGGCCCGCAGGGCTCCGGCCTGCTCACCTCCATGGCGCGCGCCGACGCGCTGCTCGTGGTCGCGCACGACCGGCCGCACGTCGCTCCCGGCGAGTCCCTGCCCGCGATCCCTCTCGGCGACGCCGCGTCTGGCGCCGCCGAGCTGCGGCTGTCGTGAGCGATCGATCGGGCGAGGCGCTGCGCCGGCTCGAGCGGGAGCTCGAGCGGCGCTTCCGCACGCGCGTCACGGAGCTCGACGTCGCGGGGCGCCGGCTGCGCATCGTCCATCCGGCGAACCCCGAGGAGCTGATCGACGAGGAGGCATTCGAGCGCGACGAGCGGCTGCCGTACTGGGCGGACCTCTGGCCGTCCGCGCGCGTGCTCGCCGAGGTGGTGGCGCGCATGCCGGGGCATGGGATGTCGCTGCTGGAGCTGGGCTGCGGCTCCGGGCTCGTCTCCGCCGCCGCCGCCCTCGCCGGCTTCGAGGTGCACGCGACGGACTACTACCACGACGCGCTTCGCTTCACGCGGCTCAACGTCTGGCGCAACGCCGGCGTGGATCCGCGGACGCGGCACGTGGACTGGCGCAGGCTGCCGACGGATCTCGGCCGGTACGACGTGGTGGTCGCGTCGGACGTGCTCTACGAGCGGCCGTACGCCGAGCTGGTGGCGCGAGCGATGGCGGCGACCGTGCGGCCCGAGGGGCTCGTCCTGCTCGCCGACCCCGGGCGCGTGGCGATGGACGACTTCCTCGGGCAGGCGAAGACCATGGGCCTCCGGCTGCGGAACGCCGAGCGCGTGCCGTACGTCGAGGAGAAGGTGCGGCAGACGATCACGATCTACGACCTGCGTCCGGCGGCGACGTAGCCGGCGTTGCCCCGATGCACCGGCGTCGTCCTGAGGAGGCCACTGCACCTCGGGAGGGCTCTCGATGCGGGTTCGAAGCGCTGGAGCGGTGCGCCGTCGCCGCTCCGCCGGCAGGACGATGCTGCGCATGTCGCAGCGGGTGATGCTCGCCGCCGGTCTCGCGGCGGCCGTCCGGTGCGCGGAGCCCTCGTCCTCCGCGCCGCGCCTCACGATCGCCAGACGCGCCTCCTTCGCCGTCGCGCCCACCTTCGACACCCTGCCGTCCGGCGTGCCCGTCGTCCAGCTGAGCCGGATGCGCGGCGTCATGGTGAGCGCGACGGGGGACAGCGTCGTCGCCGCGGCGCCCTTCGAGGGGGACAGCGCGGTGCTCGTCTTCGACGTCGAGCTCACGGGCGGACGCGAGACGTTCCAGCTCACGCTCGACGCCTACGATCTCGCCGGCGCCATCGCGTACGAGTCGGTGGACACGGTGATCGTGCGACCGGGGCGGAATCCCCCGGTGCACCCGCGGACCATGCGCTACGCGGGCCCCGACGCGGACGTCGCGACCATCCGGGTGGTGCCGGACACGCTGGATCTCCCGCCCGGGGCGCGGGCGACGTTAGGCGTGAGCGGCACGACGCACGACGGTCGGCACGCGAGCGTGCCGATCCGCGTCGGCTGGCTGTCGCGCGCCGACTCGGTGGCGACGGTGGACGCGACGGGCGCGGTGCACGCGAGTGCAGTCGCGGGAACGACGTGGGTGGTCGCCCGTTCGGCGTCGGGAGCGGTGGATTCGGCGGTGGTGAGGGTGCGGTAGGGGGCGGGAACGAGGGACGCGGGACGCGTAACCGGCGATTGGTCGTTGGTTCTTCGTTGGTGGCGAGCCGCTCGGCAACGACATCACGCTCCTCGGCGCCGGCGCCAGATCCTTCGCTTCGCTCAGGATGACAACGGGCGCGCCTCCCGCCTCCCGCATCCCCTACGTGAGCCTCTCCGCGACCACCTCGGCGATGTCGTACACCGGCACGGCCGAGTCCTTCGCCTTCAGGCCGTCGGTCATCATCGTCATGCAGAACGGACAGGCGACGGCGATGGCTTCGGCGCCGGTGGCGAGCAGCTCCTCGGTGCGTTCCATGTTGATGCGCTTCCCCTGCTTCTCCTCCATCCACATCCGCCCGCCCCCGGCGCCGCAGCAGAGGCCCCGGCTGCGCGAGCGCGGCGCCTCGACGAGGTTCACGACCGGGAGCGCGCGCTTCAGCGTCTCGCGCGGCTCGTCGAAGATGTCGTTGTACCGGCCGAGGTAGCACGAGTCGTGGTAGGCCATCGTCAACGCCCGACCCTCGTCCGTCTTCAGCGGCACGCGGTCGTCCTGGAGGAGCCGGTCGATGAAGGTGGAGTGGTGGATCACCTCGTAGTTGCCACCGAGCTGCGGGAACTCGTTCCCGAGCTGGTGGAAGCAGTGGGGGCAGCTCGTGACGATCGTCGTGACCTTGTAGCGGTCGAGCGTCTCGATGGTGTCCTTCGCCAGCATCTGGTACAGGTACTCGTTCCCCATGCGGCGCGCCGGGTCGCCGTGGCAGTGCTCCTCCTGCCCGAGGATGGCGAAGCTGATGTTGCACGCCTTGAGGATGCGGGCGAAGGCGACGGTGATCTTCTTCGCCCGGTCGTCGAACGACCCCATGCACCCGACCCAGAAGAGCACGTCCGGGCGCACGCCGCGCTCCGCCAGCTCGGCCATCGTGGGGATGTCCAGCCCCTCGGCCCACTGCGCGCGGTCGGCGGGGCTGAACGCCCACGGGGCGCCGTTGCGCTCGAGCGACTGGAACGCCGGCTGGAGCTCCTCGGGGAAGCGCGACTCCGTGAGCACGAGGTAGCGCCGCATCTGGTTGATGATGTCGAGCTGGTCGATCGACACCGGGCACTCCTGCACGCAGGCGCGGCAGCTCGTGCACTGCCAGAGCTCCTCCTCGGTGATGTACGTGCCGAGGAGGCGGTCCTCCATCACCTGCTCCGCCGTCTTCGCGCCGGCGTCGCCGCCCTCGCCGTGCACGAGCATCGGCCGCAGGAACTCCATGCGGTCGTCGAGCACCACGGGGCCCTTCTCCATGAGCCGCATGCGCGAGTTCACGACGATCTTGCGCGGGCTCAGCACCTTGCCGGTGATGTTCGCCGGGCAGGCCGCGGTGCAGCGGCCGCACTCGGTGCAGGAGTAGCCGTCGAGGAGGTTCTTCCAGGTGAGCTGCTCGACGTCGGCCGCGCCGAACGATTCCACCTCCGCCTCGAGATCCATCGGCCGCATCACGGCGTCCTCGCCCTTCCAGCTCGTGTTGGAGAGGAAGACGTTGAAGAGCGACGTGACCACGTGCAGGTGCTTCGAGTACGGCAGGTAGTTGAGGAACGCGAGGATGAGCAGCGCGTGCAGCCAGAAGCAGACGCGATACGGCAGCGGCGACGGATGCAGGGCGACGGTCGCGATGCCGGCGGCGAGGAGGCGCGAGACGAACTTCTCCGGGCCGACGAGCTCCGGACGCCAGAGGGACAGGAACGCGTTGGCGAAGAGGAGCGTGACCATCAGGCCGCCGATCATCCCGAGGATGATGTAGGCGTCCAGGTGCTCGATGTTGTCCCCCTCGAGCCGCCGCGGGTGGAGCACGAGCCGCCGGTAGAACGCGAACGCGACGGCGCCGAGCACGAAGAGGGCGAAGGCGTCCTGCGACACGCCGTAGAGCGCGTAGACGGGGCCGGGGAGGATGTGCTCGTAGCTGAACCCCGACCAGACTCCCTGGAGCATGATCTCGATCGTGCCGGCGCCGAGCACGAGGAAGCCCCAGAAGATCGTCGCGTGCATCGCGCCCGCGATCGGCTCGCGAAAGAGCTTCCGCTGCGCGATGCCGATGGTGGCGACGTTCCAGAGGCGCGCCCAGAGCCGGTCCGTGCGGTCCAGCCGCTCGCCGAGCCGCAGGTAGCCGATGAGGCGCTGGACGTTCAGCGCGAAGAACCCGACGGCGACGACGAAGACAGCGAGGAAGACGGCATTCTCAGCGGTCATGGCATCAAAGGCGAGGGTCGAGGGGCGAGGGTCGAGGGTCGAGTCGGGGCGAGGGGCCGGGGATGCGGGACGCGAGCTTGCGGCGACGGATCTCGACTCTCGACCGTCGACCCTCGACCCTATTGCCTGCGCGCCTGCTTCACCGCCTCCGTCAGCGCCGGCACGACCTCGAACACGTCGCCGACGATGCCGTAGTCGGCGAGCTTGAAGATCGGCGCTTCCTTGTCCTTGTTGATGGCGACGATCGTCTTCGCGGTGCGCATCCCCGCGACGTGCTGGATCGCGCCGGAGATGCCGACGGCGACGTAGAGCTGCGGGCTGACGACGCGCCCCGTCTGCCCGATCTGCTCCGTCTGCGGGCGCCACCCCTCGTCGGCGACGGCACGCGTGCAGCCGACGGCCGCGTTGCCGAACGCGTCGGCGAGCTGCTCGACGAGCTTGAAGTTGTCGGCGGACTTGAGCCCGCGCCCACCGCTGATGATGACCGGCGCCTCGCCGAGATCGGGTCGGCCGGCGCGCCCCTGGATGAGCTCCTTCACCGTGACCCGCTCGCTCGCCGGATCGGCCGCCGGAGCCATCGTCTCGGTGCGCGCGGTGCGGGCGCTCTCCGCGGGCGTCCACGCGCTCGGCCGGATGCTCAGCACCGCCGGCGAGCCGGTGACGGCGAGGGTGACGATCACCTTGTTGGCGAAGCCGGGGTGGCGGACGACGAGGGTGTCGCCCTGCGGCTCGATCGAGATGACGTCGGACGCGATCGGCGCGTCGAGCTTCGCGGCGACGCGCGGGGCGAGGTCGCGGCCCTGCGCCGAGAAGGGGACGATCACCGCGCGGTAGTCGCCGCTCTTCGCCCGGGCGGCGAGCGTGGCCGCCACCGCCTCGCGCCGGTAGCCGTCGAAGGCGGGGTTCTCGACGACGACGACGACGTCGGCGCCGTGGCGGCCGAGCTGCTCCGCCTTCGCCGCGATCCCCGGCGGGCCGGCGACGAGGACGTGGACCTCGCCGCCGATCCGGTCGGCGAGCTGCCGCGCGGCCGTCGTCGCCTCGAGCGCGGCCTTCCGCAGGTCGGCGCCGCGGGTCTCGGCGTATGCTAGAACGTTAGGCATGTGTCTTCGGGAGAAATCGTTGGCTCGGGTCGGCGCCCTCGCTCGGCGCGGGCTGGATCCCTCGCCGCGCTCGGGATGCGCTGCCGGCGCAGGGCGCCATCAGAGCACCTTCGCTTCCGTCTGCAGCAGCCTGACGAGCTCCGGCACGGCGGCCGCGCCCTCGCCGATGATCCGGCCGGCGGCGCGATCGGGTGGGAGCTCCATCTTCTGGACCTTCACGCGCACCGGCCCGAGCTGCGCCGGCTTCTGCTCGAGCGGCTTCTTCTTCGCCGCCATGATCCCCTTGAGCGACGGATACCGAGGGCGCGCGATCCCCTCGTCGATCGACACGACCGCGGGGAGCGGGAACTCGACCACCTCCGCCGCGCCCTCCAGCTCGCGCCGCGCCGTCCCCCGCCCGCCGGCGATGTCGAGCTTCGACACGGCGGTGACCGTGGGGAGGTCCAGCAGCTCGCCGGTCATCGTCGGCACGATGCCCGCCGACGTGTCGAAGGCGTGCTTGCCGAACAGGATCAGGTCGTAGCCGCCGTCCTTCAGCTCCGCGGCAAGTGCCTTCGCGACGGCGGCGCCGTCGTATGGCAGCGCGTCGGTCCTGAGCTGCACCGCGCGGTCGGCGCCCATGCTCATCGCCTTGCGCAGCACTTCCTGGACGGTGTCGGGGCCGACGGAGACGACGACGGTCTCGCCCTTCCCCTCCTTCTCGTTGAGCTGGAGGGCCACCTCGACGGCATAGCCGGCGAAGTCGTCGATGTCGAACTTCAGCCCGGCCTCGTCGATCCCCGTGCCGCTCGCCGCGATCCGGAAGCGCGACTCGGAGTCGGGGGTGCGCTTGATACAGACGGCAATCTTCACCGCCGAACCTCGCTTGTGAATGATTTCACGAAAAAGTTAGTAGGTACGGCAGAGAACAGAAGAGACGGCGGTACGACTCGGCGACGCGCGCGCAGCGGCGCGGCGACTGCTTGGGAGCGGAAGAGCAGGAAGAGCAGGAACTCGTGGGTCAGGAACCAGTGGGTCGGGAACTAGTGGACAGAGGAGCGACGCGCCGCGTCCCGCGTCGTCCTCTCGTCCCTCGTCCCTCGTCGCTCGCCCCTCGTCCCCCCCGCGCCGCCCCCCCCCCCCCGCCCCCCACCCCCGACATGAACCCGGTCAGCCCCCGCACCCCCGGGCCCCGTTGGGTTTGTGTATTCCCGGTGGGAGCGGGCTT
>CAMLIT010000134.1 GCA_946480295.1 uncultured Gemmatimonadota bacterium
GAACCCGCCGGTGAACGGCGTGAAGTGGTGCATCCGGAGCAACATCAACTACCAGGAATCCGGCGTGCTCATCGCGCTGCACTACGTCGCCGACAACCACGAGACGTTCATGGACAACTTCGCCCTCAAGGCGGTCCGCATGGTGGACCGCGGGCGGAGCTCGGCGCCGTACGCGTTCGTGATCCCGCGCGGGCAGCGGCACGCGGCCGAAGCGGCCGACCTCGTGAACTACTTCCGCATGATCGGCACGGAGGTCCAGGTCGCCAGCGGCGACTTCGAGACGCGCGACATGCCGGCCGTCGTCGAGCGCGGCATCGTCGGCGCGAGCGGCGCGACCGCCGCGGGGCAGGGCGGGGCGCGGCGGGCGTCTCCGTCGGGCGCTCCGGTGAGCGCGCCCGGCTCCGCGCGCGAGGTCCGCGACCGCAACGCGGGGGGCGGCGCGGCGACGGCGGACACGGCAGACCGCCACCGCGTCACGGTGCACGCCGGCGACTGGATCGTGCGCATGGACCAGCCATACACGGCGCTCGTTCGCACCGTCCTCGCCGTGCAGCGCTTCCGTCCCGACGATCCCTCGCCGTACGACGACACGGGGTGGTCGCTCGACCAGCTCCGCGACGTGACCGTCTACACGATCGCGGACTCCTCCGTGCTCACGAAGCCGATGCGACCGCTCGACGTCGATGCGTCGGCCGCGGGGACGGTGTCGGGCAGCGGCAGCATCCTCGCCGTGCCGCACCTCGGGGACTGGCGCTCGGCGGCGCTGCCCTGGAAGGTGGCCGGGGCGGCGGTGAGCGTCGCGGACACGGCGTTCACCGCGGGCGGCGCGAGCTTCGCGGCGGGGACCTTCCTCGTGCAGGACACCCCGGCGGCGCGCCGCGCCGTCGACCAGCTCGGCATGCACGCCACCGCGCTCGCCGCGGCACCCGCGGTCCGCTCCCACGCGCTGCGGCTTCCGCGCATCGCCCTCGTCCACACGTGGATCGAGACGCAGAATGAAGGCTGGGTGCGGCACGCGCTGGAGGAGATCGGGATTCCCTTCGCCTACGTCTCGGACCAGCGGCTCGCCGACCCTGCGGTGCTGGATTCGCTCGACGTCGTGATCTTCCCGCACGTGAACGCGCAGCCGACGGCGATCGTGAATGGTCGGCCGCTCATCGGCCCGCCGGTGCCGTGGAAGACCACGGCGCTGACGCCGAGCCTCGGCCACATCGATTCGACGAACGACATCCGCCCCGGGCTCGGGCTCGACGGTCTCGCGGCGCTGCGGCACTTCGTCGAGCGTGGCGGCCTGCTCATCACCGAGGGCAACTCGAGCCGGCTGCCGGTGGAGTTCGGCTTCAACTCCAGCGTGAGCGTGGCCGCAACGCCGCGGCTGCTCGCGCGCGGCGCCGTCTTCCGGGCGCAGGAGGTCGACCGCACGAGCCCCATCCTGTACGGCTACGACCGGGCCGTCTTCCCCGTCTACTTCAGCGTCGCGCCGCTCTTCACCGTCGCCACGGCGAACGGCCAGCGTGGGGAATCGGAGGCGGACTTCGAGCGCAGCATGTCCGTTGCCCAGAACCGTCCGGATTCGTCGCTAGCGCGCGAGGCCGCGGCCCAGCGTGCCAGGGTCATCCTGCGATTCGACACCAACGCGGACTCGCTCCTCGTCTCCGGGCTCCTCGACAACGGCGGCGAGATGGCGGGGAAGGCGGCGGTGGTGGATGCGCCCGTCGGGCGTGGACACGTGGTGCTGTTCGGCATCCGGCCGATGTGGCGCTTCGAGACGCAGGGCAGCTATGCCCTCGTGCTGAACGCGATGGCCAACTGGAACGCCCTCGGGGTGAACGAGGGAACGACGCCGCCGTCGCAGGCGGCTCGGTAGCGCGTGGGCGGTAGGGGGCCCCGGAACGGGGATTGCCGCAGGTCGGGCCACCCATTCGGGGCCTCTGCCGTGTACTTTTCACCACGAACCACCCAGACCGACACCGATGAAGATCAGGATCGAATTCTGTACGATGTGAAGCTACGAGCCTCGGGCCACCAGGTTGGCGGCCGAGATTCGTGAGAAGTACCCGGACGCGCAGATCGAGCTCGTTCGCTCGAGCGGGGGTCGGTTCGAGGTGTCCCGTGATGGCGTGCCCGTGTACGAGAAGTCCAGGACCGGTCGCTTTCCCGCGCCCGGTGAAGTGCTGACACTGCTCGGCTGACGTTCCGCTTCCCTCCTTCCCCTTCCCGCAGTAATGCGCATTGCAATCTCGACCGGCGGTGGCGACGCGCCGGGGCTGAACGCTGTCATCCGTGCCGCCGTGCTCTCGGCCATCAATCGAGGCTGGGAGGTGCTCGGCATCAAACGCGGCTTCGCCGGCCTGCTCGGCGAGGACGAGGTGGTGATCCTCACGCGCGAATCGGTGCGCGGCATCGCGCATCTCGGCGGCACCATCCTGCGCACGACCAACCGCGGCAATCCATTCGAGTACCCGATCCTCCAGCCCGACGGCAGCTACGTCGAGATCGACCGTTCCGACGAGCTGATGGAGAACGCGCGGCAGCTCGGCATCGACGCGGTGATCTCGATCGGCGGCGACGGCTCCCTGGCCATCGCCAAGCGGCTCTGCGACAAGGGCATGAAGATCATCGGCGTGCCGAAGACGATCGACAACGACGTGAGCGGCACGATCACGACCTTCGGCTTCGACACCGCGGTGAACACGGCGCTCGAGGCGATCGACAAGCTGCACACGACCGCGGAGAGCCATGACCGCGTGATCGTGATGGAGGTCATGGGGCGCGACGCGGGGTTCATCGCCCTGCACGCGGGGCTGGCCGGCACCGCCGACGTGATCCTCATCCCCGAGATCCCCTACGACATTCGCAAGGTCTGCGAGAAGATCGTCGCGCGCGACCGCGCGGGACGGCACTTCTCGATCGTCGTCGTCGCCGAGGGCGCGTTCCCGAAGGGCGGCGAGTCGTCGACCCTCGGCGAGTCGCTCCCGGGGCAGGCGCGCCGCGTGGGCGGTGTGGCGGAGCGTGTCGCCAAGCAGGTCTCCGAGATGACCGGCAAGGAGACGCGCTCGCTGATCCTCGGCCACCTGCAGCGCGGTGGGATGCCGACCGGCTACGACCGGCTCCTCGCCACGCGCTTCGGCGGAGCGGCGGTGCGCGCCATCGCCGACGAGCGCTGGGGCTACATGGTCGCGCTGCAGTCGCCGCACATCGTCACGATCCCGATCGAGGACGTGCTGAAGCAGCCGAAGCGGGTGGATCCGCACCACGACGTGGTCGAGACCGCGCGGTCGACGGGGATCTCGTTCGGGGAGTGAGCTGACGCGCTCCGCTTTCCGCTTTCCGCTTTCCGCTGCTCGCGATTCGTGCCTCCGCGCGCAGCAGAAGCGTCCTGAAGGTGGCGGAAGGCGGAGGGCGGACGGCCGAAGGCGGACAGCCGAGGGCGGTAGCGTGCGTCGCGAGATCTGACCTCTCCACAGGACACGATCTTCGGACGAAAGGACAGGCCCTCCGGACGGCACCTCGCGACCCCTTCCGGGTAACCTGTTGCAGGTCCAGTATTTCACGGTGGACGGGCGGCCGGGCGGTGTGGCACTGGCCCTGCCTCGTGAGCGTGCGGGCGCATGGGTGGATCGACGGTGCCGTGAGTTGCCGTCGCGCTGGTCGAGGTGGTCTCGACCCTCGACCTTCGACCCTCGCCCCTCAGGGAGGTCCGATGAAGCAACTCGCGATGGTGCTGGGATTGATGTGCACGGCAGCGCTCGCCGCGCAGGCGCAGGAGCGCGCGCCGGCGATTCCCCGCGACCACCGTCCGCCCGCCGGCATGTGCCGGATCTGGCTTCAGAACGTGCCCGCCAGCCAGCAGCCCGCGCCCACCGACTGCGCGACCGCCGTGCGCAACCGTCCGTCGAACGGACGCGTGATCTTCGGCGACGACTACGTGCAGCCGCAGCACAAGAAGGGTGACGACCGAGCCGGCACGCTGCTGCGCAACTTCGTGCGCCCGATGCCTTTCGCCGGCGAGCGCAAGAGCGATGGCCGGAAGCCCGAGCCGAAGAAGAAGCCGGACGGTAGCCTCTAACTTGCACCAGCCCGCTGCGTGAGAGAGATCCACGACCACTGGCTCCCCCCCGATCACGCAGCCTTCGTCCAGGCGGAGCCGGCGACCGGGCGCGTCATCGTCATCGCGCCCACCCGTGCGGCGTGTGAGACCATCGAGCTCGCCCTGCACCTGCACATCGAGACCTACCTCGAGGCGCACCACGGCGAACGGGTGCGCGAGCTCGCGCGGTCCGGGCGCGGCTTCGGCATCGTCGCCGGGACGGGGACGGGGAAGACGCTCGCCATCCGCCCGATCGCCGAGGAGATCCTCGGCACGACCGACCTCCGCGTGGGCGTGGTCAACCGCGAGCGCGAGGCGACGCCGGAGACGCCGACGTGGAACGTCATCGTCGTCACGACGGGGATCGCGCGCCGCTGGTTCGAGGATGGCGACATCCTGAAGACGGACACCCTCGTCGTCGACGAGATCCACCAGACCTCGGCGGAGCTGGAGCTGTGCCTCGCCCTCGGCAAGCGTGTCGGCTGCCGCTTCATCTGGCTGTCGGCGACGGTCGATCCGACGTTCTACGCGCGCTATCTCGACTCGGCCGACGTCCTCGAGGTGTACTCCTTCGACCCGAAGCTCGGCGCGCAGGTGCGCGTGCTGAACAAGGATCCGCTGGAGTTCCTCGACGATCGCTTCCTCCAGAACGTCGTGAAGCAGCGGCGCGGCGTCGCGCTGTTCGTGCCGACGCGCAAGGGCGTGGAGGAGGCGGCGCGCCACGTCGAGATCAAGTCGCCGCGGATCAACACCGCCTTCTACCACGGGGGCGAGCCGATCCGGATCATCCGCCCCTTCCTCGAGGGCGGCGAGCGGAAGCCGTACTTCCTGGCGATGACCGCGGCCGGCCAGAGCGCGCTCAACGTGCGCGGGCTCGACACGGTGATCATCGACGACGTGCGCTTCACGAACATCATCGACAAGGGGCGCAACGTCCTCACGCAGCTCCACCTCGGCGCGAACGAGATCCTGCAGATGGCCGGGCGCGTGCACGGCCGTGTCGAGGGCGGGCGGGTGTTCATCCTCTCCGACCGCGACATCCAGTTCGATGCGCTGCGCCCGACCGAGCCCGAGTTCCAGCTCGCCGGCGACTCCGAGCGCGTGGCGATCACCTGCGCGGCGCTCGGCGTGCGCGCCGACGAGCTCGAGCTGCCGGTGCCGCTCGACCGCGTGGCGTACCGCCGGGCGCTCGGACTGCTCGAGGAGCGCGGCATCGTCGAGAACGGGCGCCTGACGACGTACGGGAAGCTCGTCGAGGCGATGCCGGTGGAGCGCGCGTGGGCGGAGCTGCTCGTCAACGCCGACGAGGACCTCATCCCGCCGCTCACGGTCATGAGCTCCATCGAGTCGCTGTATCGCATGACGCGCGACGACCGCGACCTCGATGGACTGATCATCCCCGGCAGCGACCACCTCACGGCGTACAATCTCTACGCCGAGGCGTACGCGGCGGCGGGATCGCTCGGCGAGGTGTACGGGCTGCCGCGCCACGTGTTCGACGAGGAGGCGATCCAGGAGTGGGCGGAGCGGCGCGGCGCGCTGGTGAAGGCGATCGAGGACGCGGCGCTCGGCATGGCGAGCGTCTACCGCGCGCTCGAGCTGCCGCTGCCGTCGGCCATGCCTAACGCCGGCGAGCGGACGCTGCGCCGCTTCCAGGAGCTGCTCGCGCGCTACATGCCGTTCACGCTCGTGATCGACGAGGAGACGGCGAGCGGGGAGGAGGCCCGCGTCTCCAAGACGAGCGTCTGCGGGAGCTGGGGCGCCGTCGCCGGCGAGCTGCGCTACTTCGCCGACAAGATGGGGATCCCGCGCGCGTCGATCGAGGGGACGCAGATCCCGATGGACCTCGTGCGCAGGTACGCGCACGTGGGCGAGGCGCGGCTGGCGTACCTGCCCGAGCGCCGCAAGGGACCGCTCGTCCTGCGGCGACGGGTCGAGTACTTCGGCTTCGAGCTGGAGCGGGAGACGGAGACGGTCGAGGAGTTTCCGCCGGAGCTCGCCGGCGAGGCGCGGCATCTCCTCGCCGAAGCGCTCGCGCGCGAGGAAGCGCGGCACGCGGCCGTGAAGTACAACCGGCCGGTCATCGAGGGGGTGCGCGAGACCTGGCGCCGCTCGGGGGGCGCGACGCCGCGGCTCGGCCTCGACGAGCTGACGCGGATGTACGAGGCGCGGCTCGCGGACGTGCGGTCGATGACGGACTTCCGGCACGCGGACCTGGATCTCCGGCGCGAGCTCGACGCGCTGGTGCCGCCGGCGGTGCGGGCGCGGTACGAGAATCTTCCCGACAGCGTCGAGGTGCGCGACCGCGAGGTCGAGATCCAGTACGACGTGGAGGAGACGCCGGAGGGACGGATCGGCGTGGCGCGGCTGCGACTGCCGGAGAAGCTGGCGCGCACCCTGGCCGAGGCGGAGCTGCCGACGCTCGATCGTCCGCTGCGCTTCGTGGTGACGCGCGGCGCGCGCGGGGCGGCGCGGGCGGCGACACTGGAGGCTCTGCAGGAGGAGCTGGAGCGGCCCTTCACGCCGGAGGAGATCGCGCAGCTCGAAGAGGAGTGGGAGGCGCGCCGGCAGGCGCACCGGGAGCGGAAGCGCGGGGCGCGGGTGCGGCAGCAGGGGCGCGAGCTGCGGGAGCACAGCCGCGGGGGGCGGAACGGGCGTCACCACGGCGGGCATCACGGCGGGAAGCGGAGCGGCGCGCGGAGCGGCCGTGGAGCGGGGCGGGGGACGAGCGGTCGGCGACGAAAGGGGTAAGAGGGCTTGACGGCCGGAAGAGTACTTTGCAATGTAAAGCCAGTCGGCACCGACACTCTTCCACCGAGGCATCATGCGCCCGCACTGGTTCACGCCCTGGGGCTGGATCCACCGCCCGACGAGCTGGCAGGGAGTCGCGCTCGTCCTCGCCGCCGCCGTCTTCTGCGTCCAGGTCTTCCTCGCCGTCGACCGCCACTCCCACTCGGCGTCGGACACGCTGTATGGGATATACCCGTACGTCGTGCCGTGCGTGATGATCCTCGAGTGGGTTGCGGGGAAGGCGAGCGGGGGGATCTGACGAGCAGCTGATCCGCTGGGCAATGCGACTGCGGCGCGAACCTCACTGCGTACTGCGGACTGCGAACCTCACTGCGTACTGCGGACTGCCAACCTCACTGCGTACTGCGGACTGCGAACCTCACTGCGTACTGCGAACCTCAGTGCGTGCTGCGGACTGCGAACCTCAGTGCGTACTGCGGACTGCGAACCTCACTGCGTACTGCGGACTGCGCACATGGGCTCCGGGATCCGGGGCCCGCGTCGTGAGTACGAAGTACGTGGTTCGAAGTAAGGTCCGCAGTCCGCAGTCCGCAGTCCGCAGTCCGCAGTGCGCAGTGCGGCAGTGCGCAGCTCGCAGTTTGCAGTTTGCCGTTCGCAGTAGCGTCCGCAGTCGTAGCGTTCAGCCCACCGCCGCCATCCCATGCGGCGTTCCCCTCCACTCTCCCTGCCTGATCGCCGCGTCGACGATGGCGCGGATGAGCGGGGCGGGGGCGAGGGGTCGCGACGTGAGCTGCGGCTCGAACTGGGCGACCATGTAGAACGGATGCCCGCGCAGCTCGAGCACCGTCGGCTCGCCGGCGGCGCTCGTGCCCGTCACGCGCAGCCCGGCGCCCGCGAGCAGCTCGCGCAGCGCGGGGTCCAGCGCCGCGGTGGCGGAGATCTCCTCCACGGCGCGCCAGCGCCCGTACAGCGCCGCGGCGCGCGAGTCGGTGTCGAGGAAGAACGCGCCGGAGCGCCGCTGCGGGGCGTCGCTCGCGGACGGCGATCGGTCGTCGGCCAGGGCGGCGGCGGAGGGGAGCGTCAGCCCGAGCACGTTCCGCGCGAACTCCACGATGGTGTGGCGGAACGCGCCGCCGACGGCGAGGAAGGGCAGCCGCCGCTCGCGGGCGATGCGGATCCCGGCGAGGGCGCCCTCGATGCTCGCGCAGGCGTCGTCGGTCGCCGCGAGCACGCCGTTCGCGCCGGCGAGCGCCGAGACGGGCTCGATCGCCAGCGTCTCGGTGTGAATCCAATCCCAGACCAGCGCGCGGTGGCGCGTGCCCACCGCGTGCCGCAGGGCATCGTCGAGGGCGGAGTGGACGTGGCGGCCGGCGTCGTGGTCGCCGAGGATCGCCAGGCGGACCGTGCTCTCCATGTGCCGCTCCGCCGCGCCGAGCGCAGCTCTACGTGCGGTACGCGACTGATCCGCCGTCGGATCGCCTCGCGCGAAGGGAGGCTCTCCTGAAATCTCGCACGCGGGCCGCCGCCGTCCGTGATCCACCTCACCGCCGACGGTCCCGTCGTCAGGCGGCGATCGTCAGCTCCGGATCTTCTCGCGGTGCCGGGCGGCCTTCGCGCGATTGCCGCACGTCGCCATGTCGCACCACCGGCGGCGGCCGTTGCGCGTGTTGTCGAAGAACACGCGGACGCAGCGCGAGTCGGCGCAGCGGCGCACGCGCGCCAGCTCGCCGAGGATGAGCGCATCGGCCGCCGACTCGACGATCGGGATCATCAGCCCGGCGAACGCGTCGCCGACCGGCACGAAGGAGCGCGTGAAGGTGCCGTCGGGGCGCTGCTCGACGCGGCGCGTGCCGGCGCTGCGGCCGAGCACCCGGTTGATCTCCGCCAGGCCGTCGATCCGCACGCGCTCACCGAGCGTTCCGCGTTCGGCGAGGCTGCGCAGCGCCGCGCGCACGCGGCGCGCGTCGACCAGCGCGGCCGCCGCCCCCGCCGGCTGCTGCTGCGCGCGCCGGCGCATCGCCAGCGAGCGCTCCAGGTCGATCACGTTCGCCGCCTCCAGCCACGCCACCATCGTGTCGAAGTCGTGCAACGCGTCGAAGCCGCGTGCGCCGCCGTCGGTGTTCACGAAGTCGAGCCACAGCCGCTCGCCGATGAAGGCGAACGCGATGCGGGTCGTCCGCAGGAGGGCACGCGCGGGTGGCGTGGCGAGGTCCGGCTCGGACGTCGTAGGCGCGGTGAGCATGGGTGGTCAAGCATACGCCGCGTACCAGTGACGGGCAAGCCGACCCGCCGCGCGCAGGACGTGTCGCTCAGGCCGCCGATGGAGAGGCGGCGCTCGCCTCGGACGCCGCGACCGCGAGCGCGTCCTCGCGATAGGAGAGCCAGCCCGCGCTCTCCTCGACGACGAGCTCCACGTCGGTGCCCAGCGGCAGCGTGAGGTTCGGCATCTCGTGCCCCGCCGGGAAGTCCATCAGCACCGGCACGCCGAGATCCGCGACGAGATCGACGATGAAGTCCTCGAACTCGTCCTCCTCGGAGCGGTCGAGCGACAGCTGGCCGAAGACGATGCCGCTGACGTGCGACAGCAGCCCGGAGGCGCGCAGGTGCACGAGCCGCTCGTCGACGACGGACATCGGGTCGCGCGTCTCCTCGAGGAAGAGGATCGCGCCGCGCGCGTCGACCTCGTACGGCGTGCCGATCGACTGCTGGACGAGCGAGAGGTTGCCCCCGACGAGCCGACCGGTGGCCACGCCCGGGATCACCGGGCGCGACGCGTTGCGCCCGAGACGGCTCACGCGCGGCGTCGTCAGCGCCGCCACGAGGCTCGCCGTCGTCACGTCGCGCAGGCTCGGGCTCAGGTCGTCCACCGTCGGTCCGTGGAAGACGCGCAGGCCGCAGACGCGCATGAGCCAGAGGTGCAGCGCGGTGATGTCGGAGTAGCCGACGAACGCCTTCGGGCGCTGGCGGAACAGCTCGGGGTCGAGGTACGGCAGCATGCGCACGGCGCCGTAGCCGCCGGTGCCGCCGATGAGCGCCTTGACCCGTGGCTCGAGCCACATGCTCGTGAAGTTCTCGGCGCGCCGGCGATCCTCGGCGCGCGAGAAGCGCCGGACCTGCCCGATCTCGCGATCGAGCAGCACCTCGAACCCCGCACGCTCGAGCGCCTTGATCCCGCGCGTGAGCCACCCGCTGTTGGGTGAGTACGACGGCGCGACGACACCGATGCAGTCGCCGCGAGAGATCGCGGCCGGCTTCTGGAGCACGGGGAGGGGGGAGGGCATTGCTGGCGGCATGGGCGGCAAGCAGGTGCCAGAAAGATACCCCGCCCCGGCCCACCGCCGCGAGACGAACCATTGCGCACCCAACTGGCGCTGGAGACGGGACGCGAGATGACGTCGCTAATGCACGGTGCCGCAGTGGCTTGTCCCGATGAGGCCGCGCCGCCTTTCCAGTCCAGTCCGCCTCTCGCTGGCGTGGTGGTGCTCTTGTGTGATGGGTCGAGGGTCGAGGGTCGGGGGTCGGGGGTCGAGATCGAGGGACGTGGGGCGCGGGGGGCGCACGAACCAGGTTTGTGGGTTGTGTTTTTGGAGCCCCGCGGGGGGGGACACGTGGGTTACCCAGCCGCGCGCCCCA
>CAMLIT010000135.1 GCA_946480295.1 uncultured Gemmatimonadota bacterium
GGACGCACCGACGACCGGGCTCCAGCCGCTCGACCTGCACCCGCAACACCCCGCCCGAATCCGACGCGGAAGCGATGCGCAGCGTGTAGCCCCCCGACGGACGGCGCCCCAGCGCCGCGAGGAGGATCATCCCGCGGGTGAAGTCCACGTTCGGCAGCGGCGGTCGCGGCGAGATCCGGCGGTGGATCGCCTGCCAGTAGCGCCGCCACGTGTCGCGGTCGCGGATCGCGATGCGCAGCGAATCGTCGATCCCGCTGTAGTACGCGTACGACCCGGGAGCGCCGGTGAAGCGGACGATCGGCACGGGTCGTTCCGCGGCGCGCACCTCGCCCGGCACGCGGCACCGCGCCGCGCCCGCGACGAGCAGCGCGGCCGCGGTGAGGTGGTGCCATGTGACTATGTTCAACGGCACTGAATGCTGATGGTCGGTCGTCGGAGACCGCCGCGACGGGCGAGCGACGGCGACCCTCAAATTGACAGGATGCGTGGAATCTCGCGAGCCACCCTGCTCCTCTCGCTGGTCGTCGTGGCGGCGCTCGCGGCGCTCGTCGCGCATCGGGCTGGCCAGCGCATCGAGGCACCGCCGGCGATCGGCGTGCCCGACGTCGCGAAGCCGAAGCCCGTCGCCACCGGCTTCCAGGGGTGTCCACCCGAGGGCGACGGCGGCGATCCCGCGCTCAATCGCCTGAAGAACCGGACCGACAGCGCGCGCTTCGTGCCGGTTTCCATCGATGCCGTCCTCGCGCTGCCGTGGCCCGCCGCGGTCGAGCGGCGGCGGCGCGCCGAGTGGAGCCGGGCGGACGCGGCGCGCGTCGCGCGGAGCGAGGGCACGCCCGTCTCGGTGGAGGGCTACCTCGTCGGCGCGAAGGAGGAGGGGCCGGAATCGCCGAACTGCCATGGCGCCGACGCCGGCTTCCGCGACTGGCACCTCTGGCTCGCCGGATCGCCGGGGCGCGACCGCAGCCGATCGGTGGTCGTCGAGGCCACGCCAGTCATCCGCGCCCGCCACCCCGCGTGGTCGCTGCGGGCGATCCGGCGGCTGGTGCGCGACGGCGATCGGGTGCGCGTCGGCGGCTGGCTGCTGCTCGACCCCGAGCATCCCGACCAGGTCGGGCGCACGCGCGGCACGATCTGGGAGATCCACCCCATCATGGCCATCGAGGTGCGGCGCGGCGGGCGATGGGTCCCGCTGGACGCGCTGCCCTGATCACGCGGAGACGACGATGCGAAAGGCGATCCTGCTGGAAGTGCGGTTGTGGGTGGAGGGCGACGACGCGCCGGCGCACGACTACGCGTCGTCGACGATCCAGGCGGTCCGCGAGATCATCGCCGCGGGCGCCGCGCGGCACCCGGAGCTCGCCGTCACGATCCGGGGAGTCCGGGAGCTGGGCGACTGACCGCCGCGCCCTGCCGCGGGATGCGCCGGATCGTGACGATCAGCAGCACGCAGCAGGCGAGCGTGATCCAGGCGACGAGCTGGAGGAGGTCGTGCACGGCGATGATCGCCGCGGTGCGGTTGCCCTCGGCCTCGAGGGAGTAGTGGATGATCCCGAGCGCCTGCGTCGTGGTCAGGTGCTTCTCGCCGCGATCCACGGCGGCGATGAACGCCGTGCGCCGCGCGAGATCGTCGCTGCCGCGGACGATCAGCTGGAGCCGCGACGCGGTGTAGAAGAGCCCCGCCGTGACGAGGACGAGGACGACGGTGGGGAGGATGAGCAGCAGCTTCCGGTCGACACGCATGCGGGATAGGTGACGTCTCCCGCGCGCGTTGTCAACGAGCGTCAGGCGGCGCTCACGCTGTCGTCGGCGATCTCCTGTCGCGCGCTCTCGCGCCGCGCGGCGCTCCGCGCCTCCGCCGTGCCGAGCGAGTGCTTCACGAAGTGCAGCAGCGCGCGCGGCCCGGTCGGCATCGCGAGCAGGGGCAGGGCGTAGCGCTCGGCGATGATGCGCACCTCGTCGGCGAGGCGGCTGGGACTGAACAGCACGAGCGCCGCGCGCATCGCCGGCGGCAGGGCGTCCACGTCGTGCAGCGCCTCGTGATCACAGTCGAGCAGGATCAGCGCCGGATGCGTGATGCTCGCGGTGCGGAGCAGGGCATCGCGATGCACCGCGATATCGGGGACGTAGCCGCCCGCCTCGAGGATGTTCGCGAGCAGCTGCGCGATCTCCGCGCAGTGAGTGACGATCAATATCGAGCGGTCCTGCACCTGGATACCTCGTGACGACGGCGCTGTGCGCCTCCTCGTACAGGAAAAAGCAAGAAGCGAACCGCTTCGAGCCGCCTGGTAAATCGCCGCCGTTCATGTGTTTAGGATCGCGCCTGACGCGGGGCGCCACCGTGTGGTGCGGATGCCGCGCGCGCGCCGACGGCATTCTGGTTGCGTTTGTGCTCTGCGCGACGACGTCGTGGCGAGACTGATTCAACGCTCATCTCAACAGTGAACGACGAACCCAGGGACAGGCCGGAATTCGACGGTGACGGGCGAGCGACGCGTGCGCGCGCGGTGCTGTCGGCATTCCTCGGCAGGCAGGCGAGCATGGACGAGGTGCGCGCCATGCTGCGCTCCTGGATCGACGAGGTGCGGTGTCACGACATGGCGCCCGAGCAGGCGCTGAAGGAATTCAAGGCCATGCTGCCCATGGGCGACAGCTTCCGGCACCGCAAGTCGTCGGAATTCGGGGGACGCAGCGTCGCGGAGCTCATCTCCGTGTTCATCGAGGAGTACTACCGCGGCGAGCAGGACGGCGACGGGAAGCGCGGGGAGAGCTGATCGGGCGAGCCGTCAGGCCGCTTCTTCCGCCTCCGCCGCCGCGGTGACGAGCACGCACGAGTGCACCTGCGGGGCGGAGAACAGCCGCACCGGGAGGCTCGTGCACCCGACGCCGCGGCTCACGAGCAGCCGCGCGCGATCACGCAGCTCGAACGTGCCGCGGCTGAAGCGCCGGCTCAGCCGCCCGCGCGGCACGACGAGGGCGTGTCCCGTGGGCAGCGCGATCTGTCCGCCGTGGGTGTGGCCGCAGAACGCGATCTCGAAGCGCCGGTCGCCGATGGCGAGCAGGCCGTCCGGGGAATGCATCAGCACCAGCCGCGTGTCGCCCGCGCCGTCGAACGCGAGGTCGGCGCGCGGCTCGCCGAGCGTCGGATCGTCCAGGCCGCACAGCCACAGGTCGTCGTGCGGCGCGGGCAGTCGCACGTTGCGATTGGTGAGCACCTCGACTCCCGCCTCCTCGAGCGCCGCCGTCACGTACTCGTCGTCGGCCACGAGGTCGTGATTGCCCAGGACCGCGTACTTGCCGTGGGACGCGGGGATGCCGCGCAGGAGCGGCACGAGCGCGTCGATCTCGGGCGCATCGAAGGCGACGAAATCGCCGCCGAGCAGGATCACGTCGGCCCGCATGTCGGCGAGCGCGCGGCACGCGTCGGCGACGAGCGCGGGATGGGTGGTGGAGCCGGAGTGGAAGTCGGAGGCGAAGCCGACGCGGAGCGGGCGCGCCGCGGCGTTCGCGCGGGGCACCGTGAACACGTGCGACTCGACGCTCACGCGCCCCTGGAACCCCAGCGGATAGGCGACACGCGCCCCCCAGCCGCCGGCGAACACCCGCCGCATCGTGCGGACGAACGCCCGGTCCGCCCGCTCCAGAAGCGACCGGGCCGGGACCTCGCGCGTCACGCCTCGTCTCCGTCGCCCTCTCCGGTCTCCTCGACCACGTCGGCGTCGGGGTCGTGCTCGAGCTCCTCCACCTCGGCCTCCTCCGGCTCGACCGGGCGCGCGACGGCCTTCTTCGGGCGTCCCCCCTTCTGCTTCGCGGCATCGGCGGCGAGCATGGCGCGATACTCGCGGCGCGCCTCCTCGAGGGGATCGGCCGCGGGGCCACGCTGCTCCGCGGCGCGGCGCTCCTTCTCGCGCCGGTAGTGCTCGACCGGCGTGAGGACCTCGTGCGTGTCCGCGGGCTCGGGTGCGCTCGGGCGGTAGCCCTGCTCACGCCACCCCGCCGGGCCCTGGCGCCGCGACGTGCGGGCGCTCGGGGAACGCGATTCTGCTTTCCGGGACTTCCTGGGGGCCATGGGACGCTCCTTCGCACGTGATCGTGGTCACTTGGGCAAGCCGCGTGCACCAGCAGCGGACTCATGTAGGGCCTTTTCCCTACAGCCGGAGCAACTTACCCTATATCGATCGCCTTTTGCTGGCGCATGTTGGCGCCTGGCCGGGCGACGATGCGGTTCCCACCTCCTCTGTCTCGCGGTGCGTGATTCGAGCGCCCGCAGACCCCCGAACTGAACACGCATGGCGGCCCAGACCGTCCTCATCGCGGATCGCGACAACGATACGCGCGAGATCCTCGCGCTCGCCCTCGCGCGCGCGGGGTACCGGCCGCTGGCCGTCCCGGACGGGCAGGCGGCGCTGGCGATCCTCGCTGTCGAGCCGGTGAAGCTCGTCATCACGGAGCTCTACCTCCCGTGCGGCGACGAGCGGTGCCTGCTGCGCGCGATCAAGCGCCACCCCGTGCACGGCTCCGTACCGGTCGTCGCCTACTCGGCGCGCGTGGCCGCGGCGGATCGCGAGTGGGCGGCACGGCAAGGGTGCGACCTCTTTCTCGCCAAGCCCACGTCCATCGGCGACCTGCTCGAGCGCGTGCACGCGCTCGTCGGCGTCGGCGCTGCCGACGACCGGGTGCCCAGCGAGCGCTAGCCGCCCGATCCGCCGCCCGCGGTCCCGCCCGTGCCCGACGTGGGCGGCCCGATCACGGTGATCGTCGCCGTGGCGGTCTGCGTGGTGTCGAAGGCGAAGCGCGCCTGCACGAAAGCCGTACCGACCGCGACGGCCGTCACGACCCCGGCCGGACTGACCGCCGCGATCGCCGGCTGCAGCGAGCGCCATTGCACCTGCGACTGGAGCGTCGTGGGCGCGTTGGACGTCAGCTGGGCGGTGCCCCCGACGACGAGCTGCACCTGCGTCGGGAAGATCGCCAGCGGTGCCGTCATGCCGCCGTTGCCCCCGGGGCCGCCCGCCGGCGCCGAGCTGGCGAGGAGCGGTGTCCGCAGCTGGTCGCACCCGGCGAGCAGGAGAGCGGACACCCCGATGAAGAGGATCGAATGGCGCATCAGAGGCCTCCGTGCCGTTACGGCCGAGGATGCATGCGGTGGGCCGGGCGAGGGTCGAGGGTCGAGGGTCGAGGGTCGAGAGGGGTCGCTTTGTCATCCTGAGGCGAAGCCGAAGGATCTGGCCATGGTGCGCTGGAGTCAGATCCCGCGCTCGCGTCGCTCGCTCAGCATGACCGTCCCTCTCGCCAATCGCCCCTCACCCCTCACCCCTTGGAGTCTCGACCCTCGCCCCTCGCCCCTCGACCCTCGTGAGATACAGGCTGAGGCTCCCGATCGGCAGCTGCGAGCGCATCTGCACCATCGTCCGGGTGCTGTCGTCCGTCAGCCAGACCTCCGCCCGCCCGCCTTCGCCGAAGAGCCCCTTCGCCTTCAGGATGGGCCGCACGACGATCGTGTTGAACGTGCCCGCCGGGACGGTGATCCGTTCGCGGCGGAGCACGACCACGCGCACCGGGTTGCGGTCGGGGCGGAAGTACCGGTCGAAGTCGTAGGTCTTCCCGGGCTGCAGGGGGATGGTGCGCAGGAAGTAGATGAACGAGGCCTCGTCCAGCGGACCGGCCACGCTGGGCTGCACCGGCTTGCCGTTCTCCGAGTACTGCCGCTGCGCCGGATAGATCTCGAAATCACGGTTCGCGTGATAGTGCCCCTCGTCGACGTGCTGGACGTAGCGCAGCGAGGACATGGAGCGCGGATCGAACCAGGTCTCGTAGTCGTCGTTCACGCGGTAGAACCGTGTCCCCCCGTTCACCGTGAAGCGGGCGTGCAGCGCCGGCGTCCCGCGCACTGCGTCCTCGCCGAGCACCTGGAGGACGGCGTCCCCGGCGTGGATGAAGCCGTACTTCACCTCGTAATCGAAGCGCTCGCCCGGCGCGAAGGCGGGGGCCGGATCCGCGATCTCGCCCCCCGCGCTCTCCGTCACCGTGGCGGCCGTCGTCGTGCCGCGCGCGGCGGACCGCGACGCGGGGCGGTCGCACGCGCCGAGCAGGGCTACGAGGACCGGGGCCGTGCACCAAACGAGAGCGGACCGCATGACAGTCACCATCTGGCGAAGTCCGGAGGGGGCGTGCGGGACGAGAGGATCATGGCCCATGCCAGCCGGGTACAGGTTGCCGGAGGCGGGCCCGGCGTGCGCCACGACGTGACGACCACGGCCGACAGCGTGGTCTACCATCGTGCGCCGCGCCCGCGGCGGCCGCCGACCTGCAGCGGCCAGCCAGCGCGGTGGTCCGGATCCCGAGAGCCATGTCGCAGTCCCCCGAAAAAGCCAACGCGATCCTCGTGGTCGACGACGAGCCGCAGATCCGTCGTGCCGTGCGGAACGCCCTGCGCGAGCTCTCGGACCGCATCCTGGAGGCGGAGACCGGGGCCGCCGCGCTGGACCTCGGCGCGGCGGAGCGCCCCGAGCTGGTCATCCTCGATCTCGGCCTGCCGGATGCGCAGGGGGTGGACGTCTGCCGCGAGCTCCGGCGCTGGTCCGCGGCGCCGATCATCGTGCTCTCGGCGCGCCACTCGGAGCAGGAGAAGGTCATGCTGCTGAACGCGGGCGCCGACGACTACGTCACCAAGCCATTCAGCGTGCTGGAGCTGACGGCGCGGGCGCGGGCGCAGCTCCGGCGCGCGCGGACGACGGTCGGCGCCGTGCCCCCATCCGTGCCGCTCTCGCTCGGCGGGCTGACGGTCGACTTCGCCGGGCGGCGCGTGGAGCGCGACGGGCGCCAGATCCACCTGACGCCGATCGAGTGGCAGATCTTCAGCACCCTCGTCGCCGCCGGCGGGCGCATCCTGACGCACCAGCAGATCTTCGACGCGGTGTGGGGCCGGCAGTTCGGCAGCCCGCAGCAGTACCTGCGCGTGCACATCACGAACCTCCGGCGGAAGATCGAGAGCGACCCGGCGAGCCCGCAGATCATCATCACCGAGCCGGGCGTGGGCTATCGCGCCGAGCTGCCGCGGTGACGGTCCGGACGCGGACGGCGGCGCGATGGGCGCTCTGGCTCGTGCTGCTCGCCGGGCTCACCGCCTTCCTCGTGGTCGTCCGGACGCGGATCGACCCCGCGCACGTGCTGCTCGCCTTCCTGCTCGTCGTGCTCGGCGGCAGCGCGAGCGGCGGGCGCGCCCTCGGCCTGACGCTCGCGCTGCTGTCGTTCCTCGTCAGCGACTACTTCTTCCAGCCGCCGTTCGACGAGATCGCGATCGGCAAGTCGCTGGACTGGCTGTCGCTGGTCGCGTTCCTCTCGACGTCGCTCGTCGCCACGCAGCTCCTCGCGCGGGCGCGCGCGGAGGCGGAGGCGGCGCGGCGCCGCGCCGTGGAGGTCCAGTCGTTAGGCAGGCTCGGCTCGGAAGCCCTCAGCGCCGGCCGCGCCGACGAGGCCCTCGTCCGCGTCGCCGGCGTCATCCAGGCCACCCTCGGCGTCGCCGACTGCGCCATCTTTCCCTGGACGCCCGCCCACGGCTTCGGCGCGCGCGTCACGCGCGACGGCGTCGACCACCCGCCGGCCGCGCCCGGTGAGCTCGTGCGCCGCGTCGTCGACCGCGGCGAGCCGGTCGCCGTCGCCGAGGGCGAGGCGGTGGAGTCCCCCGCCCGCGGCTCCGATGCGGTGCCCGTCGTCGGGCCGCACGTCCGCACCCTCCTCCTCCCCCTCCGCGTGCAGGGGCGCGTTGTCGGCGTCCTCCGCCTCGCCGACGACGCGCCCCTCGCCTTCGATCCCGCCAAGCGGCGCTTCCTCGACGCGCTCACCTACTACGCCGCTCTCGGCGTCGAGCGGATGCACCTCGTGACCGAGGCGGAGCACGCGGAGGCGCTGCGCGAGGCCGACCGTTTCAAGGACACCCTGCTCGCGTCGGTGTCCCACGACCTGCGGACGCCCCTCACCACGATCAAGGCGCTGGCGCAGAGCGCGGCGCTGCGCGGCGACGAGGCGGCCGCGGCGATCGAGGAGCAGGCGGACCGGCTGGCGCGCCTCGTCAGCGACCTCCTCGACCTCTCGCGCATCCGCGGCCGCACCTTCGCGCTCGCCCCGGAGCTGAACACGGCCGACGACCTGCTGGGCGCCGCCGTGCGGCAGGCGCAGGGGCTGCTCAGCGGCAAGGCGCTGCGCGCCGTGGTGGATCTCGACAGCCCCGCGCTCGTCGGCCGCTTCGACTTCAGCCAGTCGCTGCGCATTCTCGGCAACCTCGTGGAGAACGCGATCCGCCACTCCCCGCCAAACGAGCCGGTGGAGCTGAGCGCGCGCCGCGAAGGGGACATGCTGGTCTTCACCGTCGCCGACCGCGGGCCGGGCGTGCCGGCGGCGGACACGGAGCGGATCTTCGACTCGTTCTACCGGGCGCGCAACGCCACCCCGGACAGCGGCCACGCGGGGCTGGGGCTCGCCATCGCCCGGCAGCTCGCCGAGCTGCAGGGCGGGAGCGTCGGGTACCAGCCGCGCCCCGGCGGAGGAAGCCTGTTCGTGCTGCGCCTCCCGGCGGTCGAGGTGGACGAGGCCACCTTCGGCGGCTGAGCGTCCGGTCCGCCGGTCGGGGCGGGTGCATCTTTGTGGGATCTTTGCGTCTGGCCTCCCATTCTTAGTCGATTTTCAACCGGCCATACCCGTACGTTGTATCACGTCGTTCGCGCCGCCGTGTCCACCAGCCACGAGGCGCGAATGCCGGGAGGGGCCATCGGCAGTGGCCCCGGACTTCGCAAGGATCGCTCGCGGTCGGCTTGGACGTCGCGTCGTGGGGGTGGGTGACGATTGCGACGTGACCGCGGCGACCTGCGGGGCTCCCCGCGCGGCGACGGGCCGCCGGCGCGACACGCCGGCCGGGCCACGTCCCCCGGGAGCCCCCCGCCGCCTTACCTTTGGCGGATGCCGACCCGCACTCCCTCAGCGCGGTACGCCTGGTACGTCGTCGCGGTGCTCACCCTCGCGAACGTCTCGGGCTTCATCGACCGACAGATCCTCAGCCTGCTCGTGCCGCCGATCAAGCGGGACCTCGGCCTGAGCGACACGCAGGTCAGCTACCTCCTCGGCCTGTCGTTCTCGGTCTTCTACACGCTGCTCGGGCTGCCGATCGCGCGCCTCGCCGACGTCTCGAGCCGGCGTCGCATCATGGCCGTCGGCACGGCGCTGTGGAGCGTGATGACGATGCTCTGCGGCGTCGCCGGCTCGTTCGGCCGGCTGCTGCTCACGCGCATCGGGGTGGGCGTCGGCGAGGCGACGCTCGACGCGCCGTCCATCTCGCTCCTCGCCGACTACTTCCCGCCCGAGCGGCTGGCGACGGCGGTGAGCGTGTATTCGTTAGGCATCTTCCTCGGCTCGGGGCTGGCGTACGTCATCGGGGGCGCGATCGTCGGCCTCGTCTCGGCCACGGGCACCTGGCACTGGCCGCTGGTCGGCGCCATCCGGCCCTGGCAGACCGTGTTCATCATCGTGGGGGCGCCGGGGCTCGTCGTCGCGCTGCTCATGCTCACCGTGCGGGAGCCGGCGCGCCGCGGCGCGGCGGGGAAGCCCGTGCCGGTGCGCGAGGTCGCGGCGTACGTCGGCCGGCACCGCCGCACCTTCGCCACCTTCACCCTCGGCTTCGCCCTCTCGGCGACGGTGAACTACGGCATCGCCGCGTGGCTCGCCACCTTCCTCATCCGGACCTACGGCTGGACGGCGTCGCGCGCCGGCTTCGTCCAGGGGGCGCTGACGATGACGATCGGCGTGGCCAGCACCATCCTCGGCGGCCGGCTCGCCGACCGCTACGCGGCCCGCGGCCGCCGCGACGGCGCCCTGCGCGTCGGGATCATCGGCGCCGCCGGCATGCTCGTCTCCGCGTCGCTGTACCCGCTGATGCCGAACGCCGCCGCGTCGGTGGCGTGGCTCGCGGTGGTGAACCTCTTCGCGGCGCTGCCGTGGGGGGCGGCGATGGCGGCGACCGCGGAGATCGTCCCCGCCGAGCTGCGCGCGCAGGGCGCCGCGCTCTACTTCTTCGTCCTCAACCTCGTGTCCTCGGCGCTCGGGCCGACGCTGGTCGCGCTCGCGACCGACTATGTCTTCCGGGACGAGGCCGCACTGCGCTACTCGCTCGTCCTCGTGAACATCGTCGGCATGTCCGGCGCGATCGCGCTGTTCGTGTTCGGCATCCCCGCCTTCCGGGCGACCCTCGGCGAGCTCGCCGCTCGCGCGGCCATGGCGTCCCCCGCCGCCGGCGAGCGCGCCGTCGCCGCCCCCGACCGCTAG
>CAMLIT010000136.1 GCA_946480295.1 uncultured Gemmatimonadota bacterium
GTCCCGCCGAATGGGCGCCATGAACGCATTCGGCGGGACTGACCGACTCGAGGGCATCCCGGCCGAGAGCCCGTACGAAGGGACTCGTCGCTGTCATCACCGTCGAACCGTCCGCGCGGGACCGCCGTCATCATCCCCGCCACCGCCGCGCCGCCAGCAGCGACCGTCCCAACCCGAGCAGCAGCAGCACGGAGATCGTCCCCGCCGTGATCGCGATCCCCCGGTCCCCTCTCCAGTACGACGCGTACGACACGAGTCCCGTCCCCGTCGCCAGCACCACGTAGACGATCTGGTGCGACGACGTGTAGATGAGGTTCGCGCTCTCCCGGAGGTCGCGGATCCGGATCTCCACCTCGCCACGATTGGCGATGCCGAGGAAGCGGCGGAAGTCCTGCGGGATCGCGAACGCGGCGAGCGCCGTGTCCTTCGCCGCCGCGCGCAGGAGCGCGACCCAGTTGCGCTTCCCCAGCACGAAGCGCTCCAGGTACGGCTGGATGGTGCGCATCGGGTTGAGCCCGGGATCGAGGAAGGTGCACAGGCCGAGGAGCAGGAGGAGGGTGCGCTCGAGGAGCACCCAGTCCCGCGGCACCTGGAAGGTCGCCGTCAGCTCGCGGAAGGAGATGTCGAGCCGGCGCAGGTCGGCCATCGCCTCGAGCTTCGTGCTCACGTCGGCCTGCACCTGGCTCAGGCTCCACGACTCGGCCGTGAGCTGCTCGAGGAAGTTCTCCTGAAAGTACTCGATCACCCGCTCGGCGATGTCGGCGCGGTCGCGCTGCTCGCGGTCGAGGGCGACGAAGCGCATCCGGCGCAGCGCGCTCGTTATGCGCTGCGGGTCGCGCCGGATCACCCCCTCGAGGAACATCGGGATGCCCTCCTTCATCGCCGGCGAGAGGGTCCCCACCGCGCCGAAGTCGAGGAAGACGATCCCGCCGTCCGGGCGCACGAGGATGTTGCCGGGATGGGGATCGGCGTGGTACACGCCGTCCACGAAGATCATCTGGCAGTAGGCGCGCAGGATCCGCTCGGCGAGCGCGGTGCGGTCGATCCCGCGCGCTTCCAGCTCCACGAGGTCCGTCACCTTGATCCCGTCCACCAGCTCCGTCGTCAGCACGCGCCGCGTCGACAGCGCGCCGACGATCACGGGGAAGCCGACCATCGGATCCCCGGTGAACCGCGAGGCGATGAGCCGGATGTGCTCGGCCTCGAGGGTGAAGTCGAGCTCCTCCGCGATCATCTCGCGGACCTCGGTGTGGTACGCCTCGAGGCCGCGGATGTGGGTGACGAACTGCACGATGCCGAGGATGCGCCGGATCGCCCGCAGGTCGAGGCGCGCGATCTCGTCGATGTCGGCGTGCTGCACCTTGACGGCGACGCGGCGGCCGTCGTGCAGCCGCGCCTCGTGTACCTGGGCCAGCGAGGCGCTGGCGAGGGGGACGGGATCGAACCAGGCGAAGAGCTCCTCCGGCCCCTTCCCGAACTCCGCGCGGATGCGGCTCACGATCTCGGGGACGGGGCGCGGCGGGATGGAGTCCTGCAGCGACTCGAGCTCCTGGCGGAACTCCTCGGGGAGGAAGTTGGTGAGGATGCTGATGAGCTGCCCGACCTTGATGAACAGCCCGTCGAGCGCGAGGATGGTGCGCTCGACGCGGCGGGCGTTGCGCCGGTGCTTCTCGACGAGGCGGCGCGCGTACGCGTCCGGCCCGATCACGGGGCGCCAGAGGCGCAGCCACGCGTAGCTGGCGAGGACGCGCAGCGTGACCCCGTACGCGCGCGCGAGGCGGAAGCGCGGACGGCGCGCGCGCTGCCCCCGCGGCCGGTCGTCGATGGCCTGCGGCCGGTCATCCATAGGAGAGGAGAATAACGCCCCGACGTCCCCGCCGTGCACCGGGGCGCCCCGCGGCGGCCGGTCGTCAGTTCTGACCGGCGAGTGCCGGCCAGATCTCCTGGATCGTGTGCTTCGGCTTCCGGCAGAGCCACACCGTCACCTCGTACTCGCCCTCCGGGCCGTAGGGCCGCGCGATCTGCGACGCGGGGCGCACGTCGTCGAAGAATTGCAGGAGGGGCTCGCGCGAGCCGCCGAGGACGATGGTGACGTCGCCCTTGCGATCACCGGGCCCGAAGAACCAGTACGAGCCCGCGGCGCTGACGGCCGGCGGCAGGCCGACCCGTGGGCCGTAGAAGTCGAGCGCGCCGGCCTCGCCGTAGTCGTCGCCGACGACGACGGCACGCGCCTGCTCGTCAGGCGGCAGGGCGTGGAAGACGCGGGCGACGGAATCCACCTGCGTCTGCCACGTCAGCATGTCGGCGAAGTCCTGCGGGATCCGCTCCATGGTGCCCATGTTGTTGCGGTTCGCCGCCTGCGCGCCGATGGCTCGCGTGTAGCGCTCCAGCGACGCCGGCGCGAGCACCGGCAGCGAGATCGGAAAGATCAGGACCGTGAACGCGACGGCCGCGCCGATCGCGGTCCTCCGCAGCGCGCGACCGAAGCGCTCACGGGGAACGTCGCAGAGGAGCACCGCCCCGGCGGCGATGAGCGTCGGGTAGATCGGGCCGATGTAGTACGCCTTGCCGCGCAGCGCGAGCAGCAGGAGGAAGGCCAGGATGCACGTCCAGCCGACGATCCGGAAGGCACGCCACCGCGGCGCCGCGAGGAGGGCGATGGCGCCGGGAATCGCCAGCAGGATCCCGACCCCGGCGAGCAGCGGCTGCTGGACGACGAAGTCGGCGAGGCCGACGTGCACGAGCTGCGTGCGCTGCAGGTCGGCCATCTGCGCCGCGACGGGGAAGCCGAGCCGGAGCTGCCCCACGATGCTCGGGCTGCCCAGCACGATCGTGAGGGCGAACGCCACCCACGGCCACGGGGTGAGCAGGTCGCGGCGACGCCGCGTCAGGACGAGCGCGGCCAGCGTCGCCGCGCCGAAGAAGAGGATGCTGAACTTGAAGAGGAGCCCGAGCCCGCACGCCACGCCGTACGCCATCCACCAGCGCCGCCGTCCGTCGGGCGTGTCCTCCGCGCCGAGCCTGACGAGTGCGTAGAGGCCGAGCGTCCACCAGAGGGCGTCGAAGACGACGGGCTGCAACAGGCCGCCCGCGCGCAGCACGAGCGGCATCACCGACGCCAGGAGGGCGGCGCTCCACTGGGCGAAGCGTCGGCCGCCGAGCTCGCGCGCGACGAGCGCCGCGAGGAGGGCGAGCGCGCCCGCCGCCAGCGCGGGGAGCAGCCGGATCGCCGCGAGCGAGTCGCCGAACAGGCCGCGCTCGAAGAGCGAGACGAGCGCGATCCCCGGCGGGAAGTCCATCCGCCAGAAGCGCAGGTGCTCGCCCATCGCCATGTACAGCAGCTCGTCGCGGTGCACCTCGTAGGGCGTGAGGACGTTCACGGCGACGTGCAGCACGACGGCGAGGATCACGACGGCGGCGACGGCGCGCAGCGCGAGCGGCGGCCGCTCGGCGGCGGTGCCCGTCGACACGTCGGGCGTGTAGGGGCGGTGGCCGGGCCGGGCCTGGGAGAGGAACGTCATGGCCACATCAACTTGCCGGCGGCCGTCCGCCCTCGCCAGCCCTCGCGCGGCGCCTTGCCGAGGTCACGCGCGCGCGGAAGATTCCCGCGGGCCGCTCCCCGCGGCCGTCGAATCGCCGCGCGCCCGGTCTCGGGCGCCCCGTTCCGCAACCCGAGAGGACGCCGTGACCGCACGCCGAGCCTGGACCGTACCGTACCTCGTCGTCGCGCTGCTCGCCCTGCGAGCGACGCACGCCGCCGCGCAGAACGCTTCGTGGTCCGCGCCGGTGCGCGGGTCGTGGGTCGAGACGGGGCCGGCCGCGCCGGGCGACGTCGTCCTCGCGGGGCACGGCGTGGCGAGCGAGATCGTCGTCGACTCCGCCGAGGCGTCGAACGTGCGCCAGGCGGCGGAGTTCCTCGCCGGCGACATCGAGAAGATCAGCGGATACCGGCCACCGATCGTCGCCGCGCCGAGCGGCGACCGCACGAGCATCCGGCTCGTCACCCTCGGCGACGGCGACGTCCCGAAGGCGGTGAACGCGAGCGCGATGCGCGGGCAGTGGGAGGCGTACCGCATCGCGACCGACGGCCGCACCGTCTGGCTCGTCGGCTCGAACCCGCGCGGGACGGCGTTCGCCGCGTACACCTTGAGCGAGCGGCTGGGGATCGATCCCCTGTACCGCTGGACCGGCTACGTCCCCGAGCACCACGACCCGCTCGTCCTGAAGCGCACGCGCTTCGCGCAGCACCCGCCGACCTTCCGCTTCCGCGGCTTCTTCCACGACGACGAGGACATCCTCCCCCACCCCTTCGACGCGCGCGGCTATCCGTCGCAGCTCGGCGACGTGCCGCTCGAGTGGTACGAGCGCTACTTCGAGACGGCGCTCCGGCTGCGCATGAACATGGTCGCGCCCTACACGCGCGTGCACCGGCGGTACGAGGTGCAGAAGCTGGCGAGCGACTGGGGGCTCTACTACACGTCGCACCACTACGACATCCTCGTCTCGAATCCGTGGGGGCTGACGCGCTTCAACCTCGCCGCCGAGCGAGGCGTGAGGCCGGAGTACGACTGGTTCCGGAACCGCGACGGCCTGCTCACCTTCTGGCGCGGCGGCGTGCTGGAGAACCGCGATCTCGACGTCATCTGGCCGGTGGGGATGCGCAACACGACCGACCGCGCGTACGTCTTCCCGCCGGGGACGACCGACGCGGACAAGGCGCGCGTCTTCCACGACGCCATCGCGGCGCAGACGGCGATGGTCCGCGAGCTCCTGCCGACGGGGAAGACGCCGCTCTTCCACTTCACGATGTACACGGAGATGCTGGACGAGTACCGGAAGAACCCGGCGGCGTTCGACCTGCCGAGCGACGTGATCATCGTCTGGCCGGACGACAACGACGGGCACATGCGCGGGCTCCCGGAATCGCTCGGCAAGTGGAAGCACGGCGTGTACTACCACCTCGCCTACCTCGGCGGCAACCTCAGCAAGCAGGTGGTGAACACGGTGGCGCCGGCGACGATCGCCGAGGAATTCGGGAAGATCGTGAAGGCCGGGGCGACGGAGTTCATGCTCGTGAACGTCTCCGAGCTGCGCGAGTACGTGATGGGCGCGCGGATGCTGTCGGACATCACCTGGGACGCACCGGCGGTGTACGCGGCGCCGGATCCGGCGAAGCGGTTCGTGGCGTGGTGGTCACGCGAGTACTTCGGCGCGCCGGCGGCGCCGGCGGCGCAGGCCGCGTACGACCAGTACTTCACCCTGCTGGACGCGCCCGACCGGCTCTGGGTCGCTTCGGACGCCGTGCAGGGGCTGCTCGACCGGCTGTACCGGCGCGTGGCGGGGCAGCCCTTCCCGCCGGCGAACGCCGACACCCTGGCGCTGCTCAAGGCGCGCATCGGCCCCCTGCTGGACGCGGTACACGCCGAGGAGCAGGCCGAGCTGGCGATGTCCGCGCCGCAGCGCCAGTTCTTCTCGGAGAACGAGGGCCTCGGGGTGCGGATCGACCTGCGGCAGACGCAGGCGGCGCTGGAGCTGGCGGACGCGCTCCAGGATCCCGATAGCGCGGGAATGTGGATGCGCGCGCGCGTGGCGCAGACGCCCCTCGAGCAGCTCGAAGTGGAGCTCGAGCGCGCCGAGCACCCGCCCTTCGAGCGGTGGTACCACGAGACGTGGATCCGCTCGCGGCTGTCGCGCAACAACCCGCACCGGTCGTACGAGGAGGTGCGCGCCTTCCTGTCGTCGCAGGGGCGCGACCGGCTGGTGGCGCGCGCCGGTCGTTAGGTGCCGTTCCTCCGCAGCGGGGCGATCCGCTGCCCCGCCGCGGAGTCGGCGATGAGCGTGTCGAGCCGCCGCGCGCGCGTCGCTTCCCGTTTGGCGCTCGTCACCCAGAACACGGCGACCTTGCGGTAGCCCGGCGGCTGGGACATGAAGAAGCCCCAGGCGTCCCCGTTCGCGCGGAAGCGCGCTTCGGCATCGGCGTCGAGCCGCGCGGCCTCGCGCTGCTCGAACGAGTAGATGCCGGAGCGCGCCGGGTCGCGCGCCTCGAAGGCGCGCTGCCCGGCGGCCTGCATGCGGCCGGCGCGGATCAGCTCCTCGGCGCGCCGGACGTTGACCAGGCTCCACGTGCTCCCGCGCTTCCGCGGCGTGAAGCGGATCGTGTAGCGGTCGGCGTCGATCGAGCGGCGCACGCCGTCGATCCAGCCGAAGCAGAGCGCCTCGTCCACCGACTCGGGCCAGGTAAGGCTCGGCCGCCCGGTCGCCTTCCGGTGGAAGCCGACCCACAGCTCGGCGGCGGTCGCGTGATGCTTCGCCAGCCAGCGGCGGAACGCCGCCGGCGTGGCGAAGTACGTCGGCGTGACCGCCGGCGGTGGCGCGGTGCGGGCCATCCCCTCAGTGCAGCGGCTCGCGCTCGCGCTGGTCGTGCGCCAGGGGCATGTACGGCTGCCGCGCGGGCGCCGTCACCTCGCTGACCTGCAGCACGGGCCGGGAGTTGGTGTAGTTCGGGATGTCGGCGACGAGCTCCGCCCCGACCGCGGCCCAGCCGCGCTCGAACGCCTCGAGGGTGTCGAAGGTCAGGTGCGCGATCGCGACGTACGGCGCGGGTCCGCCGGCGCCGTCGCCGAGCCCGCGGTCCGCCTCGAAGCTGCGGAGGCCGAAGGGCGCGAGTCGGTCGAGCACGAGGGCGCGGTGTCGCTCGGCATAGTAGGCGTAGTCGAAGCTGACGGCGGGGGCGTTCGGGTACAGCACGGTCGCGCGGATCATGGGTGGCTCCGACGTCTCGGGTACGGGGCGGTGGGACGCACACGCGCGGCGCGCCGCCGGATGCCCCGGCCGGACAGCATATGTGTCGCGGGGCCCGGAAGCCAGAGCGCGCCGCGTCATGCGGAGGACATGACGCGGCGCGCTCGGCGGGCTCGGCGGGAGGCGGGCCATGCGGCCGACCACGTCATCCGGGATCCCGGCGCAACTCGCCCCAGAACTCCCTCGGCGTGAGGATGCGAAGACCCGCGGATTCGGCGACGGCCAGGAGATCGCTGTCGCCCGTCACCAGCACATCCGCGTTCGCCGCACGAGCGTTCGCGAGCACCCACCGGTCGGCTGCATCCCGCACGCGCACCGGGTCCATGGCGGCCGGACGCGGCACGATCTCGTACAGGCGGAGCAGGTCCTCGACCTCGGTGACGCGTTCCGGAGGAAGGTGAAAGCGATCGGACAGCACGCGCCGAAGCTCCTCCAGGACCACTTCCCCGACCACGAGATCGTGTTCCGCGATGACACTCCGAAACAGGTCCGCGCAGAGCCCACGCGTGGCGAACGCGCTGACCAGAACGTTCGTGTCGAGAAACACTCTCACGACACGTCGCGAATCACGTCCTCGTCGGTGAGATACCCGGCAGCCTCCGCGAACGGCGCGACTCGTCGGCGGGTCTCCTCGAACTGGAGGAGCGCAAGCTGCCGACGGATCGCATCGCGGACCAGATCGCTGCGACTCCGGCCCAGGCGCCGGCTCATGCGTGCGAGGCGGCGCGCGAGCTCGCGGTCGAGGCGGACGGTGAGGGCTTCATCCATGTATTACAACGTAAGACAACGCCCTCGAAAGCGGCAAGACCGGCCTGCCGGAAGTCGCGATCTCCTCCGACAGGCCGGTCCGCCCGTACGCCGCCGGGACGGCAGCGGCGTCAGGTGGGCAGCTTCACCTCCGGCTGCCCCGCCGCCCGGAGCTTCGCGTTCAGCTCCCGGAGCCCCGTCGTCGCGAGGGCGTTCCAGCGCGCCATCACCGCGCGGTACTCGGCGCGCGCGCGCTCGCACGCCGCGGCCTCGTCGTCCGTCGGCGTGACGTCGGCGCCCTGCATTGCCATCGCCGCCGAGATCATGGCGCCGCTCACGCTCTGGAGCGTGGGTGCGGCGTTCGCCGCGGCGGCGCGCCGCCGGAAGCGCGGGCGGGGGTTGGCGGCGGGCGCGGGGGCGAGCGAGTCGACCTGCGCGCGCAGCGCGGAGACGTCCACGCCGTGCACCTGGTCGAGCGCGGCGGCGAGGGCGCGCGCCTGCACCGCCGCGCCGTGGGCGGCGACGGCGCCGTCGTACATCTCCTTCGACAGCGAGAAGAGCCGCGCGAGCCCCTTCGCCGGCGTGCGCACGCGCGGGTCGAGGCGCAGGGTGAGCGGCTGGGTGTAGCTCTTCCCGTTCACGGTGAGGCGCACCGTGTACCGGCCCGGCGGCGCCCACGGCGCGTTCGGCGCCGGGTACGTCCGGTGCGGCACGGCGCCCGTCGCCGGCTCGAGATCCATGCTCCCGGCGACCGGCTCGTAGTGCAGGTCCCAGGTCATGCGGTGCATCCCCTCCCGCGTCGAGATGACCGTCGGCGGCGCCGGCCAGTAGAGCGGCAGTCCGCAGAACGCCTCGCTCGGCGTGCGGCGGCAGCTGCGGTCGTACGACGCCGTGTCGAGCGCGGGGTCCGGGTTCGGGATCGTGTCGCGGCTCGAGTACGAGCGCACGACCTTCCCCGCCGCGTCGAGGATGTCGAGCGTCACCGGGCCGGCGGCGTCGTGCGGCAGGTAGTAGTCGATGATCCCGCCCGGGGGCGGGTTCTGGCCCGCCGGCAGCTCCGGCGGCCACGGCGTCGGGTCGTTGGTGCCGAAGCGGACGCGCACCGCCGTCTCCGGCTTGAACAGGTACGCGTCGGTCGCCGCGCGCGCCTGGGCCGCCTGGCGCAGGGGCGTGACGTCGTCGAGGATCCAGAAGCCGCGCCCGTGGGTGCCGGCGACGAGATCGGCGCAGAGGCAGGTGCTGTCGTCCTTCACCTGGATGTCGCGCACCGAGATCGCCGGCATGTTCAGCCGCAGCGACTGCCAGTGGTCGCCGTCGTCGAAGGAGACCCAGACCTGCTGGTCGGTGGCGGCGTAGAGCAGCCCCTTCGTGCGCGGGTCCTCGCGGATGGAGTTGGCGACCGCGCCCGGCGCGATGCCGGCGTCGATCTCCGTCCACGTCTTCCCGCCGTCGTGCGTGCGGAAGAAGTGCGGGTTCATGTCGTCGAGGCGCATGGTGTTCGCCGCGGCGTACGCCGTGCCCGTGTCGAAGTGCCCGGCGTCGATGTTGAAGATGCGCGTCCACGGCTTGATGACCGGCGGCGTCACGTTCCTCCAGTGCACGCCCCCGTCGGTCGTCACCTGGATGTTGCCGTCGTCGGTTCCCGCCCAGAGGACGTTCGCGCTCCGCGGCGACGGGGAGAACGCCGTGATGGTGCCTAACGGCGCCGGGTGCACGGCGCTCGCGTACTTCCCCGCGTTCGCCGGCACCGCCCACGTCTGCCGGGCGAGGTCGGGGCTGATGCGCGTCCAGCGCTGGCCGCCGCTGGTCGTCTTCCAGACCACGTTCGACGTGTAGTAGAGCACCGTCGGGTCGAGCGGCGACCAGGCGATCGGCATCGTGCGCACGTTGCGATTGAAGGCGTCGCCGTTCGGCGCCGTGCCGCTCATGTCCGGGCCGACGTAGGTCGTCTGCCCCGTCCGGCGGTCGTAGAGCGACACGCCGGTGCGCATGCTGCCGTAGACCCGGTCCGGGTCCTTCGGGTCGGGCGCGGCGATCCCGTACTCCTGGATGTTGACCGGGTGCCAGTCGTGGAAGGTGATCTCCCCGTCCGGGGAGCGGCTGTCCACGCACGCCGAGCCCGAGTCCTGCTGGCCCCCGCAGACGCGATAGACGAAGGTGTTGTCGGTGGAGACGTGGTACATCGCCGCGGTCGGCTGCGTGTACCAGTTGCTCCACGACGCGCCGTGGTTCGCCGAGATCACGGCCCCCTGGTCGCTGACGACGAGGAGGATGTTCGGGTTGGTCGGGTTCACCCAGATCTTCTGGTAGTCGTCGCCGCCGGGTGCGCCGCGCACCGCCGTCCAGGTCGTGCCGCCGTCGTCGGTCCGCCAGAGCACCGTCGAGCAGCTGTAGACGACGTTCGGGTTCTGCGGATCGACGGTGATCGTCGGCAGGTCGCCGCCGCCGATGCGGGCGAGGGGACGCTCGTCCACCGCGTGCGCCGTCTCGCCGGGACCGTCGACGAGCGTCCAGTGCGCGCCGGCGTCGTCCGAGCGGTAGAGCGCGACGACCCCGGCGCCGAAGCCGCCCGGCGCGTTCGCCGGCGCGCCGGGCGCGGGCTGCGCGACCATGGCGTACACCACCTTCGGGTCGCTCGGAGCGATGGCGAGGTTGGCCTGGAGCACGGCGGGCAGGCCGTTCCCCTCGAGCTGCG
>CAMLIT010000137.1 GCA_946480295.1 uncultured Gemmatimonadota bacterium
CGCCCCCCCCCCCTTCTCCCCCTTGCGCTTGTGGCGGCGGGTGGTGTTGCGCTCGTGGAGCCCACCTCCACCCCCCCCCCCACCCCCCCCCCCACCCCCCCCTCGACCCTTGCCCCTCTCACCTTCCTCACCGCGCCCGCCATCGCCTCCGGCGCCATCCACTGCCCCTTCTTGATGTTCACCGGCTTGCCCGTCGCGCCGGCGGCGATGAGGAGGTCGGTCTGGCGGCAGAGGAAGGCGGGGATCTGGAGGACGTCGACCACCTCGGCGGCGGGGGCGCACTGGTCCGGCTCGTGGACGTCGGTGAGGATCGGCAGGCCGGTGGCGCGGCGGACGCGCGCGAGCCGCTCGAGCCCCTCGTCGAGGCCGGGGCCGCGCGCCGCGCCGGGATTCGACCGGTTGGCCTTGTCGAAGCTCGCCTTGTAGACGATGCCGCCGGGCACTCGTTCGGCGAGACGCGCGAGGTGCTCGCCGACGCGGAGGTTGAGATCGTCCGACTCGAGCACGCAGGGGCCGGCGATCAGGAAGAGCGCGTCGGTGCGAAAGCGAACGGTCACGTCAGTCCGCCGCCTCGACGAACGTACGCGCGCCCGCGGCGCCCGCGGCGCCCGCGCATCCCTCGCGCTGGTGTCTCGCGTGGACGGCGGCGGCGACGAAGCCGGCGAAGAGCGGGTGCGGCCGCGTGGGCCGCGACTGCAGCTCCGGGTGGAACTGGCAGCCGATGAACCACGGGTGCGAGGGCAGCTCGACGATCTCGACGAGCTGGCCGTCGGGGGAGAGGCCGCTCAGCCGCAGGCCGTTCTGGACGAACTGGTCGCGGTAGGAGTTCGAGACCTCGTAGCGGTGGCGATGGCGCTCGCTCACCTCGGCGAGGCCGTACGCCTCCGCGGCGCGCGAGCCGCGCGCCAGCCGGCACGGGTACGCACCGAGGCGCATCGTGCCCCCCATGTCGGTCACGTACTGCTGCGACTCCATGAGCGAGATCACCGGGTTGTCGCACTCGGGGGCGAACTCGGAGGAGTGGCTGTCCTCGAGGCCGAGCACGTTGCGCGCGAACTCGATGATGGCGACCTGCATCCCGAGACAGATCCCGAAGAACGGCAGGCCGCTGGCGCGGGCGTGCTGGATGGCCTCGACCATCCCCTCGACGCCGCGGACGCCGAAGCCGCCGGGGACGAGGAGGCCGTCGTAGCCGGCGAGCAGCTCGGCGGCGCGCTCGGCCGACGTGAACGATTCGCTGGAGATCCAGCGGATGTCGACGCCGACGTCGTTGGCGATGCCGCCGTGGATGAGCGCCTCGTGCACGCTCTTGTAGCTGTCGGCGTACTCGGTGTACTTGCCGACGATGGCGATGCGCACGCGCTCGTGCGGCTCGAGGATGCGCTTGACGAGGGCGCGCCAGTGCGAGAGGTCGGGCGCGTGGCCGGCCAGGTTGAGCTTCTGCGCGACCTTCTCGTCGAAGCCCTGCTCGTGGAAGCGCAGCGGGATCTCGTAGATCGTGCGCACGTCGGGGCTCTCGATGACGGCCCCGAACTCGACGTTGCAGAAGAGCGCGATCTTGCGCTTGATCTCGTCGGAGATGGGGCGCTCGGTGCGGACGATGAGGATGTCGGGCTGGATCCCGATCTCCATCAGCTCGCGCACCGAGTGCTGCGTCGGCTTCGTCTTCAGCTCGCCCGCCGCGGCGATCCAGGGCACGAGCGTGAGGTGGACGAAGATCGCGTTCTCGCGGCCGACGTCGTGCCGGAACTGGCGGATCGCCTCGAGGAAGGGCTGCGACTCGATGTCGCCGACCGTACCGCCGATCTCGACGATGACGACGTCGTTCTCCGGCGCGAGGCGGCGCATGGCCGACTTGATTTCGTCGGTGATGTGCGGGATGACCTGCACCGTGGAGCCGAGGTACTCGCCGCGCCGCTCCTTGGTGATGACGTTGAGGTAGATGCGCCCGGTCGTGACGTTGTTCGCCTGGGAGAGCGCGCGATCGATGAAGCGCTCGTAGTGGCCGAGGTCGAGATCGGTCTCGGCGCCATCGTCGGTGACGAAGACCTCGCCGTGCTGGAAGGGGGACATCGTCCCCGGATCGACATTGAGGTACGGGTCGAACTTGAGCACGGTGACGCGCAGCCCCCGCTCGACGAGCAACCGGCCCAAGGACGCGGCGGCGATCCCCTTGCCCAGCGACGAGACGACGCCCCCGGTGACGAAGATGTACTTGGTCGATTGCTTCGCAGGTGTCTGCATCAGGACTGTCCCATGGTGAAGGCCATCCACTCGGCGTTGGCGCGGGCGAGATCGTCTTCGGTATCAATGCCGCCGCGGAGCGGCTCGTCGATGCGGGCGACCCCCATCGACATGCCGGCGGCGAGAGGTCGGAGCTGTTCGAGGCGCTCGATCCGCTCGAGCGGGTGGATCGGAAGCGCGACCCAGCGCGCCAGGGCATCGCGCGTGTAGGCGTAGACGCCTACGTGCTGCCACACGCGGCCGGCGAGGAGGGGCGCGTCGTCCGGTTCCCGCAGGAACGGAATGGCCGCCCGCGAAAAATACATCGCCCGGCCGTCGTCGGCAGCGACGACCTTCACGACGCTCGGCTGCCGCAGGATGCCGACGTCGGCCGCGACCGCGGCGGTGCCGAGCTCGAAACGGCCGCCGGAGACGATGGCGGCGGCGTCGCGCACGGCGGATTCGGCGACGAAGGGCTCGTCGCCCTGGACGTTGACGACCACGTCGTAATCGCCGAACTCCGGGCGCGCGGCCACTTCGGCGACGCGGTCGGTGCCGGAGGGGTGGGTGGGCGAGGTCAGGGCGACCTCGGCGCCGTGCTGGCGCGCCGCGGAAGCGACCTCCTCACTGTCGGTCGCGACGACGCAGCGATCCGCCACGTTCATCGCGCTCACGCGCTGCCAGACGCGGACGATGATGGGGAGACCGGCGAGGAGACGGAGGGGCTTGCGGGGGAGGCGCGTCGCGCCCAGGCGGGCTGGGATGACGGCGAGCGTCCTCATCGGCGCTGGGATGCGCGGCGGTCCGCAAGATTCACGCCCTGTAAGATACTGGGAAATCGGGGGTTGGGCAACCGGGAGGCGGGGACCGGAGACCGTGGCGAGGAAGGACGTGATTGGTCATTGGCCGTTGCTAATTGGCCCGCCGCTCGGGAGGCCACACAGCGTCCCGAGGGTCGCCAATGACCAATGACCAACGACGATCGTTCGGCCGTCGGAGTGCGGAGCACGGGCCTCTCGCCTAGGGCCGCCGCATCCCCCCCGCCTCCGTGATCTTCCCTGGCGTCGACAGCCGGTACAGCAGCACCGCCGCCCGCTTCGTCTGCACGGGCAGCATCCGCAGGTCCGCCGTCTCCTTGTCCGAGTGGTCGTCGTGGCCGGAGAGGCCCACGCCGTCGATCACCATCGGGACCTCCCCCGCCACGAACGCCACGTCGGCGGCGCCGGCGCGGGACGGGTCGACGGGCGCCACGGCGCCGAGGCCGAGATCGCGGCTCACCTGGTCGTACATGGCGAGCAGGCGCCGGTTGCCGGGCGAAGGCGCCATGGGCGGGTAGCCGTCGTCGAAGGTGATCTCGGCGGTGGTCTTCGGGAGGTGCCGCGCGACGATGGCGCGCATGTCGTTCTTCGTGCGGGCGAGCTGCTGGGGCGTGAGGGTCCGGATGTCGCCCGTCACCACCGCGCGGTCGGCGACGACGTTGGTCTTGCCGGCGGCGGTGCCGCTGGTGCCGGTCGTGTCGACGGCCGCCGCGGAGCCGCCGACGATGAGCCCGGGGTTGATCGTGAGGTACTGCTCGAGGGAGAGGCGGGAGTAGATCTGCGACACGATGCGCGCCGCCTCGTACACGGCGCCGGCGCCGATCTGCGGCGTGAAGACCTGCGAGGAATGGCCGGCGATGCCGGTGGTGGTCACGCGCCAGGAGCCCGCGCCGCGGCGCGAGATGACGGCGTAGCGCGGGTCGCCCGGTCCATCCTCGAAGCCGATCGCGGCGGTCGCGCCGCGCGCCGCGTCGACGAGGGCGCGCCGGGCGGAATCGACGGGCGCGCCCGGCTCCTCCTCGTCGCCGTCGTAGACGATCGTGACGTTCATCCGGTCGAGCGCCCCCGCGTCCTTCAGCGCGCGCAGCGCCTCGACGATGATCACGTCCCCGCCCTTCATGTCGATGATGCCGGGCCCGCGCGCCGTGGAGTCGTCGAGGCGCTGGAAGCGCTGGAAGGGACTGCTCGGCTCGAACACCGTATCGAGGTGGCCGATGAGGAGCACCTTCGGCCCGGGGCCGTGGTGCTCGGCGACGAGGTGGCCGGCGCGATGGAAGCGCGTGCCGTCCACCCAGCGCGTGGTGAAGCCGAGCGAGTCGAGTTGGGCGCGGAGGACGTCGCCGACGGCGCGCACGCCGGCGAGGTTGAGCGTCCCGCTGTTGATGTCGACGAGACGCTGGAGGAGGGCGAGCGCGGCGGCGTCGTGCGCGTCCACCGCGCGGACGATGGCGCGCTCCGAGGTCGAGAGCGGGGCCGCGCCGCCCTGGGCGCGTGCCTGACGAGAGGCGAGCAGCGCGACGGCGGCGGCGAGCGCCGTGGCGACGCGGCGGGAGCTGGAGGTCGGCATGAGGCGCAATCTACCCCGCACGCGGGGCGCGCGGCGAGCGCCGGTCAGGCAGCCCGCTCGGCGCGCCCGATCTCGACGCGCACCCCGCCGGCCGGAGACAGCCGGACCCAGACGTGCGCGAGATCCGGCACGATCAGCCCCGCGGGCTGGAGCGCCTCGGCGTCGTGGGTGGTGGTGAGCGCGAGGAGCTGCATGCCGGCGCTGCGCGCCGCCAGCGCCCCGGCGGGTGCGTCCTCCACCACGACGCACTCGCCGGGCGCGGCGCCCAGGCGGCGCGCGCCCTCGAGATAGCCCTCCGGATCGGGCTTGCCGCGCGTGATCGCGTCGGCCGTGACGAGCACCTGCGGGACCGGAAGGCTCGCCGCACGGAGCCGCGCGAGGGCGACGCTGCGCACGCCGGAGGTCACCACCGCCCATACGTCGGCGGGAAGCTGCGCGAGCAGCTCGGCGGCTCCGGGCAGGGCGACGATGCCGCGCGTGTCGGTCGACTCCGTCGCGATCAGCCGCGCAAGCTCCGCCTCGGCATCGAGATCCGGGCGCACGAGGCGGATGGTGTCGATGGCGCGGCGGCCGTGCACGATCGGCATCAGCTCGGCGGGGTCCAGGCCGACACGCCGTGCCCACTCCGACCAGTGGCGCTCCACGTTCGCGGTGGAGTCGGCGAGGACGCCGTCGAGATCGAACAGCAGGGCGTTGGCGCGCAGCGACATGGCGCGAAATCTAGCCGTGCCCGGCTCGCGCGGCCGCGCGGGGGTCAGCGCGCCATGGAGAGGCCGACGCTCACGCGCACCTTGCCGCGCGCGGGATCGACCATCGCGTCGAGGCGGACGAAGCTCAGCGCCAGGCGGACGCCCGCGTTCTGCTCGAGCTTCGGCAGCCGATGCACGCCGGCCGCGCCGAGCAGGTGGCGGATCTGCAGCGTGGGCTGGCCGGCGAAGGGGATGTTGATGCCGGTGATGGGAATGGAGTACGCGCTCTGGACGAACAGGAGCTGATCGCCGCCCTCGGAGAGCAGGCCGAGGAACGGGAGCGTGCCCGAGCCGCCGAGATACGCCCAGCGCTGGCGCGGCGCGGTGTCGCTCGCCGTCACGATCCAGTGCGTCTCGAGGTCGAAGCGCTGGTTGGCGAAGGTCGGGAATCCCACGGTGCCGTGCACCGCGGTCTGGACGAAGTGGCGGCCGCCGGGCGCCGAGGTCGCGATCTCGGTGACGACGTTCGCGCCGGCGGCCACGCCCCCCTGCCCCTGCCAATCCACGCGCGCGCCGACGAGCGCGGAGGAGATGGTCCCGTCGTCGACGCGCGGGTTGGGGCGAAGCATGTGCTCTCGCGAGTGGCGGCCGAAGATGCTCCACGGACCGCCCCTCGCGCCGCTGTCGGGGCGCACGGACCAGGCTCGCTCGGCGCGATAGCCGAGCAGCGGCTCGATCTGGGCCGTCGGCAGGTTCACGAGGTAGTGACCGACGAGCTGCGCCCGATCGGCGCGATAGTAGTTCCGCGCGTCGATGCCGAGCGCGAACGCGGCCGCGGAGTTCACGAGGTCGGACCAGATCCAGCCGTCGTTCGTGAAGGTGGATCGACCCACGAAGGCATCGAAGCGCGTGAGGGCGCTCGCCTGGAAGTCGCCGCTGACGGCGGGATCGAGGCGACCGAGCTGCGATCGGTAGGTGACCGTCGGCGCGAGCTCGAGGCGCGCGCTGTCGAGCGAGACCTGCGGCCCGAACGGAAGCGACAGCCCGTCGGAGCGATCGTAGGTCGGCACACCGAACCCGTACACACCGGCGAGGGTGACGGGCGGCGAGGGGGGCGCGCCGAGGCGGCGGTAGTCGAGCACGTAGCCGCCAGGCGCGGGATGGATGTCGTAGGTGAAATCGCGATAGCTGAGATAGCCGCCGCGCACGACGCCGAGCATGGAGCGATACGCGCCACCGCCGATCGCGACGACGCGGCCGTCGACCTGCGCCCCCGGATGGACGAAGGCATCGCCGCCGACGACGATGACGTCGCCGTGGACGGTACCGGCGATCCGCGCCGAGCGGCCGAGGACGATCACCGTCTGGTTCTCGTTCGAGCCGCGCGGAAGCAGGACCGGCGCGCGGCCGGGCGTCACGAGCCGATGCGGCGTGGTGAGCGCGGACTGCAGGATGCGCCCGCCGGCGCTCGGGCCGAGGGTGCGGATGGTGACGGTCTGGGCCGTCGCGAATCGCGCGCTGGCGGCGAGGAGCAAGCCGGTCAGCGCGCGACGAATCACCGCGCCAGCTCCAGGAAGTTGCGAAGGATCGTCTTGCCGTCCGGCGTCATGACGGACTCCGGGTGGAACTGGACGCCGAAGACGGGATGCTCGCGATGCCGCACGGCGTGGATCTCGTCCGCGTCGTCGGAGGCGCGCGCGGTGATCTCGAGCGAATCGGGAAGGCTGTCGCGCTCCACGACGAGGGAGTGATAGCGCATGACCTGCATCGGGCTCGGCACGCCGGCGAAGAGGCCCGTCCCGTCGTGCACGATGCGCGAGGTCTTGCCGTGCATGACGTGATCGGCGCGCACGACGCGCCCGCCGTACGCCTCGCCGATCGCCTGGTGCCCGAGGCAGACGCCGAGGATCGGAATCTCGCCCCCCCAGCGCCGGATCGTGGGCACGGTGATGCCGGCGTGCGCCGGATCACAGGGCCCCGGGGAGAGGACGATAGCCGATGGCGACAGATCGCCGATCTCCTCGACCGCGATGGCGTCGTTGCGCCTCACGACCACGTGGGCCCCGAGCTCGCCGAGGTACTGGACGAGGTTGTAGGTGAAGGAGTCGTAGTTGTCGATGACGAGGAGCATGACGGGATGCGGACGGGGCCGGTGTACAGCAATTAGGGGACCGGGAGGGGAATATAGGGGTGCGGGAGGGGCGAGGGTCGACGGTCGAGGGTCGAGACGGACGCGCTCCGCGCTGCGCCTTCCGCTTGCCGCTTGCCAAGCATCCTCGCGCGTGTGGTGCTCCCGAGCGGCGGACGGAATCGCGGACGGCGGAGTGCTTCTCGACACTCGCCCCTCGTCCCTCGCCCCTATCCCCTCGGATGATACTGCCTGTGCACCTGCCGCAGGTACTCGCGGTCCACATGCGTGTAGATCTGCGTCGTCGAGATGTCGGCGTGGCCGAGCATCTCCTGCACGGCGCGGAGGTCGGCGCCGCCCTCGAGGAGGTGCGTGGCGAAGGAGTGACGCAACGTGTGAGGCGAGACGTGCTTCGTGATCCCCGCCTTGTCCACGTAGCGGCGGAGGATCTTCCACGCGCCCATGCGCGTGAGCGGCCGCCCGCGCGCGTTGAGGAAGAGGACCCCCTTCCCTTCGCCCTTCTCGAGCTTCGGGCGCAGCTCCCGGAGATAGATCGCCACGGCCGCGATCGCGCTGCGGCCGATCGGCACCAGCCGCTCCTTGCTCCCCTTGCCGAAGACGCGGACGAGGCGGTCCTCGAAGAGCACGTCGCGGACGCCGAGGGTGATCCACTCGGAGACCCGGAGGCCCGCGCCGTACGCGAGCTCGAGCATCGCGCGATCGCGGAAGACGAGCGGCTCGTCGAGGCTCGGCGCGGCGAGGAGCTTCTCCACCTCCTCCACCGTGAGCACCTCGGGGAGGGTGCGCCACCGCTTCGGCGTCTCCATCCGCTCGCTGGGGTCGGAGACGAGATGCCCGTCGGCGAGGAGGAACCTGAAGTAGGTGCGAGCCGCCGAGACGTTGCGGCGGATGGACGCGGGAGATAGCCCGAGGTCCTTCAGGTGGTACACGAACTCGCGGAGGAGCCGGCTCGTGATGTCGAGCGGCGCGGCCGCGCCTCGCGACGCCGCGTAGGCGACGAGCCGCTCGACGTCGCGGGCGTACGCCTCGCGCGTGCGCGGAGAGGCTCCCTGCTCGAGGAGCAGGAAGTCGCCGAACCTGTCGAGGAAGAACGCGTGCCCGACCGCCTGATCCGTCATGTCCCGTGCTTCAGCGAGCGGTGTCTCAGCCACCAGACGGCGACGACGACGACCAGCAACACCGCGGCCGCGACGGCGGCGATCAGGCCGTAATGCTGCAGCGTGTCCGTCAGGAGCTGCCAGTTGGCGCCGAGCCGGAACCCGACCCAGCTCACGAAGCCGTACCAGATGGCCGATGCCACGCCCATGGCGAGGAAGGCGCGCCACGCCGGGACGCGCAGGGCGCCGGCGAAGGGCGGCACCACGGCGCGCACCGCGGGCACGAAGCGGCTGAGGAAGAGCGCGCCGACGCCGTAGCGGCCGTAGGCGGCACGGAGCCGCGCCTCCGCCTGGGCGCTCTTCTCGCCGAGGAGCCGCCGCTCGAGCCGCTCCGCGCCGAATCGGCGGCCGAGCGCGTACATGACCATCGCGCCGGAGATGTTCCCGACCCATGTGGCGACGAAGGCCCAGACGGCGCTCCCGTTCCCGCGCGCGGCGAGGAAGCTGCCGACGGCGACGACCGTGTCGGCGGGGGCCGGGGGGAAGAAGTTCTCGACGGCGGCGGCGAGGCCGAGGACGACGTAGAGGACACCGACCGGGATGGTGCCCAGCCAGTGGAGCAGCGAGCTCACTCCCGCGATGCCCCGGGCGCGACGAGCGAGGCCACCGCCATGCAGGCGATCCCCTCCCCGCGTCCGATCCAGCCCATCCCCTCGTTGGTCTTGCCCTTGATGCTGACGCCTTCGACGTCGACCTGGAGCGCGCCTGCGAGCGCCGCCCGCATGGCGTCGCGGTGCGGGGCGAGGCGCGGCGCCTCGGCGACGACGGTCACGTCCACCTGCTGCACGCGCCAGCCGAGCGCGGCGACCTGCGCGACGGCGATGGCGAGCATCTGGATGGAATCGCGTCCGCGGTTGGCGGGATCGCGGTCGGAGAACATCTGCCCGATGTCGCCGGCGCCCGCGGCTCCGAGGACGGCATCGGTGACGGCGTGCGCGATGGCGTCGCCGTCGGAGTGGCCGGCGAGGTGCTTCTCGAAGGGGATGCGGACGCCGCCGAGGACGAGGGGGCCCGGCTCGAGGAGGCGATGCGAGTCGTAGCCGATGCCGACCCGGACGACGGCCATCAGGCGGCGGCCGGCGCCGGCGCGTCGAGCGGGATGATCCGGTAGTCCTGCGTGCGGCGCGCCGCGATGAAGCCGGCATCGCGGATCAGCCGCTCGATCTCCCCGGTCGTCGTGCGGAAGGTGGTGTTCGCCGCCGAGACGACGTTCTCCTCGATCATGAGCGAGCCGAAGTCGTTGCAGCCGAAGCGGAGCGCGAGCTGGCCGACCTTCATCCCCATCGTCACCCAGCTCGCCTGGAGGTTCGGGACGTTGTCGAGGACGATGCGCGCGATGGCGACGGTGCGCAGGTACTCCACCGCGTCGGTCTTCTGCATGTGGGACATGCGCGGCGTGTTCTCCGGCTGGAGGGGCCAGCAGATGAACGCCGTGAACCCGTTGGTGCGGGCCTGCACGTCGCGGACGCGCTGGAGGTGCTCGATGCGCTCGGCGAGGGTCTCGCCGATGCCGTACATCATCGTGACCGACGTCTTCATCCCCGCCTCGTGGGCGAGCTCCATGATCTCGAGCCAGCGGTCGGCGCCGGCCTTCTTGCGCGCCACCTGGTCA
>CAMLIT010000138.1 GCA_946480295.1 uncultured Gemmatimonadota bacterium
CTAGGCGCCGGCGCCGCTGCGCGGCGGGTGCCCGGCACGCCGCCTGCACCACTGGCGTTGCCTACATTCGGGAGGAGGCGGAGACCATGGAACGCGATTCGAACGACATGACGTACGGTTCCACGACCGGCCAGGGGGCGACGACCGGCGGGAACGTGGATGGGACGACGGGCTCGCAGTCGGCCGGCGGCACCGCGGACAACGTGATGGACAAGGCGAAGGACATCGCCGGCAGCGCGCAGGACAAGCTGGCGGACGTCGGATCGAGCGTGCGCCAGAAGACCGCGGGCGCGAAGGACTCGCTCGCCGACATGCTGGAGAGCGGGGCGGACCGGCTGCGCCAGCGGGCCGGGTCGGGCCAGATGGCCGGCGCGACCGGCGCCGGCTCGGTGACGGTGGACGGCAACGACCGGATGGCGCAGATCTCGGGCAAGCTCGCCAGCGGGATGGATGCGACGGCGGACTTCCTGCGCGACGCTGACCTCGACAACATGCGCGCGGCGGTGGAGCGCCAGGTGCGCGAGCATCCCGGGCGGACGCTCCTCATCGCGGCGGGGCTCGGGTACCTGATCGGCAAGGCGTTCCGCAACAACAGCTAGGAGGTCGCGATGACGGTCGAGGGAACCGACGGCCGTCGCGGACTCGGCACTCTCCTCCGCGACCTCGCGGAGGGGAGTGCGACGCTCGTGCGGACGGAAGTCCAGCTCGCGCGGATCGAGATGACGGAGGTGCTCGCCGCCATCGGCCGCGGCACCGCGTTCATGGCGGTCGCGGCCACGCTGCTGATGCTCGGCGGATTGACGGTGCTCACCGGCCTCATCCTGCTGATCGGTGATCAGTGGCTGCCGAAGGACCTGTACTGGGTCGCCGCGCTGATCGTGCTGGTGATCGCCGGCGGGATCGCCGGCTGGTTCGCGAAGCGGGGGATGACCCTGCTCTCGCCTTCACAGCTCGCGCCCGACGAGACGGTCGCGACGCTCCAGGAGGACAAGGAATGGCTGAAACAACAGCTGACGTCCGGCGCGACATCGAGCTGACGCGCGAGCGGATGTCCGACACGCTCGCGCAGCTCGAGCACAAGCTGAACGTCGTGCAGGTCGTGCGCGATCACCCGTGGCCGGCGCTCGCCGTCGCCTTCGGCGCCGGCGTCCTGCTCAGCGGATCGGGCGCGGACGTGAAGAGCGCGGCCGCGACCGCGACGGCGACGCGTGGCGCCAGCACCCGCGTCGGATCGCTGCTCGACGACATGATGGCGACGCTGATCACTGGGATGAACTCGGCGCTCCAGCAGCGTGTGGAGAGCTGGGTGGGCGAGCTGAAGCAGGCGATCGGCGCGCCGACGGGCGCCACGTCGGCGGCGGGTTCCCGCAGCGCGGAGAGCTACGGCATCGGGCCGACGAGCAGCGACATCGCGCGGCCGGGGATCAACCCGAACATCCCTCGCGCGGACTGACCGGCCTCGTATCTCGCGCTCCCGATCGCACGACGCGCCCGGGTCCGATTGTCGCGGACCCGGGCGCGTCGCGTTCACAACGTGAATCACACGGTCAGGCGTAGCGGATCCACCGCGCCACTTCGGCGAGGCTGGGGCGCTTGCCGTACATCAGCATCCCGACGCGATAGATGCGCGCCGAGAGCCAGACGATGAACACGCAGCCGAGCGCGCCGACGACGAGCGAGCCCGCGACCGTCCACCAGGGCACCGAGACGAGCCCCATCCGCATCGGCAGGATGATCGGCGACGAGAAGGGCAGCCAGGAGAGCACGACGGCCAGCGTGCCGCTCGGGTTCATGAGCACGGGGTTCACGCAGAGCCAGACGGCCATGATGATCACGGTCACGGGCATGACCGCCTGCTGCGCCTCCTGCTCGCTGTTGACCATCGCGCCGGCGGCGGCGAACAGCGACGCGTAGAACACGAAGCCGACGAGGAAGAAGAGCAGCACGGCGACGAAGGTGCCCACGGTGAGCCCGCCCAGGGCGCCGGAGAGCGAGATCGAGGTGGGCGCGCCGGCGGCGAGGGCGCCCCCGGCGGAGTGCAGGATGATCGGCGCGAAGGTCGAGATCAGGTACGCGCCGATGGCCAGCCACAGCACCTGCTGGGTCAGCCCCACCGCGCCGACGCCGAGCACCTTCCCGGCGAGCAGCGACTCCGGCTTCACGCTGGACAGCACCACCTCGGCGACGCGCGTCGTCTTCTCCTCGAGCGTGCCGCGCAGGATCGCCTGGCCGTGCACGATGACCGCGAGGAAGAGCATGAGCGCGATGGCGAGGCCGAGGAAGAAGCCGGCCTGCCCGGAGCCGCCGCGGCCGCGGTCGTCCACCCGTTCGGTGGACATCCGGAGGCTGATCCGGCTCACCTGGTCGATCGTCGCCGGGCTCACCCCCTCCTGCTGGAGCCGCACCATCGTCACGGCCTGTCGCACGGCCGTGCGGATCTTCTCCACGTCCGTGATCGCCGAGGCGTTGCGTCCCGCGTACCGCGCCGACCTTCCGGCGAGGGTGCTGTCGTCGAGCACCAGGTAGCCGACGTACGAGTTCTTCGCCATCACCCGTCGGAGCGCATCGTTCTCCGCCGCCGGCAGCTCGTCGCGGGCGACGGCGCGGAGCAGGGGCGTGCGGGTCGCGGCCGCGGCGGCGCCGGCGGCGCTCGAGTCGGCGGTGAGGTTGTCGACGACACGGCGGCCCAGCTCCGTCCCGGTGGCGTCGAGCACGATGATGTTCCGCACCTTCACCGAGGCCGCCGAGCGGGCGGTGAGCCAGACGGGCACGAGGAAGGCGCCGGAGAGCAGGATCGGCACGAGGAGCGTCATGACGACGAACCAGCGCGAGCGCACGCGCTCGACGTACTCGCGCCTGGCGACGATCAGCAGCTTGTTATCCATTGCCCGTGACTCCGGCCTCGACGCCGGTGGCGCCGACGCGGTCGAGGAAGATCTGGTGCAGCGACGGCTGCACGAGCTCGAAGCGCTCGATGCTCGCCCCCGCGGCGACGAGCCGCCGCAGCAGGAGCTGCGGGTCGGCGCCGGCCGCGAGCTCGAGCTCGAAGTAGCGATTGTTGTCGTCCATCTTCTGCACGAGCGAGCGGTCGCGGAGCACCTCGCCGATCCCATTGCCGGCGTCGGCGCCGAGCGCGAGCGCGACGTTGCGGCGGCCGGAGGCGGCGCGCACCTCGGTCATGCCGCCGTCGAGCACCTTGGCGCCGTTCGCGATGATGCAGACGGCGTCGCACATGCGCTCCGCGTTGTCCATCACGTGCGTGCTGAACAGCACCGTGCGGCCGCGGCGCTTCAGGTCCACGACCGCGTCCTTCAGCGCCTGGGCGTTGATCGGATCGAGGCCGCTGAACGGCTCGTCGAGCACGACGAGCTCGGGGTCGTGGAGCAGCGTCGCGATGAACTGCACCTTCTGCTGCATCCCGCGCGAGAGCTCGTCCACCTTCGCGTCCCCCCAATCGCGATCGGCGGTCCGGAGCCCGAGTCGGTCGAGCCACTCGTCGATGCGGCGGCTGGCGGTGCGCGCGTCGACGCCCTTCAGCTCCGCGAGGAAGGCGAGGACGCGCCGGACCTGCATCTTCTTGTACAGCCCGCGTTCCTCCGGAAGGTAGCCGACGCGGTTCAGCACCCCCGGCTCCCGATTGGAGCGGCCGAAGAGGGATATCTCGCCCGCGTCGGGGACGATGATGTCGAGGAGCATGCGGATGGTGGTGGTCTTGCCGGCGCCGTTGGGGCCGAGCAGGCCGTACACCGATCCGGCGGGCACGCGAAGCGAGAGGTCGCGGACGGCGAGGTGGCCGTCGTAGCTCTTCGCGATGCCGCGGACGTCGATGGCTGGTTGAGTCATGACTCGTGGGGGAGGGACATACCGTAGCGAGGACGGTCCGCGGCGGGGGGAGGTTTCAGCGGCCGCCGGATCTTCCCGTCATATAAGGCTTACGGCGGCCGTCGGCGTCCTGTTGCCCGGGTGCCGATTGGCTCCCGATGCTTGCGTGCACCCGACCGCCGGGACGAATTTCCGCGTGGCCGCCGATCCCCTCGGCCGCCGTCGTCCGGCCGATGCCGAGCTCACTCCCGAACAGCTCCGGTGGATCGTCGCGCGCCCGCACTGGCTGTCGTGCTCCTGAGCGGTGCCTGCCTCGCCTGCGGCCGGGGCGGCACGCCCACGCCGGGGCGCGCCGCCGCCGCGGACACCGTGGTGCTGTACGTGGCGGCGAGCCTCACGCGGCCGCTGCAGCCGCTGGTCGACGAGACGACGCACGCGGGCGGGGTCGTGCAGCGCGAGAGCGGCGCGTCGCTCGACCACGCGCGGAAGCTGACGGAGCTCGGGCGCATCCCCGACGTCCTCGCCCTCGCCGACTACGAGATCTTTCCCGACCTCCTCGTGCCGCGCTTCACGAGCTGGTACGCCGAGTTCGCGCGCAACCGCATGGTCGTCGCCTACACCGACCGGTCGCGGCACGCCACCGAGATCGACTCGACGAACTGGACGCGCATCCTCGCGCGCCCCGACGTGCAGGTGGGGCGCACCGATCCGGACGTCGCGCCGGTGGGCTATCGCACGCTGCTGATGCTGCAGCTCGCCGAGCGCCACTACCACGAGCCCGGGCTGGCGCGTCGGCTCGAGGCGAACGCGCCGCGGCGCAACATGCGTCCCGATGCCGCGCAGCTCGCCGCGCTCCTCGACGCCGGCGAGCTCGATTACGTCTACGACTACGAGACCGTGGCGATCGCGCACGGCTTCCGCTACCTGCGCCTTCCGCCGGCGATCGACCTCTCCGACCCGGCGCGCGCCGCCGAGTACGCGACCGCGCGGGTGCGCGTGCGCGGCGCGCGCCCGGGGGATTCGGTAACCGTGGTCGGCCAGCCGATCCTCTACGCCCTCTCCGTGCCGGCGCGGGCGCCGCACCCCGCCGCGGCGGCGCGATTCGTCGAGACGCTGCTCTCGCCCGACGGCCGCGCGATGTTGCGCGCCGCCCACGTGGATGCCCTCCCGCATGCCATCTTCGTCGGTACGAACGCGCCGCCCGCGATCCGTGCAGCCGCCGCTCGCTGAGGCGCCGGCCGCCCCGCCGGTGCGCACGTCGGCGCTGCATCCGCTGGCGACGATCGTGACGGCGCTCGCCGCCTCGCTCTTCCTGTTGTTCGTGATCGCGCCCGTCGCCGGCATCGTCGGCAGCGCGGGCGCGACCGGCCTCCGTCGTTTGGCGGGCGACGCGGAGCTGCGCGGCGCGATCGGGCTCACGGTGCTCACCGCGACGACCGCGACGCTGCTCGGGGTCCTCGGCGGGACCCCCGTCGCCTGGCTCCTCGCGCGGCGCGCCTTCCCGGGGCGCGCGCTCGTCGCCGCGCTGATGGATCTGCCCCTCCTCATCCCGCACCCGGTGGCCGGCATCGCGCTCCTCCTCGTCCTCGGCCGCGCGAGCCCGCTCGGACGCGCGCTGCTCGCCGCGGGGCTGCGCGTCGCCGGCTCGCCCGTGGGGATCGTCTGCGCGATGCTCTTCGTCGCGGCGCCGCTGTACGTGAGCGCGGCGCGCGAGGCGTTCGCGCGCGTCGACCGGCGGTACGAGGCGGTGGCCCGCACGCTCGGCGACCCGGCATGGCGCGCCTTCCGGCGGATCACCCTGCCGCTCGCCGGCCGCGGCCTCCTCGCCGCGGCGGTGGTGATGTGGGCGCGCGCCGTCAGCGAGTTCGGCGCGATCGTCGTGCTGACGTACAACCCGAAGGTGGCGAGCGTGCTCGCCTACGACCGCTTCACGAGCTTCGGGCTGAACGAGGCGCTCCCCGTGGCGGCGGTGCTGGTGGTGCTCGCGATCGTGCCGCTCGCGGTGCTCCGGGCGGTGAAGGGGAGGGAGGCGTGATCGAGACACGCATGCTCTCCGCCGGGAACCTGCGCGACGTGACCTTCACGGTGCCGCGGGGCGGCTACGGGATCGTCATCGGGCCGGCCGGGGCGGGGAAGACGACGCTCCTCGAGGCGATCGCCGGCATCGTGCCCGCGCGCGGCGGCAGCGTCCTGCTCGGCGGCACGGACGTCACCTTCGTGCGCCCCGAGGCGCGTCGCCTGAGCATCGTCTATCAGCACGGCTACCTGTTCCCGCACCTCGACGTCGCCGCCAACGTCGCGTACGGCGCGCCGACGCGCGAGGGGGCGAGCGAGATGGTCGACCGGTTCGGGCTCGCGCCGCTGCTCGACCGCGACGTGCGCTCGCTGAGCGGGGGCGAGCGACAGCTCGTCGCCCTCGCGCGCGCCCTCGCGCGGCAGCCCGAGGTGCTGCTCCTCGACGAGCCCTTCAGCGCGCTCGATCCGCAGAACCGCGCCGCGGTGCGGCGCACCGTGCGCGCGCTCTACTACGAGCGCCGCTGCACGGTGCTCCAGGTGACGCACGACTTCGCCGAGGCGGGGCTGCTCGGCGACGTCGCGATCCTGCTCGACGGCGGGCGCGTCCTCCAGGCGGGGGATCCCGCGCAGCTCTTCCGCAAGCCGGCCACGCCGTACATCGCCAACTTCCTGGGCGCCGAGAACGTCTTCGCCGGGGAGGCGCGTCCGATCCGCCCCGCCGCCCCCGACTGGGTGACGGCGAGCGGCGAGCGCGAGGAATACGCGGTGGCGTTCACGACGGGGGCGCTGACGATGTACGCGTTAGGCGACGTCGTGCCGGGGCCGGCGCACGCCGTGCTCCGGGCCGAGGACGTGTCGCTGTCGCGCGAGGCGGCGTCGACGTCGGTGCGGAACCAGTTCCGCGGCCGCGTGCTCGAGCTCCTCCCCGCCGGCGCGCTCACGCGCGTGACGATCGATGTCTCGGGGACGCTGCTCGTCTCGGCGGTGACCTCGCGCTCGGCGCAGGAACTCGAGCTCGCGCCGGGGAAGGAGGTCGTGGCGGCGTTCAAGGCGACGAGTGTGCACCTGTGCTAGGGACGCGGGACGAGGGACGCGCGGCGTGTCGGGGCTGGCTCCGGAGCGCCGTGCGCGGGATCGCGACCCGTCGGGCATCACGGCCGGGGGAGACGCGGATGATCACGGATACCGCGGATCGGCGCGGGCCGCTCCGTGTGGCGCGATGGCTCCTCTCGCCGCGGTCGGTCCGGGGCCCGGAACCCCCATGGCTTCCCCCATTCGCGCCGATTCGCATATGTCGGATGAATTCGCGTCGAGTCCTTGGAAGCTGGCTGGGTACAGTGGCCAGCGGTGGTCGGAGGAGTCCCGATCGCGCCGAGGAACCAGCACGCGTCCCTCGTCCCTCGTCCCTCGTCCCCAGCGCCTCCCGCCTCCCGCCTCCCGCCTCCCGCCTCCCCCCTCCCGCCATGCGCCCTCATCTTCTCCTCGCCCTCGCCGCCCTGCCCCGCCTCCTCTTCGCCCAGGCGATTCCCGATGACCCGCGGCTCCGCGCGGCCCTCGACGAGATCCGCGGGAGCGACGGCTGGACCGTGGCGCAGCAGGTGTCGTTATGCGAGATCGCGGCGCCGCCCTTCCACGAGGCGCGGCGCGGTGCCGAGTTCCGGCGTCGGCTCGAGGCGCTGGGGCTCGAGCGCGTGCGCGTCGACAGCGTCGGCAACGTCATCGCCGAGCGGCCCGGGACGGGGACGGGGCCGACCGTGGTGCTCGCCGGCCACCTCGACACCGTGTTCCCCGAGGGGACCGACGTCACCGTCCGGCACGACGGCGCTCGGCTGAAGGGCCCCGGCATCTCCGACGACTGCCGCGGCCTCGCGACCGTGCTGGCCGTCGCCCGGGCCTTCCAGCGCGCCGGCGTCCGCACGGCGGGCACGGTCTACTTCGTCGGCGACGTCGGCGAGGAGGGGGAGGGCAACCTCCGCGGCATGCGCCAGCTCTTCGCGCGCGACCTGCCGGGGAAGATCGACTACTTCATCTCGGTGGACGGCTCCGGCGAGCACGTGACGAGCCGCGCCGTGGGCAGCCACCGCTACCTCGCGAAGTACCTGGGCCCGGGCGGCCACAGCTACGGCGCGTTCGGCATCCCCAATCCGATCCACGCGATGGGGCGGGCGATCGCGCGCATCGCCGAGCTCCAGGTGCCGACGACGCCGAAGACCACCTTCAACGTCGGGGTCGTCCGCGGCGGCACGTCGGTGAACTCGATCCCCTTCGAGGCATCGATGGAGATCGACATGCGCTCGGAGACGGAGGCGTCGGTGGCCGCGCTCGATGCCGAGGTGCAGCGGATCCTCGGCGACGCGCTGGCCGCGGAGAACGACCGCTGGATCCGCACCACCGGCGAGCGGGCGGAGCGCGCGAAGCTCCGCCTCGAGGTGGACACGATCGGCATCCGGCCGGCGAACAGCGGCCAGTCCGATTCGGCGGCGATCGTGCGCACCGCCTACGCGGCGGCCGCGCGGCTCGGCATCGCCCTCGGGCCCACCGGTGCCTCGAGCACCGACGCGAACATCCCGCTCAGCCTCGGCATCCCGGCGATCACGATCGGCGGCGGCGGCGCGAGCGGGGGCAGCCACTCGTTAGGTGAGTGGTACGAGAACACGCCGGACGCGTACCGGGGGGTGCAGTGGGCGGCGGTGATCGTCGCCGGTCTGGCGGGGGGGCGGTGAGCGAGGGACAGCCTGCCCCGAGCGCAGCGAGGGGAGGGACGAGGGACGCGCGGCGCGTCCGACCGGTCGAGATCGCGCGCCGACGCATGCCGAGGTGTTCCGCCGTCACGCCACGACGCGTCCCTCGTCCCTCGTCCCTACTTCCGCGCCCTCTCCAGCTCCTCCAATCCCGTATTCACCTTCCATGGGATCAGCTCGTACTGCCCCATCCCGCGCTTCGTGTACGGGTCGCCGTCGCGGATGCGGTCGAGGGTCGCGTGGACGTCGTCGTCGGGCACGTGGAGCAGGAGGATGCCCCCCGAGCGCGGGTCCATCGGGCCGGACGCGACGAGCAGTCCCTGCTCCTTGAGGCTGCGCAGGTAGGCGCGGTGCTCGTCCACGACGGTGACGACTTCCTCGAGCGGACGGCGATAGCGGATGATGGCGATGGCGAACATGTGGCGGAAGCTAGCGGGCGCGCCCCGATGCGTCGACCGTCGCCGCGCCGTGCCGCCCTGGCTACACCGCGAACATCTCCTTCGCCTTGCGCACCCCGCCGACCAGCGCCTCCACGTCGGCGGGGTCGCTGTAGACGTAGAACGACGCCCGCGCCGTCGCGGGCACCTCGAGCCGCCGCATCAACGGCTGCGCGCAGTGATGGCCGGCGCGGATGCACACGCCGTCCTGGTCGAGCACCGTCGCGATGTCGTGCGGGTGCACCCCCTCGAGGGTGAACGAGACGACGCCGGACTTGCGCGCCACCTCGCGCGGGCCGTGGAGCCGCACGCCGGGGATGGCCGCGAGCCGCTCGTGCGCCAGCTCGAGCAGGAGGCGTTCGTGGCCGCGCACCGCCGCCATGCCGAGCGAGTCGAGGTAGTCGCAGGCGGCGGCCAGCCCCACCGCATCGGCCACGTTCGGCGTCCCCGCCTCGAACTTGTGCGGCAGGACGTTCCACGTGCTCCGCTCGTCCTCGACGATCTCGATCATGTCCCCGCCCATCTGGTAGGGGGGCATCTTCTCGAGGATCGACCGGCGGCCAACCAGGCCGCCGATCCCCATCGGCCCGAGCATCTTGTGGCCGCTGAAGGCGTAGAAGTCGACGTCGAGCGCGTCGACGTTCACGCCGAGGTGCGGCGCCGCCTGCGCGCCGTCGCAGACGACGAGGGCGCGGCCGTCGGAGTTCTGGCGCGCGAGCGCCGCGATCTCGTCGACGGGGTTGATCGTGCCGAGCGCGTTGGAGACGTGGTTGAAGGCGACGACGCGCGTCCGGGTCGTGACGAGGCTCGCGAGGCCGTCGAGGTCGAGCTGGCCGTCGCTCGTCAGGCGGCAGATGCGGAGCTGCGCGCCCTTCGCCATCGCGAGCTGCTGCCAGGGGACGAAGTTCGCGTGGTGCTCGAGCGCCGTGACGACGATCTCGTC
>CAMLIT010000139.1 GCA_946480295.1 uncultured Gemmatimonadota bacterium
AGGCGGATGTTGGCGAAGGTGCCGCGCATCATGACCTCGTGGTTCCCGCGGCGCGAGCCGTAGGAGTTGAAGTCCTTGCGCTGCACGCCGTGGTCGAGGAGCCACTTCCCCGCGGGGCTGGCCGTCGGGATGTTCCCCGCCGGCGAGATGTGGTCGGTGGTCACGGAGTCGCCGAGCATCGCCAGGGCGCGGGCGCCGGAGATCGGGCGCACGCCCGGCGGCTGCGTCGTCATCCCCTCGAAGTAGGGCGGGTTCTTCACGTACGTCGACTGCGGGTCCCACGCGTACGTCTCGCCCTCGGGGACGTCGAGCGCCTGCCACTCCTCGTCGCCCTTGAAGACGTCGGCGTACTGCTTCCGGAAGAACTCGCTCTTCACGCTGCGGTTGATCTCGTTCTGCACGTCCTCGGCCGACGGCCAGATGTCGCGCAGGAAGACGGGACCGTCCTTGCCGATGCCTAACGGCTCGCGCTGGAGGTCGATGTCCATCCGGCCGGCGAGCGCGTAGGCGACGACGAGCGGCGGCGAGGCGAGGTAGTTGAAGCGCGTGAGCGGATTGATGCGCCCCTCGAAATTCCGGTTCCCGGAGAGGACCGCGGTGGCGACGATCTTGTTCTCCTCGATCGCGTTCGCGATCGGCTCCGGGAGCGGGCCGGAGTTGCCGATGCAGGTCGTGCAGCCGTAGCCGACGAGCTGGAATCCGAGCTGGTCGAGGTACTGCTGGACGTCCGCCTGCCGGAAGTAGTCCGTCACGACCTTCGAGCCCGGCGCGAGGGAGGTCTTCACCCACGGCCTCGTCTTCAGCCCCTTCTGCACCGCGTTCTTCGCGAGCAACGCGGCGGCGAGCATCACCGATGGATTGGACGTGTTGGTGCAGCTCGTGAGCGCGGCGATGACGACGGCGCCGTGGCGCAGCTTGAACCGCTGGCCGTTGTACTCGACTTCGACGCCCTCGCTCTCCTTCGTCCCCTCCCGCTCGGCGGTGAGCACCGCGGCGGGGCTGAGCGCGGGCTCCGAGGAGACCGCGCGCGCCTGCCGCAGCTCGGCCTTCGCGCCAGCGGGGGTCGCCGTCTTCGCCAGCTCGGCGCCGAGCGCCTCGGCGAACATCGCCTTCGACCGCGAGAGCGGGACGCGATCCTGTGGACGGCGCGGGCCGGCGATGCTCGGCTCGACGGTCGAGAGATCCAGCTCGATGGTGTCGGTGAAGACCGGGTCCGGCGTGTCGTCCGTGCGGAACATCCCCTGCTGGCGGCAGTACGCCTCGACCAGCTTCACGTGCTCCTCGGGGCGGCCGCTGAGGCGGAGGTACTTCAACGTCTCGGCGTCCACCGGGAAGAAGCCCATGGTCGCCCCATATTCCGGCGACATGTTGCCGATCGTCGCGCGGTCGGCGAGCGGGAGGCTCGAGAGGCCGGGGCCGTAGAACTCGACGAACTTGCCGACGACCTTCTTCTTGCGAAGCATCTCGGTGACGGTGAGGACGAGGTCCGTCGCCGTCGCGCCGGCGGGAAGGCGGCCGTGGAGCTTGAAGCCGACGACTTCCGGGATGAGCATCGACACCGGCTGGCCGAGCATCGCCGCCTCGGCCTCGATGCCGCCGACGCCCCAGCCGAGGACGCCGAGGCCGTTGATCATCGTGGTGTGCGAGTCCGTGCCGACGAGCGAGTCGGGATAGGCGATCGTCTCGCCATCCTCCTCGGCGGTGAAGACACTCTTGCCGAGGTACTCCAGGTTGACCTGGTGGCAGATGCCGGTGCCCGGGGGGACGACGCGGAAGTTGCGGAAGGCTTCCTGGCCCCAGCGCAGGAAGACGTAGCGCTCCTTGTTGCGCTCGAACTCCTTGCCGGTGTTGATGAGGAAGGCGGCCTGCGACCCGTACTCGTCGACCTGAACGGAGTGGTCGATGACGAGGTCCACCGGCTGGAGCGGGTTGATGCGCTGCGGGTCGCCGCCGAGCAGGGCGAGCGCGTCGCGCATGGCGGCGAGGTCGACGACGGCGGGGACGCCGGTGAAGTCCTGGAGGAGGACGCGGCTGGTACGGAACGCGATCTCGCGCTCCTTCTTCGCGCGCACGTCCCAGTTGGCGAGGGCCTCGATGTCTTCGCGCTTGACGAAGGCGTCGTCCTCGTTCCGGAGGAGATTCTCGAGGAGGATCTTGAGGCTGACGGGGAGCCGGTCGGCGTTGCCGTTGGAGAGCTTCGAGACGGCGGCGAGGCTGTGGTACGTGTAGCGCTTGCCGTCCACCGTGAGCGTCTGGCGGCTGCCGAAGGAATTCTTGGATGCCATGGGTGCGTCTCTCGTACGGCCGCTCGTGGCCGCGGCGAGGGTGACAGACGGAGCCACTGGCGCGCCCGAGCGGGGCGCCAGGCTGAGGGAGAATCTAGCGGGGGCGGGAGGGGAGTGGGGGCGGGGACGGATGAGGCGGGGCGCGGGACGCGGGACGCGGGACGCGCGTCACAGGACGCGCCGCGGCTGGCCACTCGTGCCGTGCTCGCGGTCCTTGGCCCGGACGCATCGCACGTCGGGATGCGGATCACGGCGAAGCGGGAGCCCACGGGCTCCACGACTCCTCGGCCGCTGTGGACAGAAGCGCCTGGTCGGCTGTAGAGTGGAGTCCCGGTCTGGTGAGCGGAGTGCGGAGACCACCTGCTGGTACGCGGAGCGCTTCGATGCTGAAATCAGTCGGTGTCGTCGGCGGCAGCTACGTCCTGTCGATCATCCTCGTCCTGGCCACGGACCCCCTGCTGTCCCGCGTCTTTCCCGGCGATTTCGTCGCGGGCAATCTGCCGTCCAATGCAGCGCTGCTGGCCAGCACGGCGCTCTTCGTGGTCATCTCCATCTTCTGCGCATGGCTCTGTGCGCGATTCGCTCCATCCAGCCCCGGCCGACACGTGCTCTGGTTCTTCGTCGTCGGGGAGGTCATGGGCATCGCGACGACGATCCCCAACTGGAGCAAAGGCTGGCCGCACTGGTACTGGCTCTCCTGGCTCCTCAGCTGGCCAGTCAGCTGCTGGATCGGGTTGCAGCTTGCCGGGCGCGGCGCTGCACGCTCGTTGAGGCCGGCTGCCGAACAGTAGCGGCGCGGAGCCGCTGACGAAGATCGCCAGTCAGGCACGCGGAGGGTCGCGCGGCCGCACTCCACGGCGACGCGGCTCGTCGTCCGCCGTCCATCGACGCTCGACGGTGGATCGCGGCGATCGGTCCCTCGTTCCTCGTCGCTCGCTCTGCTTGTGTCCCTCCCCGGCGATCTGCTAGCGTCCACCGGCACCGCCCCTCCCGGACCACTGACCGCCATCTCATGCCCAGCGACGCCCTCGACCCGGTGGCCCTCGCCGCCCGCCTGATGGAGATCGACTCGACGAGCGGACGAGAGGGCGCAGTCGTCGATTGGCTGCATGCGTATCTCGCCGGCGCCGACTGGCGCGTCACGCGCATCCCGGTGAGCGACGGGCGCGACGACCTCTTCGCGACCGCGTGCGACGAGCCGCTCGTCACGCTGTCGACGCATCTCGACACCGTGCCGCCGTACATCCCACCGCGGCTCGATGGTGACGTGCTGCACGGTCGCGGCGCGTGCGACGCGAAGGGAATCGCGGCGGCGATGATCTGCGCGGCCGATCGGCTGCGCGGACGCGGCGTTCCCGTCGGGCTGCTCTTCGTCGTCGGCGAGGAGGTGTCGCACGACGGCGCGCACGCGGCGAACGCCGTCAAGAACACGAGCCGCATCCTCATCGACGGCGAGCCGACGGAGAGCACGCTGGCCGTGGGCACCAAGGGCGCGGTGCGCACCATCGTCCGCACCACAGGACGCGCCGCGCACTCGGCGTATCCGCACCTCGGCCGCTCCGCCACGCGCGAGCTGGCGCACCTCCTCGCGGAGCTCGACGGCCTCGCGCTGCCGCACGACGCGCTGCTCGGCGACACGACGATCAACATCGGCGTGATCGAGGGGGGCGTCGCCGACAACGTGGTCGCGCCGTCGGCGGAGGCGCGGCTCATGACGCGGCTCGTCACCCCGGAGAGCGAGGTCCGGCCGATCCTCGAGCGCTGGGCGGCGGGGCGGGCGACGCTCGAGTGGGGGGTCATGGTGCCCCCGGTGAAGCTCGCCGTGCTGCCCGGCTATCCCACCTCGGTCGCCGCGTTCGCGACCGACATCCCCGCGCTCACGAACTGGGGCACGCCGTACCTCTTCGGCCCCGGCTCCATCCACCTCGCGCACCGCGACGACGAGCACGTGCGCGTCGCCGAGCTGCTGGCGGCGGTGGAGCAGTACGAGCGGATCGCGGCGGGGGCGCTGGGGCGGGAGGAGGGAGGCGGGAGGGGGGAGGCGTAGGGACGAGGGACGCGGGACGCGGGACGCGTCGTGGCGTGAGTGCGTCGAGAGGAACACCTCGGCGTCCGTCGGCGCTGGATCTCGACCGGTCGGACGCGCCGCGCGTCCCGCGTCCCTCGTCCCTACCTCACGCCGCTCCCAACGCCGGCGGCTCCTCGTCTTCCTCGGCTCCGTCCGTCGCGAGGATCGCGGGGGCGGGCATCGCCGGGGGAGGGGCGAGATGCTCGAGGCGCCGGACTTCGATCGCGGCGGTCGGGCAGTGGTGCACGAACTCCCCGTCCGCGGGCGACCAGTCGGCCGTGCGCGTGCGGGCGAAGGCCTTGCCCGTCCCGTCGAGCCCCATGAGCTGCGGGGCGAGCGCCACGCACAGGCCGCAGCCGATGCAGCGCTCGCGGCTCACCGTGACCTCGACGCGCTTGCGCGGGAACACGCCGCCGGGCTGCTCGAGGTACGCCTCGTAGTGCTCGAGCGCCTGCTTCGCCGACCGATATCCCTCGCGGATGTGCTCCGCCGTCCCGGTGAAGCTCAGCCACTCGTCGCCGACCTTCGGCCGGATGAGCACCATCGGCGGGCCATTCCAGTGGCTCAGCGGGAAGTGCTGCAGCGCGTGCATCATCGTCGTGGCCGAGCGCATGTAGATCGACGCGAAGCCCTGGGCGCTCGCGTCGGCCACGGGGGTGAGGTCGGAGCTGCCGACGTCGACGGCGATCACGAGGTCCGCGTCGAGCGCCGCGACGGACACGGGGAGATTGTCGATGACGCCCCCGTCGACGCAGGTGCGGCCGTCCACGCGGCCGGGGGGGAAGAAGCCGGGCAGCGCGCAGGAGGCGTAGACGGCGTCCTGGATGTCGACGTCCTGCAGCCCCGGGAGGCCCCAGACGACGAGCGTGCCCCGCTCGACGTCCACCGTGTTGACGAGGAGCCGCACCGGGAGGTCGGCGAAGGTGCCCGAGGGCACGACGGCGCGACAGAGCTCGCGCAGCGGCTCCTCGAGGTAGATCGAGGGGCTGCGCATGCGCTCCATGAGCATGCCGAAGTGGTTGATGCGGAAGAGGTCGCGCCGGCGGAGGCTCTCGGCGCGCTGCGCCATCTCGTCGGTGCTCATGCCACCGACGGCGGCGGCGGCGAGCATCGCGCCGATGCTGGTGCCGGCGTACAGGGTGGGGGTGATGCCGCGCTCCTGGAGCGCGCGCAGGACCCCGATGTGGGCGAAGCCCTTCACCCCACCGCCGCCGAGAACGAGCGAGATCCGCGGCGACCGTCCCACGACCGACTTTCCGACCGGCATCAACGATTTCCCTCGTGGGCCGGACGGACGTGGATCACGTTCGGCCAACCCCGTTGCGAGCGTGAGCTCGCGTTGCGATGTGCTCTCCTCAAGGACGATCGTTCGACCGGGCGGGTTGCGCGGCGGGAGGTCGCCAGCACCGATCCGGACGGACGTGCCTGCTCATGGAAATACACGCCTGAGTCAAGATCGGTGCCCGGCCGCGCGCGTGCGCGCGGAACGGGCGGAAAAAGAGCGCGGGGCGCCCCCTCCCATCTGTCGATCGATGGGAGGGCGCGCCCCGACGTGACGAGCTTCGAACGCCGTCCGGGCTACTGCAGGTACTCGTACAGGCCGACGAGTCCGACCACGGCGCCGCCGATCATGATGATCGTGCCGGGTGTGTTCCCGATCACCGCACCGGCGAGGAGCGCCGCGACGCCGACGACCATCATCGCCTTCGCCTGGCCCAGATCTGCACCGCGCGCGGCGGGCGACATGACGAGCGTCTTCGTGCCCGTCTGCTCGTGAGCGGCGACGCTCATCGCGCTGTAGGTCGGGCCGGCGAACGCCGGCGCGACGGCCTGGGACTGCGGGGCTGGTGCCATCGACACACTCTGCGCGCGCAGGGGCGCGGCGGCGGCCAGCAGGAACGCGACGATCGCGAAGTGTCTACGTGCCATTTCTGTCTCCTCGAGAAGTGCGGGAGCGGCGTGGAAGAATTGCGCCACCGGGTCCGATACACCCGCCTGAATGGTGGCGTGTCCCTCGTGCAAGGTCTAGTGTTGTATCGGCGTTCAAAACGGGCTCTCCCATTCGTCGGCTTCCCGGACCTCGTTCGCAATGACACGGATCACGGTTCACCTGATCGGCGGCGTCGCCGCGGGACTCATCGCCGCCAGCGCGCCGGCCGCGGCGCAGTCGCCGGTGCGGACCACCCGCCCGGTCACCACCTCCGAGATCGACGGCGACCTCCGCTTCCTCAGCTCGGACCTCCTCGAGGGGCGCGCGCCTGCCACGCGCGGCGGCCGTCTCGCCGCCGAGTACATCGCGAGCCAGCTCCGCGCCGCCGGCGTCGCGCCGGGCGCCGACGGCTCGTACTTCCAGCCGGTGCCGATCGACGTCGTCACCGCGCAGCCGTCCACGATGCGGCTCGTCGCGTCGGGGAAGGCGACGGCGACCCTTCGGCAGCCGGACGACGTGGTGGTGTGGGCCGGCTCGGCCACCCCGTCGAGCGCCGCGGCGGGTGAGCTCGTCTTCGTCGGCTACGGCGTGAACGCCCCCGAGTACCGGTGGGACGACTTCAAGGGGCAGGACCTCCGCGGCAAGATCCTCCTCGTCCTCGTGAACGATCCGCCCGCGCCGCCGTCGGAGCCGACGCTCTTCGGCGGAAAGGCGATGACGTACTACGGGCGATGGACGTACAAGTTCGAGGAAGCGGAGCGCCGCGGCGCGGCGGGGGCGCTCATCATCCACACGACGGAGCAGGCGGGCTACCCGTGGCATACCGTCGTCGGGTCGTGGGCGACCGAGCAGCGGATGCTGCCGCGGGATCCGAAGCTGCCGCCGCCGCTCGGCGTCCGCGGGTGGATCACCGACAGCGCCGCCACCGCGCTCCTTCGCCAGGCCGGCCTCGATCTCGCGCAGCTCCGCCAGCAGGCGGACTCGCGCGACTTCCGCCCCGTTCCGACGGGGATCACGCTCGACCTGTCGTTCCGGAACAGCGTCGAGCACCTGCGGTCGGAGAACGTCGTCGGCGTGGTGCGCGGGAGCGATCCGCGCCAGCGCGACGAGTACGTGGCGTTCAGCGCGCACTGGGACCACCTCGGGATCGGTCCGGCGGTGAACGGCGACTCGATCTACAACGGCGCGTCGGACAACGCGTCCGGGGTGGCCGACATGCTCGCCGTCGCGCGCGCGGCCGCCGCGGCGCCGCGCCCGAAGCGGTCGCTCCTCTTCCTGTTCGTCACCGCCGAGGAGGCGGGACTGCTCGGCTCCGAGTACTACGCCGAGCACCCGACGGTGCCGGTGAGCCACATCGTGGCCGACCTCAACGTCGACGGGGGCAACTTGCTGGGGAGGACGCGCGACCTCGACGTGCTCGGCGACACCAAGAGCTCACTCGGCCCGATGCTCGCGACGTACATCCGGCCGCTCGGCATGCGCATCTCTCCGGAAGCGCACCCGGAGCAGGGGCACTTCTACCGGTCGGACCACTTCTCGTTCGCCAAGGCGGGGATCCCGTCGGTATCGGTCAGCGCCGGCGACGACTTCATCGGCCGGCCGGCGGGGTGGGGGCTGCAGCAGGAGGAGGACTACACGGCCCACCACTATCACCAGCCCTCGGACGAGTACCGGCCGGACTTCGACCTCACGGGCGCGGCGCAGTTGGCGAACGTCGTGCTGGGGTTCGGGGTGAGGTTGGCGAATTCTGGGGCGGTGCCCGTTTGGTCGAAGGACGCGGAGTTCAGGCGGGTGGCGGATCGGAGCAAGGGTCGAGGGTCGACGGTCGAGGGTCGAGGAAACGCGGTGAGGTAGTGATGCAGGAACGAGGATCGAGTAAATGGCGAACGACGCCGCTTCTCGTTCCTCGTTCCTCGTTCCTCGTTCCTATCTCCTACCTCCTGCCCTCTCGACCCTCGCCCCTCGACCCTCGCCCCTGAATGTCTTCTCGAGCCTCGACCGTCGACCCTCGACCCTCCGCCGAGCGGGAGCTCGTGCGCGCCATGGGTACCTGGGGGCTGGCCGCCGCGATCGTCAACGTCACGATCGGCGGCGGGATCTTCCGGCTGCCGACGGGCGCGGCGGCGGCGCTCGGGGCGGCGGCGCCGATCGCGTACGTCGTCTGCGCGATCGCCATGGGGCTCATCGTGCTCTGCTTCGCCGAGGCGGGGAGCCGCGTCTCGCTCACCGGGAGCGTGTACGCGTACGTCGAGGTCGCGTTCGGGCCGCTGCTCGGATTCCTCAGCGGCGCGATGCTGTGGGTCGGGATCACCTTCGCGCTGTCGGCGGTCGCCACCTTCTTCGCCGACTCGCTCGGCGCGCTCGTGCCGGCGCTCGCCTCGGGCGTTGGGCGGAACGCGGGGCTCGCGATCGTGCTCGGCGGGCTGGCCGTGCTCAACATCCGCGGCGTGCGCGCGGCGAACCGGTTCAACGCGGCGATCACGATCGCGAAGCTGCTGCCCCTCGCCGTGCTCGTCGTCGGCGGCGCGTTCGCGGTGCATCGGGCGAACCTCGCGTGGGCGCACGCGCCCGGCGCGCCGGCGGTGGCGAGGGCCTCGACCCTCCTGCTCTTCGCCTTCCTCGGCGTGGAGACGGCGCTCATGCCCGGGGGCGAGGTGCGCGATCCGGCACGCACGGTGCCGCGCGCGATCTTCATCGCGATGGCCGTCGTGACGATCGTCTACCTGGCGGTGCAGGTGGTCACCCAGGGGATCCTCGGCTCCGCGCTGGCGACCGAGCAGACGCCGCTCGCCGCCGCCGCCGGCGTGGCGCTCGGCGGCTGGGGGCGGACGCTCATCCTCGTCGGCTCGTCGATCTCGATGTTCGGCTACGTGAGCGGGACGACGCTGGCGGTGCCGCGCATGCTGTTCGCGTTCGCGCGCGACGGCTTCCTCCCCGCGCGGCTGGCGCGGGTGCATCCGCGCTTCCACACGCCGGCGTGGGCCATCGTCGTCCAGACGCTGATCGTGCTCGTGCTGGCGGTGACCGGCAGGTTCGAGACGCTGGCGATCGTCGCCAACGGCTCCGTCCTGCTCGTGTACGCGGCGTGCTGCGTGGCGGCCTGGGAGCTCCGGCGGCGCGACGTGCGCAGTGGCGGCGTGCCGTTCCGCGTGCCCGGCGCCGCGGTGGTGCCGGTGCTCGCGCTGGCCGTGATCGTGTGGCTCCTCGCCAGCCTGACGCTCCGGGAGTGGCTCGCCATCGGCGGCCTGCTTCTCGCGGTGTTCCTGTTCTACGTCGTCGCGGCGTGGCGGCGCCGCACGGAGGTGGCCCATGCGTGACCCGTTGCTCGCATTTCGCGCGGACTTCCCGATCCTCGAGCACACGACCTACCTCGTGTCGAACTCGCTCGGCGCGATGCCGCGCGCCGTGCCGGAGATGCTCGCCGCGTACGCCGAGGAGTGGGCGCAGTTCGGGGTGAAGGCGTGGAGCCGCGGCTGGTGGGAGATGCCGGTCACCGTCGGCAACGAGATCGCGCCGCTCATCGGCGCCGGCGCGGGGGAGGTCGTGATGATGCCGAACGTGACGATCGCGCAGGCCGCGGTGCTGTCGGCGCTCGACTACACGCCGCCGCGCGACACGATCGTCATGACGGCCCTCGACTTC
>CAMLIT010000140.1 GCA_946480295.1 uncultured Gemmatimonadota bacterium
AGTACGTAGTGACGTTCGCAGTGCGCAGTACGTAGTGACGTTCGCAGTGCGCAGTACGTAGTGACGTTCGCAATGCGCAGTACGTAGTACGTAGTGACGTTCGCAGTGCGTAGTACGTAGTGACGTTCGCAGTGCGCACTGCGGCGTCACGTCCGCCGTGGTCCTCACGGCTCGATCTGCGCCTCGATCCACCCCCTGATCTTCCGCGCGAACGGCGCGTCGAGGGAGCGGGCGGCGCCGAAGCGGAGGCGGGCGCCGGGGAGGGCGAGGGCGGGGAAGGGGGGCGAGGCGAGCGCCCACTCGACGCCGTAGACGCGATGCCATCCGCGCGTCAGCGATAGGGTGGAATCGGTGCGCGCGACCCAGTAGAAGGGGGCGAGGCCGGCGAGCACGGTGCCGGCGCGCGCCACGAGGACGCGGTCGCCGGTGAGCGTCGCCGTCGGGAGGGCGGGCATGGCGATGCGCTGCTGCAGGACGTCGTCGTCCACGACGGGGGAGTGCGTGCCGCCGACGGCGAAGCGCTCGAAGGGATCGATGTCGCCCCAGAGGCGCCCCCACGCCGCCTCCAGGGAGAGGGGCAGCGCGCGGACCCCGCCGCTGGAGAGGGCGGCGCCGACGAGCGCGCGTCGGTAGCTCGCGTCGCCGGTGCGTCCGGCGCTGGCGGCGAGGGTGAGCGCCTCGCCGAGCTGCCAGCCGTCGCCGGTCTGGCGATAGCGGCCGGCGACGCGGGCGAAGGCGAGGTCGCGCGCGACGGTGGGCGCCCCGCGCGGGGCGAGGGTGCCGAACGAGGCGCCGACGCGGTCGTCGTGCCGCCAGACGTCGAACTGCTGCGCGTAGCCGACGCTGCCGACGGCGCCGGCGAGGGTCGCGTCGAGGCGCGCGGGAACGGGCGCGGCGCCGGTGGCCAGCGGCGACTGGCGCGCGGCGAAGGCGGCGGCGTGCAGCTCGGCGGGGAGGCCGCGCCAGACGATGCCTAACGAGCCACCGCGCCAGGTGGCGCGGTCGCCCGCCGCCCCGGTGAGGGCGACGGCGAGACGGCCGACGGGATCGACGCTGCCGATGCTGACGAGCGCGCCGACACCGTCGGCGCTGACGACGGGGGCGGGGATCCAGCGGGTGACGTGCGGCCCGAGGCCGTAGGCGCGCGACGGCGGCAGCGGGGCCGGCGCGAACGCCCGCGCCCCCGCCGACGGCACGGGGACGACCGGCGCGAGCGCCGTGTCGAGCGACGCCACGTGAAAGGCGGGCGCGCTGTCCGGCTGGAGGCGGCGCAGGTCGTAGCCGCGCGAATGCAGGGCGAGGAACCAGATCGAGCCGTCGTGGCGATCGGGATCGGGCGCCACGGCGGCGCCGGTCACGCGGGTGAGCGGGCGTACCGCACGCGTGGCCAGGTCCAGTCGCTCGAGGTCGGGGATGCCGCCGCGGTCGGAGACGTCGACGAGCGTCGTGGGCGAGAGCCAGGCCGCGTCGTAGCGGCTCGCGCCGTCGTCGGGATCGGCGAGGCGCAGCACCCCGGTGGTCGCATCGACGATGGCGATGCGCCAGCGGTTCGCGCGCTGGACGGCGACGGCGATCGAGCGGCCGTCGGGGGAGAAGCGCGGCCGGTAGTACGAGGTCTCGACGTCGCCGGCGACGAGGGTGGTGACCGCGCCGGTCGCGAGGTCGACGCGCACGACGTCGCAGTGGCCGCCGGCGCAGCGCACGGCGGCCGCGGTGCGGCCGTCGGGGGCGGGATCGGGCTCGCGGACCGCCGCCCCATGGGTGATCCGGCGGACGCCGCCGTCCCGACTGTCCCACTCGTAGACGTCGGGGCGCAGGGTGCCGTCGCCCCGCGGCGTGTCGCGCCAAACGAGGAGGTGGCGCCCGTCGGCGAGGAAGCGCGGGTCCTCGTAGGGGATGCCGGCGCGCGCGAGCAGCACGGCGACGCTCCGCTTCGGCGGCGGGTAGAAGCGCCGCGCCGGGACGTCCGCGGGATCGCGCCGGAGGAGCCGCGCCTCGCGCGTCGCCCGGGCCGTGTCCGGCTCCGGCGCCGTCTTCCAGACGACGACGCGCGACGGGAGGCGCCGCGAGCGCAGGACGAGGGCGACGCGCTGGCCGTCGGGGGAGATCGCCGGATCGCCGGTCGCCCAGGCGAGGTGCTGCACCAGCTCGCCCTCGACCAGCCCGTGCCCGCCCGCCGCGGAGTCTTCCAGCGCGCGCTCGGCTTCCATCGCCTTCGCCGTGACCTCGGCGGTGAAGCGGCCGTAGAGCTCCGACGGCGGCTGGCCGAAGATGCCGGCGAACGCCTCGTCGAAGGTGCGCACCCGCCGAGCCGTCAGGCGGCGCCAGACGTAGACGAGGCTGGAGTCGCCGTCGGCGCTGTGCCGAACGAGCCAGTCGAGGTACGCCGACCCGACGAGGTAGGCGAAGCTGCCGCCGTTGAAGACGCCCGACTCGCTCATCTCCGCGTAGGTCGGGAGGTGCCCCTCGATCGCCCACTGCCGCAGCAGCGCGGGGCGCCAGGTGCCGTGCGGGCGCCCGGTGCCCGTGACGCGCCCCTCGACCCAGGTGGCGTAGCCCTCCATCACCCAGCGGGGCGCGCCGAGCGTGATCGGGCCGACGTCGACGGGCATGAGCCGCCAGACGAGTCGGCGCAGCGGGTCGCGCGACGGCCGCGTCAGGTGCGCGATGTGCGCGAACTCGTGGCTGGACAGCATCTCACCCCAGGTGCGGAACTCGCCGATCTCCTCGCGCGGATCGGGAGGCGTCGCCCAGAAGGTGATGACCGGGTGCTCGAGGAAGGGGACGGCGGACCCGTTGGAGAGGTCGTACGGGTCCTCGACCATGATCGTCACCCGCGCGCGCGGCGTGTAGCCGACGACGCGCGACACCGCCGAGTCGACGCTCTCGATGCGTGCGGCGACGAAGCGGGTCCAGTCCTCGAGCTCGCGCGGGTAGTGGAAGACGAAGTGCGCCGTCTGGAGGGTGCGCCAGGAGGCGAAGGGGCGCACGAGCATCTGGGCGGCGGCGCGGCCGGGGAGGCACAGCGTCGCGCATGCGGCGAGGAGCGCGGGGATCAGCCGGCGGAGAGTCGCGGCGCGGCGCTGGCGGGCATATACGACGAAGGGACGGGGAGCGATCCCCGTCCCTCGTTCACGCGCCGGGCGTGGCGACACGCGTGCGCCGCGCGGGTCAGCGCGGCGTCGTCGTGCGGCGCCGCCGGCCCAGCCGCTCCAGCATCCACGTCGACGGGATGGTGAACAGCGGCGTGAGGAAGAAGCCGAGCAGCGTGTTGAGCCAGATCAGCGCGATGTAGAAGCACCCGAGGGCGAGGCCGACCCAGAGGGTGCCGAGTGGTCCATGACTCTCCAAGCGAAGCTCCTGGTGGTGGAAACGGCGGATCGATGAAGTTGGACGCAGCAAAGATACCTGAACCGGCACGGCGCGCCAACTGCGGGCGCGGTATCTTGCGAGCGTGACCATCCGCGCGCCCGTCGCAACCTCGCTGGCCGATCTGCCCCTCGCGGTGCTCGCCGTCTCCGGCGGGCTGGACTCGATGGCGCTGCTCGACGCGGCGGTTGCGACGACGCCGCGCTCGCGACTGCTCGTGGCCACCTTCGATCACGGCAGCGGGCCGTACAGCGCGCGCGCGGCGCGGTTCGTCGCCGCGCGCGCGCTGGCGCTCGGCGTGCCGGTGGTCGTGGGTCACAGCACCTTCGCCGAGGGCGCGCGATCTTCCCCGCCGAGCGAGGCGGAATGGCGCGAGGCGCGCTGGGCCTTCCTGCACGACGTCGCCTTGCGCACCGGGGGAACGATCGTGACGGCGCACACGCGCGACGACCAGGTCGAGACGGTGCTCATGCGTATCCTGCGCGGCGCGGGCGCGCGCGGGATCGCGGGGCTGTACGCCGAGTCCGCGGTGCGGCGGCCGTTGCTCGGCGCGAGCCGCCGCGAGCTGACGGCGTACGCGGAGATGCACGGGGTGTCGTGGGTGGAGGACCCGAGCAACGCGTCGCGTCGCTTCTTCCGGAATCGCGTACGGCTCGACCTGCTCCCGGCGCTTCGTCGTGAGCGCCCGGGGCTCGAGGAGGAGCTGCTGTCGCTCGCGACGCGCGCGGCGGACTGGCGTCGCGAGGTGGACGAGGTCGTCGATCGGGAGGTCGAGCACCGGGCGCGCGGCGCCGTGCTCGACGTTGCGGCGGACTCCCTGGCCGGGTATTCTCGTGAGTCGCTGGCCGTGGTGTGGCCCGCGCTGGCCGCGAGGGCGGGAATCGCGCTCGACCGTCGCGGAGCCGGGCGACTGGTCGAGTTTACCATAGAAGGACGAGTCGGCGCGCGCATCCAGCTCGCCGGCGGCTGGGAAGTGGCACGCGGGCGGAAGCTGTTGGAGCTGCGCCGCTTGCGGGAATGGCAGGCGTCGTCGCCCGCCGTGCCGCTCGAAGGCGCGACGAACTGGGGGGATTGGCGATTCCGGCCGGTCGACGAGGCGACGGCGAGCGACCCGTGGAGTGCGTCGCTGCCGCGAGATGTGCCCCTGACCGTCCGCCGATGGAGGCCTGGCGACACGATGACCTTCCGGACCGGCGAGCCGGCGCGGAAGGTCAAGCGCTATCTGACGGCGGCGAGGATCTCGGGCCGTCGCCGCGCCGACTGGCCGGTGGTCCTGGCGGGCGATGAGATCGTCTGGATTCCTGGAGTTTGCCGCAGTCACGCGGCGACCGACCGGTCCGGCAGGCCGGGATCCCCGTTCCGTTGTGACTTTCACGCTAGATGACCCACGGCTGCTCGGACGCACGGTCCGGCGGCTGGTGTTCACCGAGGACCAGATCGCCACCCGCGTGCGGGAGTTGGGCGCCGAGATCACGGCCGCCTACCCGGACGGGGAGCTGCTGGTGCTCGGTTTGTTGAAGGGCAGCTTTATATTCCTGAGCGACCTGGTGCGGCAGATCCGTCGGCCGCTCCAGGTGGACTTCCTCGTGGCGTCGAGCTACGGGGACGGCACGCAGTCGAGCGGCACCGTTCGGCTGCTGTACGACCCAGAAACGTCCCTGACGGGCAAGCACATCCTGCTCGTCGAGGACATCGTGGATACCGGGCGAACTCTCAACCGCTTGATGGATTTGTTGCGGGCACGGAATCCGCGTTCGCTGGAGATCTGCGCGTTGCTGCACAAGCACGTCGCGTCCGAACTGAAGCACCCGACGCGGTTCATCGGGTTCGACGCACCGAACGAGTTCCTGGTGGGCTACGGCCTGGACCACGCGGAGAATTTCCGGCACCTCCCGTACATAGCGAGCTTGCAGTAGATGCCAGTACCCATGCCTCCGAAGAACAAGAAGGATTTCAGCTGGGGACGTTTCTCGAAGACGCTCTCCTTCTGGATACTGATCCTTCTCATCCCGGTCGCGCTGATCCAGCTCTCGGGGGCGCGGTCCGACGCGGCGCCCACGATCACGTACACCCAGTACAAGGATCAGCTCGACCGGGACAACATCCGCAGCGTCGACATCCAGGCGGGGAAACTCGTCACGGGGTCGTTCCGGAACCCGATCACGTATCAGGGGCGGACGGTCTCGAAGTTCAACGTCCGGCTGCCGATGGAGAACTCGCAGGCCGAGCTCGATCGGCTGAGCGCGAAGAACGTCGACATCCAGGCGGAGGACGCGCGCCCGTCGGTGACGGCGTGGGTGCTCAACTTCCTGCCGTGGCTGCTCCTGATCGGCTTCTACCTGTTCCTGTTCAAGCAGATGCAGGCGGGCGGGGCCAAGGCCTTCTCGTTCGGCAAGTCGAAGGCGAAGCTGCTCACGGGCGACACGCCGAAGGTGACCTTCGCCGACGTCGCCGGGGCGGACGAGGCGAAGCAGGAGCTGCAGGAGATCATCGAGTTCCTGCGTGACCCGCAGAAGTTCACGAAGCTGGGCGGCCGCCTGCCGAAGGGGGCGCTGCTCGTCGGCCCGCCGGGCACGGGCAAGACGCTGCTCGCGCGCGCCGTGGCCGGTGAGGCGGGGCGGCCCTTCTTCTCGATGTCGGGCTCGGATTTCGTGGAGATGTTCGTCGGCGTCGGCGCGTCGCGCGTGCGCGACCTGTTCGAGCAGGGGAAGGCCCACGCGCCGTGCATCATCTTCATCGACGAGATCGACGCCGTCGGCCGGCACCGCGGCGCGGGGCTCGGCGGCGGCCACGACGAGCGCGAGCAGACGCTCAATCAGCTCCTCGTGGAGATGGACGGCTTCGAGTCGAACGAGGGCGTGATCCTCATCGCGGCGACGAACCGGCCCGACGTGCTCGACCCGGCGCTGCTGCGCCCCGGGCGCTTCGACCGGCAGATCGTCGTGGACGCCCCGGACCTGAAGGGGCGCGAGGGCATCCTGAAGGTGCACCTGCGGAACAAGCCGATCGCCGACGACGTGGACGTGACGACGGTGGCGCGCGGCACCCCGGGGATGGCGGGCGCGGACCTGGCGAACCTCGTGAACGAGGCGGCGCTGCTCGCGGTGCGCCGCGGGCACGACCGGATCTTCATGGCCGACCTCGAGGACGCCAAGGACAAGGTCATGCTCGGCGCCGAGCGGAAATCGATGGTGATGAAGGACGAGGAGCGGCGGCTGACGGCGTTCCACGAGGCCGGCCACGCGATCTGCGCGATCAAGGTCCCGGGGAACGATCCGCTGCACAAGGTGACGATCGTCCCGCGCGGCCGCGCGCTGGGGCTCGCGTTCACGCTGCCGGAGGACGATCGCGTGTCGATCACGCGGCAGCAGCTCGAGGCGAAGCTCGTCATGAGCTACGGCGGGCGCGTGTCGGAGGAGCTGGTGTTCGGGCGCGATCGCGTGACGACGGGCGCGGCGAGCGACATCCAGCAGGCGACGGAGATCGCGCGCCGGTACGTGACGCAGTGGGGGCTCTCCGACGCGATCGGACCGATCCTGGTAGGAGCGAACGAGCAGGAGCTCTTCCTCGGACGGGAGATCCAGCATCGCCAGGAGGTCTCGGAGCAGACGGCGCAGCTGGTGGACGCGGAGGTGAAGCGCGTGATCCAGGAGGCGTACGAGCGCGCGAAGCAGACGCTGGTCGAGAATCTCGACCTGCTGCACGCGGTGGCCGCGGCGCTGCTGGAGCGGGAGACGCTGACGCGGGAGGACATCGCGATCCTCGTGCGCGGGGAGAAGCTGCCGCCGCGGGCGAGCGGTGCGGTGCCCCTGCCGACGACGCCGACGCCGACCCCCGTGGCGGAGCCGCGCCGGGCGCCGGGGCTGTTGGGGGGACCGGAACCCTCGCCGGCCTGAGGCCGGCGAGGGGCGACGGTCGACGGTCGAGGGTCGAGACAGGACTTGCACGCGCGAGACGTTCATCTCGACCCTCCCACCCTCGACCCTCGACCCTGTACCAGGCATGCTCGCACCGCTCACGTGGCAGACCGCTCGCGGTCGGATCGCGGTCGACCGCCCGCTGGTGTTAGGCATCGTCAACGTCACCCCCGACAGCTTCAGCGACGGGGGTGAGTTTTTTTCGACGGCCGGGGCGGTCGCGCACGGGGAGGCGCTGGTCGCGCAGGGGGCGGACATCCTCGACATCGGCGGGGAGTCCACGCGGCCGCAGGGGGCGGTGCCGGTGGACGCGGCGGAGGAGCTCCGGCGCGTGCTGCCCGTCGTCGAGGCGCTCGCGCGGCGGCAGCCGTCGGTGCCGCTGTCGGTGGACACGGTGAAGAGCGAGGTGGCGGCGGCGGCGCTCGACGCCGGCGCCTGGATCGTGAACGACGTCTCGGGCTTCCGTCTCGACCCCCGCATGGGCGAGATTTGCGCTGCGCGCGGCGCGGGCGTGGTGCTCATGCATTCGCGCGGGAACGTGAGCGAGATGGGGACGTATCGCCATGCGGAGTACGGGGACGTCGTGTCGGAGGTGATCGCGGAGCTGCGGGCGGCGCGCGACGGCGCGCTGGCGGCGGGCGTGCGGCACGAGGCCATCGTGCTCGACCCGGGGTTCGGCTTCGCCAAACGAACCGAGCACTCGCTGGCCGTGCTCGCCGCGCTGCCGCGGGTGGTCGCGCTCGGCCACCCGGTGCTCGTCGGGGCGTCGCGGAAGCGGTTCGTGGGGGAGCTCTCCGGGGTGAAGGAGCCGGCGCAGCGCGTGGCGGGGACGATCGGCGCGAACGTGGCGGCGCTGGCGCGCGGGGCCCGGCTCTTCCGGGTGCACGACGTCGCGCCGAATCGTCAGGCGCTGGACGTCGCCTGGGCGGTGGCGCGCGCGCTCGCGGCGTCGGACGCGGAGGGGGCGGCGTGAACGCGACGGTGCTGCAACAGCTCCGGCTGCTGCATCCGGGATGGCGGGACGTGCTGGAGGTCGCGATCGTCAGCGTCGCGCTCTACCGCGTGCTGCTCATCCTGCACCGGCGGCGCGCGGTCCAGATCCTCGTCGGCATCGTCGTGCTGCTGCTCGCCTACGCGCTCGCCTACACGCTGAAGCTGGGGATGATCACGTATCTCCTGCAGCTCATCTTCACCTACGGCGCGTTCGCGCTGCTGATCATCTTCCAGCCGGAGCTGCGGACGGCGCTCGCCCACCTGGGCCGCTCGCCGATGTCGCGGTTCTTCCAGCGCATGGAGCAGAGCGAAGTGGCGGAGGAGATCACGGACGCGGTGGAGCGGCTGAGCCGGTCGGGGATCGGGGCGATCATCGCCATCGAGCGCGAGATGTCGCTCGAGGAGTTCGTCCAGTCCGGATCGGAGATGCAGGCCAAGGTGTCGGCCGACCTGCTGGCGACGATCTTCACGCCGTACTCGCCGCTGCACGACGGGGCGGTGATCGTCCGGGGCGACACGATCGTCGGCGCGGGGTGCATCCTGCCGCTGTCACAGGCGGCGCTGCTCGACCGCTCGCTCGGCACGCGGCACCGCGCCGCGCTCGGCCTCTCCGAGGAGACGGACGCGCTGGTAATCGTGGTGTCGGAGGAGACGTCGACGATCTCCGTGGCGCTCGCGGGGCGCCTGCTGCGGAACCTGACGACGCCGCAGCTCCGCGAGCTGCTCTCGGGCCGCTCGCTGAAGCAGGTGGAGGGGCAGCCCGACCACGTCGCCGTGCAGGTCCGCGCGTGAGCGCGGGGGACGCAGCGGCCGGCGCGCCACGACGCGTCGGCCGCGCCGCCGCCGTGGGCGCGGCGATCGCCGGCGTCGTGCTGCTCCTGGTGTACCTCGCCACCCTCGCCCCGGACGTCACCTTCTGGGATGCCGGCGAGTTCATCGCCGCGGCGAAGGTCCTCGGCATCCCGCATCCGCCGGGGACGCCGCTCGTCACGCTGCTCCAGAACGTCTGGGCGAAGGTGCTCTTCTTCGTCCCGTTCGCCGCGGCGACGAACTCGCTGTCGGCCATCGCGACGGCGGCGGGGGGGGCGTTCAGCGTCGCGCTCGTGCTGGAGAGCGCGGGCGAGGGCGCGGTGAACCGCGTCCGCTGGCCGGCGATCGCGGGCGCGCTGTGCGCGGGCGGGATGTCGACCGTCTGGATGAACGCGACGGAGACCGAGGTCTACTCCGTGGCGCTCGCGCTGTCGGTCATCATGCTGTGGGCGGGGCAGCGCGCGGGGCGGCGCGACAGCACGCGGTGGCGCGCGTTCACGGGCTATCTCATGGTGCTGTCCGTGCCGCTGCACCTCAGCGCGCTCGTCGCCGGCCCGGCGGCGGGGTACTGGGCGTCGACGACGGCCGAGGGCGTGGTGCAGTGGGACGTGGCGACGAGCTTCGCCGGGCTGTTCCTGCTGACGATGGGGTTCGGGAAGATGAGCGCGCCGCTGGCGGCGGCCGGCCTCGTCGTGATGGCGCTCGCGCCGCTCGCCGCGCGCGCGGCGCCACTCGTCAGGCGGCGGCTGCGGCGGCCGCCGGGTGAGGCGGCGCGGCCGTGGCGCGGGCTCGGCA
>CAMLIT010000141.1 GCA_946480295.1 uncultured Gemmatimonadota bacterium
CCCGGGCGCGGCGCTGTTCACGATCGTGAACGCGTCGGAGCTGGAGCTGGCGGGGCGCATCGGACTGCAGGACGCCGCGCGCGTGCGCGCGGACCAGCCGGTGACCTTCACCCTCGATGCCTTTCCCGATCAGGTCTTCCGCGGCCGCGTGGCGCGCGTGGATCCCACGGCGGATCCGGGCACGCGGCAGGTCGGCGTGTACGTCCGGCTGCCGAATCCGGGCAGCCGCATCGTCGGCGGCCAGTACGCGCGCGGGCGGATCGAGACGGGGGTGTCGCGGAGCTCGGTCGTGATCCCCGAGTCCGCGATCGGCGGGCGATCGGGCGACTCGGCCGTCGTGTACGCGGTCGCGGCGAACCGCATCGCCCGGCGCACGGTGCGTCTCGGCGCGCGCGACGAGGCCACCGGGCTCGTGGCGGTGCTGTCGGGGCTGCGGAGCGGCGACCGGGTGGTGCTCAACCCGTCGGCGGACGTGGGCGACGGCACCCTCGTCTCGATCGCCTCCGAGGCGATCCAGACGGGCCAGCCGCACACCACGCGATAGCGCATGCCAGACGAGTCGTCCGGCCGCATGTCCGGCCTGAGCGGCGTCGCCATCCGGCGGCCCGTGTTCACCACGATGATGATGGCCGGCCTCGTCGTGCTCGGCCTGTTCAGCTATCGCCGGCTGGCGATCGACGAGTTCCCCGACGTGGAGATCCCCGTCGTCGCCGTCCAGACGACGTACGCCGGCGCGAGCTCGGAGACGGTGGAGCGCGAGGTGACGCGTCCGCTGGAGGAGGCGTTCAACCCCGTGGCCGGGGTGAAGCGCATCACCTCCGTGTCGCTGGAGGGGGTGTCGCAGGTGATCGTGGAGTTCGATCTCGGCGTGAAGGTGGACGTCGCGGCGCAGGACATCCGGGCCAAGATCGACGGCATCCGGCGCGACCTGCCTGACGACATCGATCCGCCGGTGATCCAGAAGTTCGATCCCTCGGCGCAGCCGATCCTCTCGCTCGCGCTCTCGTCGGAGACGCAGCCGATCGACCGGCTCACCGTGCTGGCCGACGAGACGATCCGCCGCCGCCTGGAGAGCGTGCGCGGCGTGGGCGAGGTGCGCATCGCCGGCGGGCTGGCGCGGCAGATCCGCGTCAACCTCCTCCCCAACCGCCTCCAGGCGCTCGGCGTCACGGTGCCCGACGTGATCGGCGCGCTGCGGCAGCAGAACATGGAGGTGCCGGCCGGGCGGGTGGAGAGCGGGCCGCGCGAGCAGCTCGTGCGCGTGACCGGGCGCATCACCGATCCGGCGCAGTTCGCGAACATCATCGTCGTCACGCGGAACGGCCAGCCGGTGCGGCTGCGCGACGTCGCCGTCGTCGAGACGGGCACGGAGGAGGAGCGGTCGATCGCCCTCGTGAACCACCGGCGCGCGGTGTCGCTGGACATCCTCAAGGTCTCCGGCGCGAACACCGTCGACGTGGCGGACGCCGTGGTCGCCGAGGTGCAGCGGCTGCGGCGCACCCTCCCGGCGGGCACGGACCTCGGCGTGATCCGCGACAACTCCGTGTTCATCCGGCAGTCGGTGACCGACGTGATCCACGAGCTGCTGCTGGGCGCGCTGCTCACGATCGTCGTCGTGATGCTCTTCCTGAACGACTGGAAGGCGACGGCGATCACGTCGCTCGCGCTGCCGGTGTCGGTGATCTCGTCGTTCGTCCTCATGAACGCGCTGGGGTTCACGCTCAACGTGATCACCCTGATGGGATTGTCGCTGTCGATCGGGATCCTGATCGACGACGCCATCGTGGTGATCGAGAACATCGTGCGGCACCGGGAGAAGGGGGAGAACCACTTCGCCGCGGCGGGGCGCGGCACGACGGAGATCTTCCTCGCGGTGATGGCGACGACGTTCTCGATCGTCGCCGTCTTCGTGCCGGTGGCGTTCATGGGCGGGATCATCGGGCGCTTCTTCTACCAGTTCGGACTGACGGTCGCGTGGGCCGTGCTCGCATCGCTGTTCGTGTCGTTCACCCTGACGCCGATGCTCAGCGCGTGGTGGGGGGTGAACCCGCACGTGCGCGGCCGCCACACCGGCAACCTGCTGACGCGGTCCATCGCGCGGTTCAACGCCTGGTTCGACGCGCAGGCCGCGCGCTACCGGGGCGTCATCACCTGGGCGCTGCGGCACCGCAAGACGACGCTGGCGGTGGCCGGGGCGAGCTTCATCGGCGCCTTCATGCTCTTCCCCCTCATCGGCGGGGGCTTCTTCCCCGCGTCCGACAACTCGGAGTTCGCCGTGCTGTTCGAGACGCCGGAGGGGTCGAGCCTCACCTACACGCGCGGGAAGGCGGAGCGGATCGCCGAGGCGCTGCTCCAGCTGGACGGCGTGAAGTACGTCTACACCACGGTGGGCGCCGGCGCGACGGGGACGGTGAAGTCCGGCCAGGCGTACGTCGCGCTGCGGAAGGCGCACGAGCGCCCGCGGTCGCAGGCGCAGCTCATGGTCGACGCGCGCCGGGCGCTCGGGCGCATCTATGGCGTCAACGTGCAGGTGCTCGAGGCGGGGGGGCTCGGCGGCGCGCAGGCGCCGCTGCAGGTGCAGATCCGCGGCCCCGACGTGCGGGGGCTCCAGCAGATCTCCGACCGCGCGCTGGCCGCGATCCGCACGATCCCCGGCATCACCGACCTGCGCTCCTCGCTCGGCACGCCGAAGCCCGAGCTGCGCATCGACGTGAACCGCGACGTCGCCAACGAGATCGGCGTGGATGTCGGCAAGATCGCCACGACGATCCGTCCCCTGCTCGCCGGCCAGGTGGCGACGCGCTGGGAGGACCCGACCGGCGAGGAGCGCGACGTCGTGGTGCAGGTGCCGCCCGAGATGCGGCGCACCGTGCAGGACCTCGCGTCGATCCCCGTCGCGACGTCGCAGAGCGTCGAGGGGCGCACGAGCCTCGTGCCGCTGTCGGACATCGCGCGGATCGAGGCCGGCACCGCGCCGGCGCAGATCGACCGGCAGGACCTCGAGCGCGTCGCGACGATCTCCGGCAGCACGAGGCCCGAGCTGTCGATCTCCAAGGCGTCGGCGGCGATCCAGGGGGAGCTCGACAAGATCCAGCTCCCGCCCGGCTACTCCACGCGCTTCGGCGGCGAGACGGAAGCGCTCGTCGAGACGGTGGGCTACGTCCTCGAGGCGCTCCTCCTCGCCATCATCCTCATCTTCCTCATCCTCGCCTCGCAGTTCGAGTCGTTCACGCAGCCGCTGGCGATCATGCTCTCGCTGCCGCTGTCGCTCGTCGGGGTGCTGCTCGCGCTGCTGCTGACGCGCGACACGATGAACATGATGTCGATGATCGGCGTGATCATGCTGATGGGGCTCGTGACGAAGAACGCGATCCTCCTCGTGGACAACGCGAACGAGCGGCGGGCGGCGGGCACCGACCGCTTCACCGCGCTCGTCGAGGCGGGCGCCGTCCGCCTGCGGCCGATCATGATGACGACGTTCGCGATGATCTCCGGGATGCTGCCGATCGCGCTGTCGCTCGGCGAGGGGGGTGGCTTCCGCGCGCCGATGGCCCGGGCGGTGATCGGGGGCCTGATCACGTCGACGATGCTGACGCTGCTCGTCGTGCCGGTGGCCTACACGTACTTCGACGACTTCGGCGGCTGGGTGAAGCGGCGGTTCGTGTCGAGCGCCGAGGAGGTGGAGCTCGAGGAGGAGCGCCGGGACTCCGGGGCGTGGCCGGTCCCCACGTGGGGCGACTGACGCGTCGGCCGAAACCGCGTCGCGCGCACGGCCGTCATGTCCCAGGCATCCCGAACGGAGACTCCGCCGCATGGACCCGGACATTCTCGCCTTCGCGCAGGTCGTGGCCATCATCGTGCCGTCGATCGCCGTGCTCACCGGCATCGGCGTGCTCGCGCACTGGATGGTCGAGCGCACGAACCGGATGAGCCATCGGCCGCCCGACAGGCTGGACGAGGCGCGGCTCGACCGGCTGGAGCACGCGATCGACGCGATCGCGATGGAGGTCGAGCGGCTCGGCGAGGGGCAGCGCTTCGTCACGAAGCTCCTCGTCGCCCACACGCCTGAACCCTCCGCGCCCGACACGCCGGCCAGACGCGGCCAGGCGATCACCCCGCACTAGCGCGCGCCCCCGCGAGCGGGCGCCGGCGCGGCCCGCGACCCGCTCAGCCGTTCCCGAGCAGCCTGGCGAGCCGGGCGAAGAATCCGGGCCGGTTCCGCCGGCGCGCCTCCTCGTCGAGCCGGAGTCCCTGCCGGAAGACCATCCGCACGTCGCCGATGCTCAGCGTCGCGCCGTGGGGCAGCACGCGCTCCCCGGCGACGCGGTAGCCGTCGACGAAGGTACCGTTCGACGAGCGCAGGTCGAGGACGTACCAGACGTTCGCCTTGAGCAGCAGCGTGGCGTGCGAGGCGGAGACGCTGTCCTCGGCGATCACGATGTCGTTCACGTCGGCGCGGCCGATGGAGCACACCGGGCGCGTGACGGTGAAGTGGGTCCCGGAGAGCGGGCCGCGCGTGACCTCCAGCGTCGCGAGCGCGGGGGTGGGCGTCTCGCGCTGGCGCGCGCGCGGCGCGGGGGTCCGCCCGGGCGCCGACGCGGACGGGGTCGGCGGGCGCGGCGCATCGGAGAAGGCCGCGAGCACCTCCGTCGCTCCCCCCGACGTGCTCCCGGCCTGCGACGAGGACTCGACGCGGAACGCCTCCGTGGCGATGCGCACCACGTCGCCGCGCGCGAGCGTCTGGACGTGCTCGACCCGCGTGTCGTTCACGAAGGTGCCGTTGCGGCTCTCGTCGGTGATGGTGTAGCCGGCACCGGCGCGACGGATGACGGCGTGTCGGCGCGAGACGCCGCGGGCGGCGAGCACGAGGTCGCACTGCTCGTCGCGGCCGATGACCATCCCCTGCGTCGGGATGTCGTGGCTCCGCCCCGTGCGCACGTCCACCAGTCGCCACCCGCTCTCGTGAGCCGGTGCCGCGGGCATCACCTCGGTCACGTCGTCGCGTCGTTCGGTCATGAGAGAGAGCGCCGGGAGAGTCGCGTCACCCTTCGGAATCTAAGCGCGCCGGCACGGTCGCGCCCCGAGTCTCTCGCTGGACGAGCGGCGCCCACGATCCGTTACCCGACGTCGCACCGTTGCGTCCTTCACACGGGCCGCCGCCGACCGCGCGCGCGCCGCGCCCGGCGCCCCGCGACCAGTACCTGCATCGATGTCCACACCGACTGCCCCCCTGCCGGAATTCGAGGCCGCCACGCGGCCGCCCGCCTCGCCGACCCCGCTCGTGTCGGCGACCGGGGCGAGACCATGAGGTCGGCAGCAGGCGCACCGCGGAGGACGTCCTGGTGAGTCAGGTCACAGACGGCGCGCCGCCGGACGACCTGGCCCTCCTGCGCGACGCCCTGGCCGACGACTACGAGATCCTCGCCGAGATCGGGCGCGGCGGGATGGCCGGCGTCTACCGCGCGCGCGAGCGGGCGCTCGACCGCGACGTCGCCATCAAGGTCCTGCCTCCCGGGCGCCTCGCCGATCCCGACGTCGTCGAGCGCTTCCATCGGGAGGCGCGGACGGCGGCGCGGCTCGAGCATCCGCACATCGTCCCGATCTATCACGTCGGCCGCCGCGGGCGGGTGAACTTCCTCGTCATGAAGCTGCTGCGCGGCGAGTCGCTCGGCGCGCGGCTGGCGCGCGAGCACACGCTGCCGCCCAACGAGATCCGCCGCATCCTGCGCGAGACGGCGAGCGCCCTCGGCCACGCCGCGCGCGCCGGCATCGTGCACCGCGACGTGAAGCCCGACAACATCCTGTTCGACGTGGACGGCCGCTGCGTCGTCACCGACTTCGGCATCGCGCGGTCGATGACCAGCACGCGCCTCACGCCGATCGGCATGTCCATCGGCACGCCGCGCTACATGAGCCCCGAGCAGGCGCGCGGCCAGCCGGTGGACGGCCGGAGCGACATCTACAGCCTCGGCGTGGTCGCCTACGAGTGCCTCGCTGGCCGCGTCCCGTTCGACGGGGACGACGCCGTCGCGATCGTCCTCGGCCACGTGCAGGCGCGCCCGCCCCGCCCCGCCCTCGTCACGGCGGAGGAGCGCGCGCTCTACGCCCTGATCGAGCGCATGCTCGCCAAGGCGCCGGGCGACCGCTTCCAGGACGCGGACGAGCTGATCGCCGCCCTCGGCACCGCCGAGGGGGGCACCTACGAGCCTCGTGCGTCCGCGCCGACCACGCGCGTGTCGGGATATCTCACCCCGACGCGGAAGCTCGACGTCGCGACCCTCACCGCGCGTGCGCTGGCGGGCCGCTCCCGTCGGCGCCGCATGCAGGACGCGGCACGGCGCGCCGGCCGCGAGCTCGTCTCGTTCGTCTCGATCCGGACGCGGCGCGTGTCGCGCTTCCTCCGCGCCCGCGATCCGCGCCTCTGGCTCCCCCTCGCCGCGGCGATCATCGTCCCCCTGCTCCTCTACCGCGGCGTGCAGTTCGTGGAGATGCACCGGTCGCGCTGCCCGGCGTCGGCCACCCGGTCGCACGCGCTGAGCGTCCTCGTCGACCCCATCGACCCGCAGCGCGCCGGCTCGAACCTCGACGTGTACTACGACGTCTGCGGCCTGTCCGAGGAGACGGAGTTCACGACGCGCATCAGCGTGGTGACCAATGCGTCGTTCCTCACGCGGCTCTTCGGACGGGTGGATCCGGTCACGGCGAGCTTCCAGGAGACGGCGAGCGGGCCGGCGATGCGGCGGCACCGGACGATCGCCTTCGACCGGCCGGCGGGCTGGTACACCCTCGACGTGATCGTCACCGACCGCAGCGGCCGTCGGCGCGAGCGCGACGTGCCCTTCCAGGTCGTCGACGACTGACCAGGGCGCCGCGGCCGTCGCCGGTCCGCGTCAGCTTGCGGCCTGCGCGCTCTCCGGCGCCTGGCGGTTCAGGTAACCCTCGACGAACAGCTTGGCGACGAGCGCCTTCCGGCCGCGCACCCCGATCTTCCGGCACGCGCGCTCGATGTGCTCGGCCACCGTGTGCGGCGAGACGCCGAATCCGGCCGCGATCTGCTTCGTCGTCTCCCCGCGCGCGACGGCGGCGATGACCTCGCGTTCGCGCTCCGACAGCCCGTAGAGCCGCGTGAGGAAGGTCGCCATCTCGCGCGGCGCCGCGGGACGCAGCACGATCACCGCCGCGCTGTCGCCGGTCGCGTCGGGCTCGGCGAGGGATGCGCGGAGCACGTACCACCGCCCCGAGCGACCGCGCATGCGCAGCCGCAGCTCGCCGGGAGTGTCGGCGCGGGTCGTGCGCAGGCGGTTCACGAGCGCGAGGACCGCCACCGGGGGCTGCTCGGGCACGCCGATGCCGATGTCCGCGAGGTCGTCGAGCCAGCGGGCGGCGAGCGGCGTGCGCAGGCCGATGCGGTCGCGGCCATCGAGCACGAGGACGCCGGGGCCGCCGTCCACCTGCTCGATCTGCGCCGCCGCCAGCCCCTGGTCCACGAGCGTCGCCGCGCGCATGCCGCGCGCGACGTGCGGCACGAGGCGCTCCAGCACCGCGCGCTCCCGGTCGGTGCTCGCCGATCGTTCGCGGCGCATCAGGCACCACGTGCCCCACATGCGCCCGGCGGCCATCAGCGACATGTGGAGCTGCACGCCGATGCCGTGCTCCAGGAACTCGTCGGCGATGCGCGGCGTCTCGAAGATGGACCACACCGTCTGCCCGCGGCGCGGCCGATCCATGTCCTGACGCGCGCACTCCTGCGGGTAGAAGCGATAGGCGTACGCCCACGCGAGGCCGGGCGGAACGCCCTCGCCCAGCGTCTGCGACATCAGGCCGGTGTCGGGGTCGCAGGTGCTGAACGCGTACGCGTCGAAGCCGAGCGCGGGCACCACGCGCGCGGCGAGCTCGCGGCGGAGCCGCACCGAATCCAGGCCCGAGGAGCACAACCGCCTCACCGTGCGTTCCAGTGCTTCCATCGCCTGATCCTCCGTGTCGCGATCGCCCCGTCGTCGGGACGGGCAGCCGGCACCCGTCGCGGCGCCGGACCTAACGACGAGCGCCGCCCACCATGATGGGCCCGAGTGCACCGGCATCGCAAGGGAGCACATCGAAAGCCGGCGGGGCTCGGCGCACGAACGGGGAACCTCACGGTTGCCAAACGCCGCCATCAATTGTACGATTTCGTACTAACTCCACCACGGGAGTCCCCGATGCGCTCGCTGTCCCTCGCCTGCCTCGCCTTCTGCAGCACCGCCCCGATCGCCCTGCCCGCGCAGGCCGTCCCCTCGTCGCTGCGCGAGCCCCCGCCCGGGGAATCGCGCTTCGCGTGCGCCGTTCGCTCGATCCAGTTCGAGGTGGATGCGCCTCCCGCGCGCGCCTTTCCCCTCTTCGGCCCGCGCGAGGAATCGAAGTGGGATCCGAGCTGGCAGCCCCGCTTCGTCTTCCCCATCGACGGCGCGCAGCGCGCCGAGGGCGCGGTCTTCCTCGTCGACCGCGGCGAGCGCACCTCGGTGTGGGTGCTGCGCACGTACGACGCGCCGCACGGCCACGTCGAGTACGTCAACGTCACGCCCGACTACACCGTGGCGGAGATCGACATCCACCTGGCCGACGCGCCGCACGGGCGCACCGCCGTCTCGGTCACCTATCGGTACACGGCGCTCTCCGCCGCGGGTGAGGGGTTCGTCCGCCATTGGGCCGAGGAGTTTCCGCACGCCGGCCCACACTGGGCGGAGCACATCGACCGCTATCTCCATTCGGCGTCGGAGCCGGCGCGATGACGCTCCGGCTCATCCCGGTGCTGCATCGCGCCACGCACGCCGTCGCCCTCCTGCTCGCGCAGTCGGAGGAGCTCGATGTGACCCAGGCCGAGGCGCACGTGCTCGCGCACCTGCACGACCACGGCGACGCGTCGATCGCGCAGATCCATCGCGAGTTCGGCCACCGGCGCTCGACGCTCACGAGCGTCCTCGACCGGCTCGCCGGCCGCCAGCTCGTCACCCGCGCCCCGGCGGCGGATGATCGCCGCTCCATCGTCGTGCACCTCACGCCGAAGGGCCGCCGGCTGGCCGAACGCGTGCACGCCGTGCTGGACGCGTTCGAGCACGACGTCGCTCGGGGCGTGCCGGCGGGGGACGTCGCGGCCTTCGCGCGCGTGGCCGCGGCGATCTCCACGGAGGCGAGCGCGGCGATCGCACGCGCGCGGACGACCGGACAGCGCCGCGAGTGATCCGGCCATCGGCCCGTCGAGCAGCGCTGAAACAGGCTCCAAACCATTTTCGTAGGACGGGCATCCAACACTGGTGAAGCTCCTTCACCCGACGCCCAGACGGATGCCCGCCACGATCAGACTTCGATATCACGCGAGCCTCGCGCTCGCGTTCTCCATCCTTCCGTTCGCGCTGCACGCCCAGGCGAGCGGCGCCTCCGTGCACCCCGTGCCTCCACCGGTCGCCACGGCGGCGCGCCGCACGGGGGCGATCGTCGTCGACGGCCGGCTCGACGAGGCGGCGTGGCAGCGCGCGACGCCCATCACTCAGCTCCGGCAGTTCCAGCCTGACGAGGGCGCGCGCGCGACCTATCCGACCGAGGTGCGGATCCTCTACGACGACGAGGCGCTGTACATCGGTGCGCGGATGAGCGAGCCGGGCGGCGTCGCGGCGCCGCTGGCCCGGCGCGACCAGCTCCTCGACGCGAACGGCAACAACGGCTCGTTCAACTCCCTCACCACCGACAAGCTGATCGTCGACCTCGATCCCTACCACAACCACCTCGACAACGCGTGGTTCGAGGTGAATCCGGCGGGGGTGAAGGGCGACCAGTTCGACGGCGATCCGTCGTGGGA
>CAMLIT010000142.1 GCA_946480295.1 uncultured Gemmatimonadota bacterium
GACGATCCCCCCGCTGCCGATCAGGCCTTTGAACCGGGGCTGGGGGTGGTGGGGTATGATGGTCGTGGGTGGTTTGTGTTTGGTCTGTGGCGCGCGGCTGGGGAGGCCCACATGAACACGCCCGCGCGGCTCGCCACTCACCAGGAACCAATAACTGCCTACGTGTTGCCAATCCCCCAACCACAGTCGGCACACCGTAGCTCCCTCGGTCGCTGCGCTCCCTGGGGATGACCACCGCGCCATGTGGCGTCCCGGACTCGTCGCTCGTCCTCGTCCCTCGTCCCTACGCCTCCCGCCTCCCGCCTCCCGCCCCCCGCCTCCCGCGTCAGAGCCCCAGCGCCCGCCTCACGTTGATCCGCCCGCGCCCGAAGAACGGATCCGTCCCCGGCGTGCCGAGATCCACCGCCGAGCCCTGGATCAGCGCCTTGATGCGCGCCGGATCGCCGTGCCCCTGCTCGGCGACGAGCAGCGCGGCGAGCCCCGCGACGTGCGGCGTCGCCTGGCTCGTGCCGACGTAGCCGGTGATGCGGTTCCCCGCGGTGCACGAGGTCAGGATCGGCACCCCCGTCTTCGTCAGGCCGGCGAAGCGCGTCTTGCTGCAGTACGACCACACCCACGACGCGATGTCGGTGCCCCACGGCCATGCCGACGTCGGGAAGTCGGGGGCGATCGCGTTTCCGCCGGGGCCGGCGACGGAGATCGCCGAGCGACCGTAGTTCGTGTAGAAGCTCGGGGTGTCGGCGGCTCCGGCCGACGCGGGACCCTCGGCGGAGACGCACACCACGTGCGGGAGCCCGCAGTAGGTCACGAGCTGGTTGCCGTCGTGGTCGAGATTCGCCGCCGCATTGCCGGCCGCCACGACGACCAGCATCCCGCGCCGGTTCGCATAGTTCATCACGCGCGTGAAGATCGAGACGAGACGTCCGAGCCCCGCCTTGGCGAAGCCGCCGCCGAGGCTGAGGTTGGCGACGTCGGCGCCGTGGTCGGCCGCCCAGAGGATGCCGTTCAACACCGCGCTCGACGAACCGACGCCGTTCCAGCCCAGCGCCTTCACGCCGATCAGCGTCGTCCGCGAAGTCACGCCCGCGAACGCGTGCGCGTTGCTGCTCACCTGCGCGGCGACGTTGGTCCCGTGGCCGTGGAAGTCCGAGATGTCGTTGCGCGTCGGGAAGTAGGTGGCCCGTAGCGCGTCGTCGCCGGGCACGAACGACGTCGAGCGCGAGAGGTCCACGAGCCCGGCCAGGTCGGGATCGTCGTAGTCGATCCCCGTGTCGATGATCGCGACGGTCACCGACGGATCGCCCAGCTTGTCCGCCGCCCACGCAACCTGCGCGTCGATGTCCCGCATGTTCCACTGCCAGGCGTACAACCCGGCCAGCGCCGGATTCGACTGGCTCGCGATCGTCGGATCGGCCACGCTGGTCACGTCCGCCGTCGTCGGCGCCACCGGCGCGTCGAGGGCAATCGCGATGTCCGGCTCGACGTCCATCACGTCGCTCCGCGCCGCGAGTCGTGTGGCGGCGGAGGCACTCAGTCCATCGACCACGGCGAGCCCCGCGCCGTCGTGGCGCGTCTCGATCGTGCCGCCGAGCGAGGCGACGGCGCTGTCGAGCCCCGCGCCGAAGCCGTCGGCGCGCGCGAGCACGAGAAAGCGGCCGCTCGTCAGGCTGTCGACGGCGCGAGCGGCGGTGCGCTGGAGGTCCGTCGTGCGGGACGCGGGCTGCGTCGGGCGGTCGCTGCACGCGGCGAGTGCCGACAGCAGGAGCAGGGCTGACAGGGTGCGCCGCGCGATGGGCGCCGAGGGGCGGAGCGAGCTTCGGCCGGTACGCTGCATTCGGGGACCCTCCATCCGGGTCGTGGAGCCGGGGGTGTGATCGGGACCCGCGAGTGCTCGCGCGCGATGCGCGCGGCGCGGCGTCCCGAGTCTCCTGTCCGGCGCTGCGTGGGCGACAGCCGAACATCCTGCCACTCCCGGGACCTGGCAAGAGTGGCGACGATCCAACACTCCGGCGCAACACCCCGATGCGGATGTGATCTATCGCGCATCCATTCCTGTGCTCCCCACCTTCGGGCGCAGCGTCGCCCGATCGACCGCCGCCGGGATGCCCTGCGGGAAGCGCGCGAACGGCCGCATCCGGTCGACGCTTCCCTTCGACCACCGCACCGCCGGCGCCGCGCGGATCGCGGAGAGCGAGAATCCGCCGACGATGAGCCACGCCGGCACGGTCAGGATGGCGAGCAGCCCGTGCGTTCCCGCCGACAGCGTGCCGACGAGCATCCAGGTCGTCGCCTGGGACGAGTTCTGGTCGAAGGTGGTGAGCGTCACCGAGCGCACCCCCGCCATGCCGAGCGAGACGAGGGAACCCCCGCGCAGCACGTGGATCGAATCGGCATCGACGGCGATGAGCTCTCCCTCGACCCGCGTGCGCGCCGTGTCGTTGCGCTCGACGCGCGCCCACGCGCCGAACGCGTCGCGCGGCACCTCCTCGGGCGTCGGCAGCCAGCCGGGCGGCGCCGTCGTGTGGAAGCAGCCGCCCGCGACGAGCAGGACGGCGATCGTCAGGCGGCGCGCACGCTCACGGATGCCCATAGCGGCTCCCCCAGAAGGCCGCTTCCATGCCGCGCTCCTGCCGCTTGTACGCCGGCGCCAGCTCGCGCAGCGCGCGCGACGGGTCGCGGAACATCTCCATGGCGCGCCCCTGGTCGTCCTCGGCGAGCCACGGCTCCCGCATCCACTCGAGGTAGTAGCCGCGCGACTCGAGAAAGAGCTCGTCCCGCGCGAAGTCCTCGGGAAGCCGATACCGCAGGACGTAGACGTCGCCCGGCAGCGTCGTGAGCAGGCGGGTCGAGTCGCGCAGCGCGGCGAGCGCCGACGTGTCGTCCACACCGCCGTGGAGCACCGACTCCGGATCGAGCCGCACGACCTCCGCTGGTCCGATCAGGTGCGCCAGCGATACCGCGTCGATCCGCCACAGCCCGCGCGTCATCCGAAGCCGGATCGTGCGCGTGTCGCGCGGCAGGGCGGGCAGCCTCACGACTCGCAGGTCCGTCGCCAGCGGCCCCGTCTCGCGCGTCTCGCCGACCGTGTGCCACCGACCGAATCGGCCGCGCACCTGCACCTCGATCCCGCCCAGTCGCTCGGCGATCGCGCCGGCGTGGCTGAGGATCCGCTTGTCCCCGCGATCGAGCAGTGCCATCCAGTCGCCCATCGAGTAGCCCATATAGGCGAGCGTCTGGTAGAACAGGTACGTGGAGAGCAGCGTCTGCCGCGATGCGATCGCCAGGCCGAGCGGGCCGTCGGGGATCGAGTCGAAGTTCAGCTCGATCGTCTCCTTCGCCGCGAGATCGGTGGAGTCCGCGGGGCTGAACCGCTCGATGCCGTCGGCGCTCGCGAGCGCGGTGGTGCAATCCCCTTCGGCGGCGACGCAGCGCGTCGGCGGGCGCAGCGCATCCGCGCGCCAGAACGTGCGGTGGTCCGTGGCCAGCACGCGCTCCCCCGCGTCGTGACGCGCCGCGACGATGCGCACGAAGCGCACGTTGTGCGTCTCGAGCGCCTCGTTCGTCATGCGCACCTCGAGCTCCCGGCTCGCCGGTCGGGCGCGATAGAGCGCGTCGACGTCGGTCGCCTCCAGCGACGGCGCGATGCTCGCCGAGAAGCCCTCGGCCTGGAGCACCTCGCGCGTCCCGTCGGACACGTAGAACGTCGGGCAGGAGCCGAAGCACGCCTTGGGGTTGCTCAGGCAGTACGCCGAGAGGGCGACGGACGCGACGGTCATCACCGTGAGGGCGGTGATGCCGCCGTTCGGGTGGAGCCGGTTCGTCTCGAGGAGCGCGACCGAGTCCATGCTGATCCGCTGCTCGCCGCGCGCCACCACGCGCCGGTTCGCGTCGAGCCGCTCGCCGCGCCCGCTGATGGTCCGGGTGGCGCTGTCGAAGCGCCAGGGCGCGAAGACGATGACGCCGCCGTCGCGCAGGTGTGCCTTGATGCGGCTCGTGTCGCCGAGCACCTGGTCGATCCGCGCCGGCTCGACGTCCTCGCGCGTCAGGCTGCGCGCGGCGCACGCGGCGAGGGCCGGGCAGAGTGCCAGCAGGAGAGCGCGACGGAAGCGGCGGCGCATGTCGACCCCTCGTGGTTGCCGTGCGAGACGGACTGCCGAATGATGCGAGTGCACGGCGCGGGCCGCCAGTCGCGGTTCGCGGGTCGCGGAGGTCGCGCGTCGTCCATTCGGCCGAAGCAACGGGCCCCATGCGTGTGCACGGAGCCCGTTGCGCTGCGCCGTCGTTCGGCGTGCGGCGAGTCGCTGCCTAACTCACCGGCGTGCCGTTCCAGTAGGTCACGCTCGGCACCACCGCGCAGGTGAACGCGAATCCCAGATCGATCATGATCGCGTCGCCGCGGTTGATCGCCGCGTTCATCGCGTCCTCCGTCGTGATGTGCTCGTTCGCCGCCGCCGCGCTGGTGAAGACGACCTCGAACACCTGCCAGGCGACGTTGAAGTCCTCGCCGCCGGGGATGTCCACCAGGTGGTCGTGCCCGATCACGCCGTTGCCGTAGACCGACGGCATCGCCTGCATCGCGACGCCGGCCACCGCCGCGTCGTGATCCGGGCAGTTGCCTGGAACACCCATGCAGTTCAGCGTCCCGACGGTCGATCCCGCCGGATACTCGATGAGGTACAGCGGCGCCCACGACCTCGCGTTGGCCTTCGTGGGGAAGGGCGACTTCTCCGGCGTGATGAGGTACGTGAGGTTGCCGGTGGCGGCGTCGTACGCCGGCTCGATGGACGTCCTGCCGAGCTGCCGCTCGCCGCTCGGCAGCGCGCTCGCCACCGATCTGGAGGCGACGGCGAAGGCGGTGCTGCGGCTCGCCGGAGGACTCGTGGAGCGGTCGGAGGTGCAGGCGGCGAGGAGGACGACCACTGCGGTACAACGGAGCGCGACTGCGGGGACCTTGGGCATCACCATCGGGACCTCCTGGGGAGAGGAACGCACGGCGCGACCGCGGACCGTCGGCGGCGGGGGCTCGCGCACTTCGCGGGATGCCAGAAAAAAAGCGGCGCCATTATAGGCCCGCTCATGAGAGATCGTCAACGGCGCACCGCACGCCGGTGCGGGCTCGGCCAGGCGCGTTTACCGCGCCTGGCCGGAGCCGTTCACCACCTGTTCACCGCACGTTGCTGCGGCGCACGTTCCATCCACTCACGACGACATGTGGCGGGCCGCCGTGCAGGTCCGCGCGGCGGTACGTCGCCGTGAGGACGCGGCTCTCACCGGGGAGCAGCGATACATAGTTGTCGCTCCACAGCACGGGGAGCGCCTCGTCGCCGTGGCGCCCGACCACCTGCGTCCGCACGAAGAAGGCGATCGTGTGCCCGGTGTTCCTGAGCGTCACGCGCGCCTCGTCCCGCCCGCCGTGCGCCGTGAACCGCGCGGTCGCCTTCACCGTCGCCGCGGGCATCGTGCGCAGCGCCGTGTAGTCGGCGTACGCCTTCACCGGGGTCATGTACCACGTCGAGGTGTCCGCGAGGACGTCGGGATGCGTGGACAGCCAATAGAAGTTCGTGCTCAGGTCGTGGCCGTCGGCCGCCGTGAGCTGCAGGTCGACGAAGTACGCCCCCGACACCCCGGCCGGCTCGGGCAGCACGAACACCCGCACGGTGCTGTCGGCGGGGAGGTCGATCGCCGTGTCGCGCGTCAGCTTCACCGAGCCGTCGACGCCGAGCACGCGCGTGCGCACCCGCGCCCCGCGCACGGGCGTGAACGTGCCGTTCACCACGGCGATCGAGTGATCGTCGTACGAGTACATGACGTGCACCGGCTCGTTGGCCTTCTTCGCGCCGAAGTAGCCGCCCGCCGGGCGCAGGTACCAGTCGAAGAGGTGCCAGTAGATCGAGGGCCAGGAGTTGTTGAACATCCACTGGATCACGCCGGTCGAGCCGTACTTGTTCCGGCGGTACGCCTCGAACATCGCCCGCTCGCCCTCGTACGTCATGAGCTGCGACTTGACCGTGTAGTCCAGCGCGCTCGTCGGGGCGCCGTAGCGCGTCGTCAGCGCGGTGTCGAAGCGGTCGAGCAGGTGCGTGAACTGGCCGCCGGCGGCGTGGTACAGCCACATGCTGTCGAGCGGCCACTTGATGTCCTTCGCCGGGATCATCCGCTCCATGCTCTCGATCGGCGGCACCGCCGCGCCGGGACTCGTCTCCGTGTTGTACCCCCACGCGCCGCCGTGCGTGCTGTCCTGCAGCCAGTACGACGGCGGCACCCAGTCGTAGGGTCCGGTCATCTTCACGCCGCTGTGTCCGGAGAACTGCGCCGGCTTCGCGCTCGCCGACGACACCGTGGGGTTGGGCCAGTGCTCGCGCTGCTCGATGTCGAGGTACATCTGCTCGACGTTCGCCGGCGGCGGGTTGTCGCTGCCGTTGAGCCACACGAACACGCTCGGATGGCCGCGCAGCCGCAGCATCTGGTCGCGCAGCGACGCCGCGGCCACCGCGTACTGCTCGGGGCCCCACTTCGGCCACTCCTCCCACGCGCTGCAGCACACCCAGCCCGTCATCACGAGCAGGCCGAGGCTGTCGGTGCGCTGGAAGAAGCGGTCGTCCTCGTAGTTCCCCTCGAGGCGGATCGTGTTGAGGTGCATGTCCAGCGCGTACTGGAGCTGGTCGTCCTGCCGCCGCGGCTGCGGGCGGAAGAACATGTCCGGCGCCCAGCCGCCGCCGCGGATCACGATCCGCCGGCCGTTGATCCGGAAGAGCCGCCCGCCCTTCGGCGTGAACTCGGAGGTCACCTCGCGGATGCCGAAGCGGAGGCGCTGCCGGTCCGACACGTGGCCGCCGGCGGTGAAGGCCAGGTCCAGCGTGTACAGCTCGGGGCGCCCGAGCTGCGCCGGCCACCAGAGGCGCGGGTTCGTGAAGCGGAGCTGCGGGAAGCTGTCCGGCGAGAAGCGCACGTACGTGCTCTCGTTCGGCGCCAGCGTCACCGGCCGGCTGAAGGCGACGCTCCCGATGCGGCCGTGCAGCGTCCCGGTCACCGCGTGCGCCGTCAGGTTGTGCAGATCGGTGCCCACGGTCAGCTCGGCGCTCTTCAGCGTCGCGGTGTCCACGTGGCTGATCACCTGCGGCGCGCGCAGCACCACGTCGCCGCTCGCCGCGAGATACGCGGGCTGCCAGAGCCCCATGTCCTTGTCCGGCGGCGACGGGTTCCAGTCCACCCACGTCGTCTGCAGGTCGAGGGGTGTCGGCGCGAAGATCTCGACGGCGAGGACGTTGGTGCCGCGCCGCTTCACCGCGTCGGTCACGTCGAGCGCGTAGCGGCGATACGTCCCGGCGACCTGGCTGGAGTCCGCGAGCCGCCGGCCGTTCAGCCAGACGTTCGCGCGGTAGTTGATGCCGTCGAAGTGCAGGGTGAGCCGGCGGCCGCGCATCGCCGCCGGCACGGTGAACGTCGTGCGGTACCACCACGGCACGGCGAAGGGGCTCGTCGGCTGCATCGCCGTGTGCACGAAGTTCGCCCCGATCGGGTAGGTCATCCCCGGGAGCTTGCGCAGGTTCATGCCGAAGAAGGGATCGCGGTAGATCCCGTCGTCCACCAGCGTCCCCACGACGGTGGACGGCACCGTGGCGCGGTACCATCCCGCGGTGCGGTACGACGCGGACGAGATCCGCGCGCCGTCGGTCCCCGCCGTGGCCGACGACTGCAGCCGCCAGCCGCTGTGCAGCATCCGTCGGTCCTGCGCTCGCGCGGCGCTCCACGCGCCGAACAGCAGCAGGAGCACTCCCGACCATCGTCTCACGTTCGTCCTCTCCTCGATGCGAATGGGTGTCACGTGCGTACTCCTATCGTAACGCGGCGTGCGCGCCGCCGTAATTCGGCGGCCGGCCGGGCTCAGCGGAGCTCCGGGTACACCTTGATCCAGTGGGTGCGGACCGTCGGCTGCACGCGGTGGCCCTCGAAGTCCGAGATGATCATGCTCGACGGCAGCGCGGGCATGTGGCAGTCCACACAGCGCCCGACGAGCTGCTCGTGTCGCTGGGGGTAGAGCCCGCAGCTCTGCGCCGTATGGCAGCTCAGGCAGCGCTGCGAGAACGCCGCCGGATCCCGCTGCTGCCGATGGACGTCGTGGCAGGTGGCGCAGGTCATGTTCGACGACTGGAAGCACCGGCTCCGCTCGAGCAGCGCGACCTGGTTGCCGTGCACGTCCACCGACGCGCTCGGCGGCGGCGTGGCGAGCGCGAGGTACGGCGCCAGCGGCTGTCCGGGCACGTAGCTGAACGAGGGCGCCTTCGGCGTCCCCAGCCCGCCATGGCAGCGCGCGCAGTTGTCGAGCCGGCGATCGCGCCCCAGCCGCGCCGGGTTCACGATCGCCGGCGGCTCCAGGTGGCGCAGCAGCGGCCGGAGCCGCGAGCGCTCGCGCGCCACGTGCGCCTGGCCGGCGCCGTGGCAGGTCTCGCAGGTGATCCCCAGCACCGTGCGCGTCGAGTCGTACGCGTTGTCGGCGTAGAGGTACGGCACGGAGTGGAACGACGTCGCGTGGCACTCGACGCACCGCGGCGGCACCTGCCGGTCGAAGATCGCCGTGCCATCCGGGTACCCCGGGCTGTCCATCCACCGCTGCGGCGCGATCCAGTACGACACCGGCAGCTCGAACAGCCGCTCGCCGCGCCAGTAGAGGTACGACTGCCCCTTGTGCCCCGAGCCGATGACGTAGGCGATGCGTTCGGCGTGGCTCACCGTGTCCGCCCCGCGGCCGGTGACGGCGACCTCGTAGTAGCCGCTCGCCGTCGAGTCCATGCGGAAGTGCAGCGCGGGATTCGACGTCAGCAGCACGTTCTCGCCGGGGGCGAACGTCCCGGCGATCGCCGACCGCACGGGCGGCCTCGAGGTCAGCCGGTGCGCGGTCGCCTCGTATGGCGCCTTGTCGGCGTGGCAGGAGAGACAGGTCGCGTCCCCCACGGCGTTGCTCGCGTGCACCGGCTGGATCGGCGGTGGCGTCTCGAGGTGCCGCGCCTCGACGCCGCCGACCACCGCGAGATCGACGATCGCGATCGCGAGGGCGACGGTCCACGCCCGGGCGCGGCGCCGGGTCATGCCACCGCGGCTTCCACGAACGGCCAGCGCCTGGTGCGCCACGACCAGAGCAGGAACGCCACGCACCCCAGCGCCAGCACGCCCAGGCCGAACGCGATCACCCGGACATCCGTGGTGGCGAAGACGAAGATCCACCCCAGCAGCGCGACGAGTGCCGGCACCGGATAGAGCCACATCCGGTACGGGCGCGGCATGTCCGGCGCGCGGCGGCGCAGGGCGATGAGCCCGAGGATCTGCCCCATGAACTGCACCAGGATCCGCGTGACGATCAGCGCGTCGATGACCGTGCCGAGCGAGAAGAAGCCGGCGACGATCGAGATCACCCCGAGGACGAGCAGCGACACGTACGGGAAGCCCTTCGTCGGGTGCAGCCGGCCGAACGCGCGGAAGAAGTAGCCCGTCTCCGCCGCCGCGTAGGGGATGCGCGAGTACCCGAGGAGCAGCGCGAACACGGAGCCGAACGCCGTCCACAGCACGAGCAGCGTGAACAGCACCGCGACGTGCGTGCCGTAGATCTTCTGCATGAAGATCGACACGACGAAGTTCGATGCCGGATGCGCGGCGGCGGGGACGAACTCCCGCCAGGGGACCACGCCGATGATGGACAGGTTGATCCCCAGGTAGATCACCGCCACCGCCGCGGTGCTGATGAGGATCGAGCGCGGGATCACGCGCCCCGGATCGCGCACCTCGTCGCCGATGTAGCAGACGTCGTAGTAGCCGAGGTAGTCGT
>CAMLIT010000143.1 GCA_946480295.1 uncultured Gemmatimonadota bacterium
CCGCCGCAGAGCAGGATGAGCAGCGCCGACGTCTCGCCGAGCGAGCCGCCGGTGTTGCCGACGAGGAGGTCGAGCAGCGCCGTCCCCTTCGCCTCGAACTTCATGAGGCCAAGCGGCGTCGCCGCGGTGATGGCGTCGGTGTGCGCGCTGATCAGCGGGAGCGCCAGGTTGTCGCCGCGGAGCGACCACCACGAGACGCGCGCGCCGACCGCCGGCCACGTCGTGATCGCCACCGGGAAGGCCGCCTGCAGAAACGCGCGCCCGAAGAGGGCGGGGTTGAAGACATTGTATCCCAGCCCGCCGAAGAGCGCCTTGCCGAAGCCGATGCCGAACGCGCCGCCGACGAACGCCATCCACATCGGCATCCCGGCGGGCAACGTGAGCCCGAGCAGGATCCCGGTGATCACCGCCGAGCCGTCGCCGATCGCGCCGCGGTGCGCGAACAGCCGCTCGGCGGCGAGCGCTCCCGCGACCGCGGCGCCGACGACGAGGATCGCGCTCGGCCCGAAGAAGTACGCCGCGATCGCCACGAGCGGCAGCAGGCTGCCGACCACGTTCCACATGATGGTCGGCGTGTCGTCGGCCGCGTAGATGTGCGGCGAGGCCGTGACGACCAGTGGGGTGCTCGTCATGCCGCCCCCGTCTTCCTGCGCCGCAGCGCGAGCCTGGCCCCCTGGAACATCTGCGCGAGCGGGATGTTCGACGGGCACACGTAGGAGCACGAGCCGCAGAGCATGCAGTCCGCCAGGTGCATCGCCTCCATCTCCCCGTACCGCTGCTTGCGCGCGTAGTCGCCGAGCTGCGACGGGTTGAGGAACATCGGGCAGGCGTCGAGGCAGCGGCCGCAGTGGATGCACGGATACGACACCGTCTTCCGCACCTCGGCCTCGGTCAGCACCACCACGCCCGTCGTCCCCTTGAGGATCGGCGTGTCGAGGCTGCCGACGGAGATCCCCATCATCGGCCCGCCGTAGACGATCTCCGACGCGTCGTCGGCGAGCCCGCCGCAGGCGTCGATCAGGTCGCGGACCTTCGTCCCCACCGGCACGATGAGGTTGGCCGGCTTCCTCAGCCCGTGCCCGGTGATGGTCACGATCCGCTCGACGAGGGGGAGGCCGGTCTCGAACACCTCGCCGATCGCCGCGGCCGATCCGACGTTCTGGACGACGACGCCGAGGCTCACCGGGAGCTTTCCGGAGGATACCTCGCTTCCGGTCACCGCCTTGATGAGCATCTTCTCCGCGCCCTGCGGATACTTCACCGTGAGCGGGAGGATGGTGACGTCGATGTCCGTCGGCTTCGTGCGCTCGAGCGCCGCGATCGCGTCGGGCTTGTTCCGCTCGACGCCGATGATCGCTCGTCTGGCGCCGAGCGAGTGGAGCATGATCCGCACGCCGAAGTGCACCCGCTCCGGGTACTCCACCATCGTCCGGTGGTCGCTCGTCAGGTACGGCTCGCACTCGGCGCCGTTGACGATGATCGTCTCGACCGCCGTGTCCTTCGGCGGGAGGAGCTTCACGTGCGTGGGGAAGGCCGCGCCGCCCAGGCCGACCACGCCCGCGTCCTGCACCGCCTGCACGACCTGCGGCGGCGTGAGCCCCGCCCACACCGGGACGAGCCGCGGGCGCGGGACCTGGGGCGAGTAGCGGTCGACCGCGATCCGGACCGCGTCGCTCATGCTGCCATCCGGATGCGGCCAGAGCCCGACGTCGACCACGCGCCCCGACGCCGACGCGTGCACCGGCGACGAGATGAACCCGTCGGCGGCGGCGAGCACGTCGCCGCGCAGCACGCGATCGCCCGCCCGGACGAGCAGCTTCGCCGGCTTCCCGGCGTGCTGCCTGAGCGGCAGCACGACCTCGTCCGGGAAGGGCAGCCGCCGGATGGGCAGACCGCTCGTCAGGTCTTTCGATTCGGGCGGGTGGACGCCGTGCCGAAAGCCGAAGGAGATCATTGACGACTCAGTTGAAGGGTTGCGCGCGCTTCACCCACTTCTCGAGATCCTTCTCCTTGGGGTTCAGCGGCGTCCCGGGGTGGATGGCCCCGACCGGGCAGCGTTCGGCAGCCGTGACGAGCTGCGCGAAGGTGCCGCCCTTCGGGTCCTTGACCGTGGCCTGCTTGGCCGCGTTGTAGCCGAACAGCTTCGCGTTCAGGTTCGTGCACTCGTTGCACGACGTGCAGCGCGCCGACTCGACGTAGGCCTCCATCGCCAGGCCGCCGTCGTCCGCCGCCGGTGGAGGCGCGGCGGCCGGTGCGGCCGGTGCGGGCACCGCTGCCGCCACCGCCGCCGCGGCGCCGTTCCCGCTCGCCTTCCCGTTCGCCGCCGCCGGCGCGGGCGTGCCGAGCGAGAGACCCCCCGTGCCGCCGTTTGGCGGCGGCGCCAGCCGCGGCGCCGACTGCGCCTTCTTCAGGATCTCGGCGATCGTCTGCTTGCCGTTCCCGCCACCCTCGCGCAGCAGCGCCTCCGCCATGCGGCGGGCGACGAGCGCCGGATACGTAGACTGCAGGTCGGCGAGCCGCTGCTCGTAATCGGCCTTCAGCGCGTCGATGCGCGCCTGGTACTCGGCCTCGACCTCGGCCGCCACGCGGTCGCGGGCGGACGCGCCGACCTCGAGCCCGGCGATCTGCCGGAGCTGCGACCAGAACTTCAGCCGCTCCTCGGCGAGCCGCACGATCTCCGGCGAGACGGCGAGCTTCTGGAGCCTGCCGTTCGCGTCCTTCATGTAGATGAACGGCGTCTTCCCTTCCCGCTCGTCAGGCGCGACATCGATGATCTCGTGGAAGGGCACGAGGTCATCGTCGGAGACGTCCGCCTTCACGGCGGAGAAGTGCTTCTTGAACCGTCCCTCCGTCGCCGCCCAGTCGGCGATCGTCAGCGGCAGCTCCATGCGCTGCGCCGCCCCCGACTCGTCGACATGGTCCAGCGTGTACGTCGGCCAGCGGTCGTCGAGCGCCGGATTGCCATCGAGCGACAGGCAGTCGGCGAGCGTGTTCCCCGCGTCCGGATCGTACGTGAGATACGGGAAGGCCCGGCTCTCCAGCGCGAGGCGCGCGGCATCCTTCGCCCAGTCGTCGGCGAGGCCGTGCTCCACCGGGCAGGGCGTGTAGATGTTGAAGAGCGCCGGCCGCCGCTTGTTGAGCCCCTTGAGCACGCCGGCCAGCAGGTGCGACGCCGACGCCTGCGACGACTGGTGCACGTAGACGCCGCGGTGCGCGAGCGCGATCAGCGCCAGCTCCTTGCGCGCTTCCGTCTTGCCGTGCTGCGCCTTGCCGTACGCCGCCATGTCCGACACCTGGCCGGTGAAGCCGCTCGTGCACGCCTGGCCGCCGGTGTTGGAGTAGACCTGCGTGTCGAGGACGATCACACGGATCGGCTTCCCCGACGCCATGAGCCGCGAGAGGTTCTGGAAGCCGATGTCGAGCATCGCGCCGTCGCCGCCCATCGACACGATCGGCGGGCAGAGCGCGAACTCGTCGTCGCTGAACTGCTTCCAGTCGAAGGTCGACAGCTCGTCCTCGGTCTTCTGCGGATCGTGGCTCCCGTCGAGCAGCGCCTCGGCGCGGCGCACGGCGGCGAAGCCGTCCGCCATCTTCCGCATGTGCCCCTCGAAGATCCCGATCGCCAGCGACGGCGAATCCTGGAAGAGGTGGTTGGCCCACGGGAAGGGATACGGGTTGTACGGATAGGTGCTCGCCCAGACCGACGAGCAGCCGGTGCTGTTCGCCATCCCCATCGGCGCGCGGCCATGCCCGCTCGGGCCGGCCTCGTAGCGCCAGCGCAGGTCCTCCAGCGCGTGCTTCGCCTTCGCCAGGCGCTCGAGTCGCGCGCGCTTCTCCGCGGCGACCGGCACGGCGACGCTGTCGGTGGCCGCCGCGGCGAGGTCCAGGTCCGCGTCGGCAGCGAGGAGCTGCCGCGCCTCCGCATCGAGCTTCGCGATCAGCTCCGCGAGGTGGTCGAGGTGCATCTTCACCCGCGGCCGCATCAGCGCGTTGATCGCCGACACCACGAGGTGGACGCTGGTCTTCTCGCCGCACCCCATGCACGCGCCGTCGCCGCCCACCATCGAGCGGTAGGTCTCCTTCTTCAGCAGCAGCGACGGGAGCACGCCCACGCCCTCGTCGATGTTCGAGACGTTGACGAAGCGGTCCGGCGTGTCCGGCAGCTTCTGCCAGAGCGCCCAGTTGCGCCGCATCATCTGGACGAGGCTCGCGTCCTGCGGCACGGTCTCCAGCGCCCCGTCCGGGCAGACCGCGACGCAGAGATTGCACCCCTTGCACGCCTCGGGGTTGATCGTGATCGACAGGAAGGCGCCGCTCCCCGCGGCTTTCGCCTCCGGCGCGTCGAAGTAGGGCGCGGTGCGCGTGACCGGAAATCCCTCGAGGACGCGCTGCACCGACGCGAACTGCGTCTCCAGCGCGCCGCGCCGCTCGTCGTCCCACCCGAGCTTCGGCACCACCGCGTCGTACGCCTGGGCGAGCACCGCCGTGATGCTGGCGAACTTCTCCCCCTTCACGATCCGGCGCGTCTCCTTCGCGAGGTGTCTCGAGATCTGCTTCACGCGATCCACCGGCTCCCTCTCGCCGGCCACGCCGATCGCGACCTCGATGAGCTGGTCGATCTCCGTCACCAACCCGGGGATCGCCGCGTCCGGACACTGCGTCCAGCACTGCGCGCAGCCGGTGCACTTCTCCGCGATGAAGTGCGGCACCTCGAGCCGGACGTCGGTCATGTCGCGCACCACGCCGGTGACGGCGGGCATCGCGCTCATCGCCGCGTACGGGTCGGCGATGCCGTCGCTCCCCGTCTTCGTCAGGTAGCAGACCTGCTCCCAGAAACGCCCCGGGTTGCCGAGGCCGTCCTGCGCTTCGGGGTTGTCGAGGAGCGCCGGGATGGATGGGACGACCCCCGCATCGCTGCCGTCGGCGGGCAGCCCGGCGTGGTCCACCGCCTTCACTTCCTCGAAGCCGCGCCGGATCACCCGCACGTTGTCCTCGACGACGCGGGCGCCGAAGCGCGCGAACTTCTTCTCGAGCTGCTTGCGGATGCCGGCGAAGAGCTTCTCCTCCGCCACGCCCTCGCGCTGCAGCAGCGGCGAGACGGCGAAGAACGCGCCCATGAACGCCGCGCCCTGCATGCGGAAGCGCAGCTCGACGTCGGAGGCTTCCGCCGCCGCGATGGCGAACGCGTCGAGGATGTGGACGTGGATCTTCTTCGCCTGGATCTCGCGCCGCGCCCACGCCGGCAGCGCCTGCCAGAACGCCTCCGGCGCGAGCTCGGACTGGATGACGAACACGCCCCCCTCCGGCAGCCCGGCGAGCGGGTTCGAGTGGCGGAAGACGTTCGGGTCGGGCGAGAGCACCACGTCCACGTGGCGCAGCTCGCAGTTCAGCTTCAGCGCGTCGTGCGCGAAGCTCGCGTAGAACGTCGTCGGCTGCCCCTTCTTCTCCGAGCCGTACTTCGGGTTTGCCTTGATGCGCATCCCGAGCAGCTCGAAGACGGTGGACGCGAGGTTCTTCCCCATCGTGATCGCGCCCCACCCGCCGACGGAGTGGATGCGCAGCGAGAGCGACGTCTCGGGCAGCAGGTTCACGTCCCCCGCCGACGTCAGCGAGAGCCCGGGGAGCTTCGGGTACGCGTCGAGCAGCTTCTCCTGCCAGATCTGGAGCTTCGGCAGCTTCGTCCCCGGGCGGATGAAGTCCACGCCGAGATAGAACTGGCGCCGGTGCGCGCCCGCCGGGAACATGTTCTCCACCGCGGCGATGATGTCGCCCGGCTGGAGGTCGCGGCTGCCGAGCCCGAAGCACCCCGAATAGAAGTCGGGGACCTGGCTCGCCTGGAGCGCCATCACGCCCGCGTACGGCAGGCCGCCGTTCGTCGCCGGCGCGCGGCCGTTCTCCATCGCCTTCCCCATCGCCGCGCGGATCTCGCGCAGGAGCGGCAGGTCGACGGCGAGCGGCTGGTCCGTGCGCTCGAGCACCACCACGCCCTTCTTGCCGGCGAGGAAGCGCGTGACGAGGTCCGCCGGGAAGGGGCGGAACATCGTTAGGTTCAACACGCCCACCCGGAACCCCTTCGCCCGGAGGTGGTCGGCGACCGCCTCGGCGTTGCTCACCACCGAGCCCTGGCCGGCGACGACGTACTCCGCGTCCTCCAGCAGGTAGCCGGAGGCGCGCGCATAACGACGCCCGCTGAGCGCGGCGTATTCGGCGAAGGCGCGGTCCGCCAGCTCGGCGACGTGGTCGAAGTAGAAGGGGCGCTGCGCCGCGATCCCCTGCGCGTAGCTGTCCTGGTTCTGCACGACGCCCAGCATCGCCGGGTAGTCGAGGTCGAACAGCTCCGGGATGCGGCGGCGCGCGTCGCCGAACACCAGCCGCTGCGCCGGCGTCGGCGACTCGATCAGCTCCGCCGGATCGCCGAGGAACGCCTTCACCAGCTCCCGCTCGGGGAGCCGGATCGTCTCGATGACGTGGCTCGTGAGGAAGCCGTCCTGCGCGCAGATCCCCGGGTTCAGCGATAGCTCGGCGATGCGGTGCGCGATCAGGTTCAGGTCGGCGACCTCCTGCACGTCCTTCGCGAACAGCTGGAAGAAGCCGGTGTCGTCGACGGCGTGGTAGTCGTCGTGGCCGGCGTGCACGTTGAGCGAGTGCTTCGTGATCGCGCGCGCGGCGATGTTCAGCACGTACGTGAGCCGCTTGCCCACCGCCGCGTACAGCGACTCGTGCATGTACACGATCCCTTGCCCGCTGGAGAAGTTCGCGGACCGGAGCCCCGTCATGCTCATCCCGGCGGTGACCGCGGCGGCGGCGTGCTCGCCCTCCGGCTCGAAGAAGAGCAGCCGGCGCCCGTTCACGTTCCGCTTCCCCTCGGCGACCGCCTGGGCCCAGCCCTCGCCCATCTGCGTCGACGGGGTGATCGGGTAGGCGCCCGCCGCCTCGCTCGCGGCGGTCTCCATCGCCACGACCGCGGCGCTGCCGTCGAGCGCCGTCTCGATGCCCGGGTAGGGCGGCGCCCCCGCCTGCGGCTCCGGCGCTGGCTTCCTGTTCCACATCTTCATGCGCGCAAGCTCTCCGTGAGAGCGGGTTTGTCTGCGAACTGCCGCCCCTCGACCCACGCGATCGCCCCCGTCGGACAACGACGGATCGCGTCGGGGGTAGCGAGGTCGTTCTTCGAGTAGTCGACCACGGCCAGCCCGTGCTGGATGCTGATCAACCCGGGCGCGGCATCGAGCGCGCACTTGCCGCACGCGGTGCACGCCACCCGGCATAGCGCTTCGGCCTCGTCGCCCTCGAGGAGGCTCCGGCACTGCACGATCAGCTTCTGGTCGACCGTCATGATCGTGAACAGCCCCTTCGGGCACGCGTCGACGCAGTCGCCGCACGCCGTGCACAGCGCGGGATCCACCAGCGGGAGCCCGCTCTCGCTCATCGTGATCGCGCCGAAGTTGCACGACACCGCGCAGTCGCCGAGGCCGAGGCACCCCCACGCGCACCCCTTGCCGCCGCCGGCCACCGTGGCCGCCGCCGCGCAGGTCTGGAGCCCGCGGTACTCGGCCTGCTTCACCGCCACGTAGGAGTCGCCGGCGCAGAGCAGCCGCGCCACCTTCTTCACCGACTCGCCCGCGTCCACGCCGAGGAACTCGGCGATCGCCGCGGCGCCGCCGGCATCGAGCACGTTGCACTGCCCCGGCTTCATCTCGCCGGCGACCGCCTTCTCGGCGAAGCCGCGGCAACCGGGCATCCCGCACGCGCCGCAATTCGCGCCCGGCAGCATGCCGGCGACGACGTCGATGCGCGGATCCTCCCAGACCTTCAGCTTCTTGTTGGCGAGCGTGATCAGCGTCGCGAAGACGAGCCCCACGCCGCCGAGGATCAGGACGGATACGAGGACGGCACTCATCGTTGCGCCCTCAGCTCGCGCTGCCCAGGTTCGCCCGCTCCAGCAGCCACGACGCGAGCAGCTCGACCGGATCTGCCGCCGCGGCGCCGTTCCCGACGATCGCCGCCTCCGCCGGCCGCTGCGCCATCGCGAGGAGCTGCTTGAGCTCCTCCCCCTGCTCCCACGCGCTCAGCGCGCCGAGCGCGTGCGCGGGCGGCTTCTCCGGGATCGCCGCGATCGTCAGGCGCTGCCAGGGGGCATCGCCTCCCGCCGGGTCGTGCACGAAGGCGGCCGCCTCCTTCGGGACGAGCGCGACGACCGCCGGCCCGTCCACCACCGCCACGCGCGCGAGCTGCGCGGCATCGGCCGTCTGCATGACGAACGTGCCCGGGGTGATCAGCCGCTCGAGGGGCGCGGGCGCGCAGGCGCCACGCACGAGCACGACGATCTTCTCCGCGCCGTCGGTGAATTCGGCGAGCGCGCCCACCCGCAGGTCGGCGCCGTCCACCGAGACGATCACCGGCGGCGCGAGGCGCCGCTCCGTGCGGTTCCAGTCGTCGAACGCGAACTCCTCCAGCCATTCGTCGTGCTCCGCGGGGCGATACGCGCCGCTCCGCGCCAGCTCGACGATGCGCGCCGCGCCGAACGCGCGGCCGAGCCGCGCGAGCTTGTTCGCCACGATGCGCGGCATCCTGCCGCCGGCGGGCACGTTGGCGACGAAGATGTCGTCGCCATCCTCGGCGATCTCGCGAAGCACGTCCAGCGCGCGCCGCAGCCCGCGCTCGGCCATCGCGTCCAGATCCCCGCCGCGATGAAAGAGCTTCGCGAAGCGCTCCGCGTCGACGCGGCCTTCGGCGAAGCGGCCGAGCTCCAGCCGCGTGCGCTCGGCGCCGCCCCCGACGGCCAGGTAGCCGCGCGCCCGCTCCGTCACCGTGACGATCGCCGCGCGGTACGCCGCGATCGGGTGCGCCAGCGCGCGCAGGGCGAGGGCGATCCGTTCGTCAGACTGCATACTTGTCGAGCTCCGCGTTGAGAAGGGCGATCCGTTCCTCGGCGGTGACCGGCTGCGGATGCCGCAGCTCCTCGTAGCGCGGACGGCTCTCGTCGCGGAAGAAGATCCCGAGGCGGATCCGCTCGCCCGGCTCGGCCAGGTCCCGCGCGCCGCTCAGGTCGCGCGGATCGTGCACGCGGTGATGCTTGTATATCGCGTCGAGCTCCGGCACGAGGACGCCGTCGTCGTGCACGAGCATCTCGATCGAGCTCGGGTCGCGCACCACCTTCTGGTACAGGTCCGGCATGTACACCGGGCAGCGCTGCAGCACGCGCACGAAGGCGAAGCCGTTGTGCCGGCGCGCCGCCGTCAGCGTGGCGTACAGGTGCGCCGGGATCCATTCCGCGGTCTGCGCGATGAACGAGGCGTTCGTCGCGCCGAGCGCCACGGCGAGCGGGTTCAGCGGCGGCAGGTAGCTCCCGTACGGCTGCGTGTTCGTCTTCACGCCCTGCGGCGTCGTCGGCGACGTCTGCTTCTTCGTCAGGCCGTAGATGCTGTTGTCCAGCATCATCACGACCATCTTCATGTTGTAGCGCAGCGCGTGCAGCCAGTGGCCGGCGCCGATCGACGTGCAGTCGCCGTCGCCCATCACGACGAACATCTCGAGGTCCGGCCGCGTGAGCCGGATCCCCGTCGCCACCGGGAGCGCGCGGCCGTGGATGCCGTGGAAGCCGTACGTCTTCAGGTAGTGCGGGAAGC
>CAMLIT010000144.1 GCA_946480295.1 uncultured Gemmatimonadota bacterium
TGTTGAAGAGCGCCGAGAACTCCTCGGGGTGCACCTCGAGGTAGTCCACGTAGTCGCCGTAGCGGTGGACTCCCACCCCCTGCATCCGCTTCTCGATGCGACGGGCGAGGCTCGGGCGCTTGTAGCCGGTGAAGTCGAAGCTGCGATTGCGCTTCAGGTACTCGAGCAGTGTCTCGAGATCGCGCGCGTCGGCCGCGACCTGCTTCTCGGATGGTGTGGGTCGGGCTCGTGGCGGCATCACAAACGTATTCTGGATCGCCGCCGATCAACGCGCCAGTGGGGTATTCCGATCAGCGCCGACCACGTCCCCCGGCGCGGCGGCGCGGCTCACGCGTGGTCTCCTCGTCCGTCGGGATAGGCTCCTCGGCCGCTTCAGTGCTCTGTCCCTCCGCGGACGGCCGCGGCTCCATGAGCAGCCGACGCACCGCCGCCGCGCGCTCCCGCGCCGCCCGCGCCTTCGCCAGGAAGCGCTCTCGCAGGCGCACGCTCCCCTGCGCGGCGATGCGCGCCGCGAGCTTGTCGTTCAGGCTCGCGGTCTCTTCCAGCGCGCGCAGCGCCGCCCAGAGTGCCGACTCGAGCGTGTTCTCCTGCTGCGCCAGCAGCGCCTCGCTCGTCCACCCGTGCCCCACCCGACAGCGGTAGCGCACCGTGTCCCCGTCGCGGAGCTGCCAGAGCACTCCGCCGCAGTCGGGACAGGCGAAGGGCGAGGGCTCGCCCGGGTGCTGACTCGGATCTTCGATGACCTCGAGATCGAACGCCGAATACTCGGTTTCGCGACGGGCATCGTCCATCGGCTGACCTCCCACGGCGGCGACCGGCGGCGGCTCGGTCGCCAGCCGGTACAGCAGGGCCGCCATCTCGTCGAGCGGAACGACGTGATCCAGGTCCACGTGCCGGACGGCGCTCGCCGGCATCGAGGGAAACATCGCATCCGCGGGGTCCTGCACGACGGCGATGCCCCCGCGCCGTTTGATCGCCAGCAGGCCGGCCGTGCCGTCGTCGAGGTTGCCGGTGAGCACGACGCCGACCACGCGCCGGCCGTACGCCACCGCCGCGCTGCGGAACATCGGATCGATCGCGGGTCGCTTGCCGTTCTCCATCGGACCGCGCGCCAGGCGAATCTCGCCCGGGATGACGAGCAGGTGCCGGTCCGGGGGCGCCACGTACACGTGCCCCGGCACGATCGGCTCGCCATCGACGGCCGCATGGACGGACAACGCGGCGACGCGGTCGAGAATGCGGGCCAGCACGCTCTCCGCGTCCGCCGGAAAGTGCACCGTGATGAACAACGACGCGGGGATGTCTTTCGGCAGCTGCCGCAGGAGGAAGGTCAGGGCCTCCACGCCGCCGGCGGATGCGCCGATCACGATGATCGAATGTCCTGCGCTCACGATGACCCGCTGCCGGAGTGAAGGTCGAGCGTGGACGGATGGCGCCGCCGCGCGGGCAACAGCGCGTTCCCACGACGGCAATTCACGTGCTGGGCCGCGACGTCCGACGCGGCAGCCCGCGTTGGTCGCTCAGGGAAGTGGCAGACGGACGGTGAACGTCGAGCCCGAGCCCGGCGCACTCGCGGCGGTGAGGTCGCCGCCCATGGCCCGGGCGAGCTCGCGGCTGATCGCCAGGCCGAGGCCGAAGCCGTCCGGGCGCGCCCCGGTGTCGAGCTGCACGAACGGCTCGAAGAGCGTGGCGAGCTGCTCGCCGGGGATGCCGATCCCGTCGTCGCGCACGTCGATCAGCACGTGCCCCCCGTTCGCGCGCCAGCTCAGCTCGACCTCGCCGCCGGCGCCGGTGTACTTCACCGCGTTCGCGAGCAGGTTGACGACGATCTGGAGCAGGCGCTCCGGATCGGCGCGAACGAGCAGTGCCGGGTCGCATCCAGCCGTGCGAATGGCGATGCCGCGAGCGTCCGCCTGCGGCTGGACCATCGGCGTGGCGCTGGCCAGGACCTCCGCCACGACGACGTCGGCCGGCTCGACGATGAGCCGGCCGCCGCGCACGCGGAAATAGACGAGGAGGTCGTCGAGCACCTGCGAGGCGTGCGACTGCGCGCGACGCACGCGCTCCAGGTCCGCCCGCTGGCGCTCGTCCAGGCCGCCGCGCACCCCCGACAGCAGGATCTCCGCGTAGCCGCCGATCGCGGTGAGCGGTGTGCGCAGTTCGTGGCTCACGGTCATGAGGAGCTCGGTCTTCGCGCGGTCGGCCTGCACCGCCGCGCGCCGCGCCTGCTCGGCGAGCTGGAGCAGCTCCTCGCGTTCCGCGGCCAGCCGCGCCAGCTCGGCCGTGCGCTCCGCCACGCGAGCTTCGAGCTCCGCGTTCTGCTCGGCCATGTCGCGCTCGAGACGGCGGCGCGCGGTCTCATCCACGAGCAGCCAGCGGAGCTCCACAGCGCCGCCCGGCCCCCGGGCCACGCCGATCGTCGCGCTCACGGTGCGCATGTCGCCCCGGCGCGGCATCATGAGGAGCACCGTCGACGCATCCGTGCCAGCCTCGGCCAGCCGGAACACCTCCGTTCGGAAGGCACGTCGCGCCGACGGAGCGATGTAGGCGGCGAGCGGCTTCCCTCGGACGTGCGGCGACGCGATGCCGAGCAGGTCGGCGGCCGCGCGGTTCGCGTCGCGGATGATTCCCTCGGAGTCGGTGACCAGGTAGGGTACCGGTGCCTGCTCGAAGAGCGTCTGGTAGCGCCGACGCTCCGCCTCCAGCATGGCGTTCACGTCGACGAGCTGCTGCTCCTGGACCCTGAGCTCCTCCTCGGCGACACTCAGCTCCTCGAAGGCGGCGTCGAGCAGGTCGTCGGCCGTGTGTGGGCGCGCGTCCCTGATCCGTCGCGCCTGCCGGACGCGATCGGACCAGATGACGATTTCGGCGTGTCCTCGCGCTTCCGGGTCGAGATCGCTCACGGCTGCTGCCTGGCTCCTGGCGGGATGGCGTGTGACGGAAGTGTCGCGCTCCCGATGTTTGTGGACACGCCATCATGTGCCGCGGACCGTCGGTCTGCAAGCACGGGGTGGACCAGAGGGAATGCAACGTGCAGGATGACAGCCAGGGAAGCACGTCCGGCCGGGTCGCCCGAGATGCCGAAGCGCATGGCGCGCTCGATCTCTTGCGACGCCAGCATCCCGTCGACATCGTACGTCGCCGCTCGATCGCTCATCTCCCGTCCCGCACCCCCGATGGAAGACTCCACGAACGACCCGGCCCTCGATTTCCTGACGACGTTCTCGGCGCAGCGACAGCGGATGCTGGGGCACGCCGCCCGGGTGCTCACACAGGGCCCTGACTCGTGGGCGCCCGAGACCGGGGACGACGCGCCGCGTCCGCTCTCGGCGATGCTGCTCGCGTCGCTGGAGGAGCTCAAGGTCGCCGAGGAAGAGCTGATGCGGCAGCACGAGGCGTTCGAGTCGACTCGCGCCGGGCTTTCCGGCGAGCGCGACCGGTTCCGGATGCTGTTCGAGAACGCGCCGACCGCGCTGCTGCTGACGGATCCCGTCGGCAGCATTCACGAGGTGAACCGCGCGGCCGCCACGCTCTTCGGCCGGGATGCGTACTACCTCGAGCGCAAGCCGCTCGCGGCGCTGGTGCCCGCCGAGGAGCGCGCCGCGTTCCGCCACGCGCTCGGGCGCATCGCCCTCGCACGCGGGACCACGGACTGGCGCTTCACGATCCAGCGCCATCGCGACATGCCGGTGCAGGTGCGGGCCGGCGTGAGCATCGTCGCCGACCCGCGATTCGGGTCGGCACTGTACTGGCATCTCGAGCCGATGGATTCGCGCGCGGAGTGAACGCGCGCTCCTTTCCCCGCGAATTCGGCCGCCGCGAGGCGGAGTGCAGGTTTCCGACGTGACGACCGTTCTCGTTCTCGCGGAAAGTCCCGAGATAGAAGCCCTGCTGGCGGATCTCGTCGTCTTCGCCGGCTATCATCCCGTGTTCCTGCGCGACGACGAGAGCGCGATGGACGCCGTGCGCAGCCGTGACATCGACGTGCTGCTCGCCGACGTCCTGCACCCGGCGGCGATGAGCGGCGCGTGTGAGCGGGTGGCCCGCGAGAGCGGGTCGGTGGCGCTCGTGTACTGCGGCGGCACGCTGAGCCCGGGAGAGCTGCAGGCGTACGCGGAATCGCACGGCGCCTGCCACTTCGCGCTGCCGAACGGACCGAAGCTCCTCGCCTCGGTGCTCGCCGAGGCGCTGGCGCGCGTGGGCAAGCGCCCGTGGTCCATCGCCAGCGCTCCGCCCGACGAGATCGTGACGGCGTTGCGCGCCGTGGCGCGGGCGCAGCGGCTCAACACCGCCGCCGAGACGCTCCGCCAGGAGAATCGCCGGCTGCGCGACGAGCGCGACCTCCTCCTCGACGAGGCGCGAGCGAGCCGCGATCAGCTCCGCACCGCCGTCATGCATTACGTGGGCGGCCTGCGCGACGGCGGGCTCCCGCGCGATCGCGCCCTGGATCTGCTCAACGCGGCGATGCGCGAGACCGCCGAAGCGGCGGGCGCGCCGGAGCTGCTCGCCAGCATCGGCCGCGAGACCGCGCAATGGATCGACGAGGCGTACTTCGCGGCGTGAGCGCGCCGCCGCTCAGGGCGTAGCGGTGAGCTGCACGAGCGCCGGCGCGATGTCGGCGAGCGGCAGCACGTAGTCTACCGCGCCGGTCTCGATCGCCGCGCGCGGCATGCCGCCCTGCGTGGCGGTCGCCGGGTCCTGCGCGATGACGATGCCGCCCGTGGCCTTGACCGCCTGCACGCCGTCGGTGCCGTTGCTCCCGGACCCGGTGAGCACGACGGCGATGAGGCGGCCGCCGAGCGACGCGGCGGCCGAATCGAGCAGGGGGTTCGCCGACGATCGCAGGAACTTGATGCGCCGGCCGTCGCCGAGGTGGAGGACGCGGTCGCGGTCCACGGTGAGGTGCCGGTCGGAGGGCGCGACATAGACCGTACCGGCGCACAGCGACTCGCCCTCCTCGGCGAGCTTCACCCGCAGCGCGGTCTCGCGGCCGAGGATGCGCGGCAGCACCTCGGGCGAGCCGGGACTGCGGTGCAGGACGACGGCGATCGCCGCCGGAAAGGTGGCCGGCAGCGCCGAGAGGATCCGCGAGATGGCCTGGATGCCTCCGGCGGACGCGGCGAGCGCGACCAGGTCGGTGTGGATGCCCGGCGTCTCGTGCGCGACACGGCGCGAGCTCTCGATTCCTGGATTCCGGCCAGGTCGCGCGGTATCCGACATGGTGCCCTCCTGTGGGCGGAGCGGCCCTGACGCATGACAATCTAGCGGGGCGTCCGTCCGCCAGCGTCAGGCAGGCGCCGCGTTCGGCGTAGCCCCGGCGCCGTCAGGTGCACGGAGATCACGGCGTCGCCGCCGACGGCGTGCGCCAGATGTCGAGGATGCCCGACGTGTCGTGGCCGTTCGCGCTCCCCTCGGGAAGGGCGATCCGTCCGTCGGCGACGACCGGGCTGTTCCAGTGCCCGCCGCCGCACGGCAGCCGCGCCAGCTCGTGGCCGCTCGCCGGATCGTACACCCGCAGCGAGCCGCCGGGATCGTAGACGAACAGGAGCTGGCCCGCGAGGACGGGACTCGTCCCCGCGTTCCCGTTGCTCCACGCCGGGACGAGGCGCCCTCCCTGATACGTCCACGCCGCGGTGCCGGCGCCCGTGGCGACATAGGCCCGCGTGGCGCCTCCCGCGCGCGCGACGGCGATCGCCGTGAACATCGCTCCGCCCCCCGGCGTCGCCACGCTCTGCACCTCGCCGCCGAGATGCGGCGCGCTTCCCGCCGCCTGCGCCAGGTCGACGAGGCGGAGCTGGCCGTCCTTTCCGCCCTGGAGGACGTGCGTGGCGTCGAGGAGCGCCGGCGACGTCGAGCCAATGTCGGCGTCGCTCGCGTCCAGCTCCCGGGTGTCGCTCGGGGTGTAGTTGGCGAGGAGGCGGGTGGCGTCCGGATCGAGCTCCAGCACCGCGTCGCCCCACGACGTCCGGCCGTCCCACGGCCCGTTGCCGGTGGCGACGAGGATGTTCCCCGTCGTCGTGTCGATCACCGCGCCGGCGCGCCCCCAGATCGCGGAGCGGGTCTGCGCGCACGAGAATGGATCGAGCAGCCCGGCGCGGTCGCTGCATAACGAGTTCCAGACGTGCAGCACGGCGCCGGTGCCCGCGTCGAGCACCGCCACGTGCCCCTGGTAGGGGGGCGCGTCGCCGACGTATCCCCCCGTCACCACGATCACGCGCCCCCGGAAGTACGTCAGCGGCGCCGTGATCTTCTCCACGCCGGGCAGCTTCGTGACGGCGGTGCTCCAGACCACGCGGCCGTCGGCGACGGCGAGCTTCTGCACGCGGCCGTCGGGCGAGGCCGCGTAGACGTGAGTGCGATCGGCGTCGGCGGCGGGCGTGGCGTTCGTGATCTGGGCCGTCCCCGCGACGCTCGCGTAGGTCGACGGCGTGAAGCGCCAGAGGACGGCGCCGCTGTCCGCGTCGATCGCGAGCGTCCGGCCGTAGGTGGTGGTGACGAGGAAGACGTCGCGCGGGACGCCGTGCACCTGCACGCCGTGCAGGTAGATCGGCGAGGCGTCGACCGTGCCGTCGATCGGCACGCGCTGGAGGCGCAGCGACGCGACGTTCGCGGCGGTGATCCCCGTCGGCGCGTCCGACGCCGACGCGTGCGTGGCGTCGCCGCCGAACATCGGCCAGTCGTGGCCGGTCGCGCCGGGCGGAGGCTCGTGACGCGCCACGGCTTCGGGGGCGCCGCAGACCGCGCAGAGCATGACGAGCAGGATCGGCCGCGTCGGCAGATGCATCGAGAGACGGGTGATACGGTGGCGATGCGCCAGCGCGGCGGGACGGTCCACCGCGCCGGCGGGGACTCACGGCGCGCGCGCCGGCACCGCCCGGCTGGTGTCGCGCAGCTCCGGGAAGTCCTCCTCCCGGAACTCGGCCGGCCCGCGCTCCATCGCGGCGTACCGGCGCTGCTCCTGCGCCCGGAGCTCCACGCGCCGGATCTTCCCCGAGATGGTCTTCGGCAGCTCGGCGAACTCGAGCCGCCGGATGCGCTTGTACCCGGGCAGCCGCTCGCGCACGAAGCGGAAGATGTCCAGCGCGCACTCGCGCGACGGCGCGGTGCCGCCGCGCAGCACGAGATACGCCTTGGGAACGGACAGCCGCATCGGGTCGGGACTCGGCACCACCGCGGCCTCGGCGACGAGGGGATGCTCGATCAGCGCGCTCTCCAGCTCGAAGGGGCTGATGCGGTAGTCGGAGCTCTTGAACACGTCGTCGGCACGGCCGACGTAGGTGATGTATCCGTCGGCGTCGCGCTGGGCGACGTCGCCCGTGTGGTAGTAGCCGCCGGCCATCGCCCCCGCGGCATGATCGGTCTCGTCGAGGTAGCCCGCCATCAGCCCGAACGGCCGCCCGAGCGGACCCGCCAGCGGGAGCGCGATCTCCCCCTCGTCGCACTCCGTGCCGTCGGGACCGAGGAGGACGACGCGATAGCCGGGGAGCGGGCGCCCCATCGAGCCGGGGCGCACCGGCTGGCCGGGCGAGTTCCCCACCTGCGCCGTCGTCTCCGTCTGGCCGTAGCCGTCGCGGATCGTCAGCCCCCACGCCTGCTGCACCCGCTCGATCACCTCCGGGTTGAGCGGCTCCCCCGCCCCGACGACCTCCCGCAGCACGACGTCGTACGCGCGCAGGTCCTCGTTGACGAGCATGCGCCAGACGGTGGGCGGGGCGCAGAGCGTCGTCACGCGGTGGCGCACGATCGCCTCCAGCACTCGTTTGGCATCGAAGCGGAGGTAGTCGTACACGAAGATCGTCGCCCCCGCGTTCCATGGCGCGAAGACGCTGCTCCAGGCGTGCTTCGCCCACCCCGGCGAGCTGATGTTCCAGTGCACGTCGCCCTCGCGCAGGCCGATCCAGTACATCGTCGACAGGTGCCCCACCGGGTAGCTCGCGTGGGTGTGCAGGACGAGCTTGGGCTTCGCCGTCGTGCCCGAGGTGAAGTAGAGCAGCAGCGGATCCGAGGCGCGCGTCTCGCCGTCGGGGACGAAGTCGTCCGAAGCCTCCAGCATTGTCTCGAAGCGCGTCCACCCCGGGTAGTCGGAGCCGACGACGAGCCGCGTGTAGTCGCCCGGCAGGTCGGCGAACTTGAGCACCCCCTCCCCTTCGGCGATCACGTGCCGCACGCCGCCGCGCTCGAAGCGGTCGGCGAGGTCGGCCGGCGTGAGCTGCGGCGTGGCCGGCACGACGACGACGCCCAGCTTCATGCACGCGAGCAGCGCCTCCCAGGTCTGCGCCACGTTGGGAAGCATGAGGAGGAGGCGGTCGCCTCGTCTGGCACCGAGCTGCCGGAGCGCGTTGGCGATGCGGTCGCTGCGCTCCGCGAGCTCGGCGAAGGAGAAGCGACGCTCCGTGCCGTCGTCGCGGACGATGAAGAGCGCCGTGCGGTCGTTGCCGCGCGCGATGTGGTCGAAGTAGTCGAGCGCCCAGTTGAAGCGCTCGAGCCGCGGCGGCCGGAAGCCGCGGTACGCCTCCGCATAGTCGGTGCGGTGGGCGAGGAGCTGGTCGCGGGCGTCGAGGAAGGCGCGCGCGTCGGCGGACGGAACGGTCACGGGACCTCCGGGGAGCTCGGCCGTGATTTCGGGTCGTCCGCCACGCTAGCACCAATTCCGGTCCGGCGCGAGAGGCCGCGCGCTCGCGCCGGACCGGAGCGGCTCAGCCCTCCACGAACCGCTTCAGGCGGCCGAGGGCCGCGTCCCACTGGTCGGAGATGGCGCGGAGCGCCGCGCGCGCCTCCTCGAGGCTCTGGGGCTCGAGCTCCCAGACGCTCTCGCGCCCCTGCTTCGTCACCCGGAGCACGCCGGCATCGCGCATCCGGTTCAGGTGCTTGGTGACGGCCTGGCGCGTCACCTCGGTCCCCGCGGCGAGCGCGGTGATCGACATCGGCCCCTCCTCGCAGAGCCGCGCCACCAGGCGGAGGCGCGTCTCGTCGCCCAGGGCGGCGAAGATCGGCGCCGAGCGCGTGAAGCGCGACCGCGTCGCCGTCGCCACGCTAGCCTCGCTGCTGGAGGTACTTCTCGACCAGGTGGATCACCAGCCCCCACCCCTGCTCGTTGCCGGCGAACACGGCGGCGCGCCGGGCGAGCGGGATCCGGTCGAAGCCCGATTCGGTGACGGTGAGCATCACCCCGCCCTCGACGTCCTCGAGCACGAACTCGACGAGCGTCATCGGCTCCTGCGAGTAGTCGTACGCGGGGTCCACGGCGCCGGGGTGCCAGCGGTACGAGAAGAGGCGCTGCGGCTCGATCCGCTCGATGACGAACTCGCCGACGGTGCCCTCGTACGGCTTCTGGAGGCGCGCGGTCTCCTCGTCGACCTCGGTCGGGACGATAGACGCCTTCAGGCGAGCGCCCGGCCGGAAGGGCTCGGTGAAACGCATGCCGAACCAGACGCCGAACTCGCGGCTGTCGGTGAGCGCCCGCCAGACGCGTTCATGCGGAGCCCGGAGGAGGATCTGCTTCTGGATGTGGTCGGGGACGGCGGACGTGGGGGATCCGGTGGTGGTGGACATATGCAACCTCCTGGTTGCGGAGGAGGATAGCCTGGCGCGCGGAGAAATGCAACCTTGCTGTTGCGC
>CAMLIT010000145.1 GCA_946480295.1 uncultured Gemmatimonadota bacterium
GCGGCCGCCCAGCCTCCCTGGGGCCCGGGGGGGGGGGGGGGCGCCACCTCCCGCCCCCCCCCCGGGGGTGGGGGGGGGGGGGGGGGGGGCGGGCCCCCCCCCCCCCCCACCCCGCGGCGTCAGTGGTCCGCGCCGTTCTCCTCGCCGAACATCGCCGGCTCGGCGAGATCGATCTCCGCCGTCGACAGCCACTCCTCGAGCAGCTCGGCCAGCGTGCGGCGGCGCTCGTCCTCCAGCTTCGCCAGCGCGCCGATGAGCTGCGACTGCACGGTCGTCGGCGTGCGCGAGAGCACCTCGCGCCCCGCGTCCGTGATCGCGATCTCGATGCGCCGGTGGTCGCCCGCGCTCGCCTTGCGCGACAGCAGCCCGCGCTCGGACAGGCGGCGCACGACCACCGACACCGAGCTCTGATGCGTCGCCGTCCGCACCGCGAGGTCGTTCAGCGACTGGACCGGGCTGCGCGCGAGCTCCTGGAGCACGAACACCTGGGCGAGGCTCATCCCGGTGCGGAGCTCCATCGTCCGCGTGTTGATGTGCAGCGCGCGCACGACGCTGCGGATCGCGGTGAGGGCGCGCGTCGCGTCGTCGGGCTCCGTGCGCGCCGCGGCCGCGACGGGCACCGCGCGCTCCGGCGCGGGCGTCTCGACGGCGGTGGCGCCACTCGCGGTGCGATCGAGCGAGCGGTGCCCGGGTTTGTTCGTCCGCTCGATCGTCGAGTCGAGCGCGGCGGGGTGCAGAGTGGCGGCCATGGTCGGTCGGGGCTGATGTGAGTGCGGCGGTGGGTGCGCGAGCGAGTCGGGGGCCTCAGCTCGCGCGGGCGGCGCGTCCGATCGGCTCCACCCCGATGAACATCCCGAGCTCCCGCTCGAGCGACACCTGCCGCCGCGTCGGCAGCTGCACCAGCAGGTGGTCCATCGTGCTGCCGATGCAGGTCAGCTCGTCACCCTCGCGGATGCCGTGATCGGCGCAGCGCGCGCGCACGAGGTCGAAGGCGATGTGCTGGACGCGGAGCGGCGTGTTCTCCGGCGCGCCCATCAGGACGCGTTCGAGCGCGAGTGGGGAACGGCATGGCAGCGAAGACGGGGCGCGGGGGGCGCGGGCACCATCGCCCGCTGAAGTCGGGAGCCGAACGGACGGGAGGATTCTATCGCGTGTCGCGCGGGCAGCTATCCGACTTCGGAAGACACCCTGTCAGGGTTTGCCTGAAACCACTGGCTGAGCTCGTTCGTCCCGCATGGGGCGCCAGGCCGCCCGCCATCGACTCCTCCACCACCCGATCATGCACCTGCTCTCTCCCCGCTCTCACCTTCGTGCCTCCGCGTACGCCCTCGCCGCGGGCGCTGCCCTCGTCATGCTCCAGGCGTGCGGTGGCGACAGCACCTCCGCGCCGAAAGGCCCCGGCCCCGTCGCCGCGCTCGTCGTTCGCTCCCAGCCCGCCGGCGCCACCGCCGGCGCCCCGCTGACGACCCAGCCCGTCCTCGAGCTGCGCGACGCAAACGGCCAGCTCGTCCCCTCCGACACCGACCACGTCACCGTCGCCATCGCCTCGGGCGGCGGCACCCTCGGCGGCACCACCACCGTGCAGACCGTGGGCGGCGTCGCGACCTTCACCAACCTCGCCATCTCCGGCGCCGTCGGCGACCGCACCCTGCGCTTCTCGCTGCCCGGCCGCCCGACGATCCCCGCCGTGGCCTCGCAGACGATCTCCCTCGGCGCCGGAGCGCCGGCCGCGATCGTCTTCACCACCGTGCCGTCGCACGTCGCGCAGACCCTCGTCGCGCTCGACACCCAGCCGACGATCCGGATCGTCGACGCGTCCGGCAACCAGACCAGCGCCGCCGTCCCCGTGAAGCTCACCGTCCAGGGCACTGGCGCCATCGCCGCCGGAGACACCGTCGTCACGACCGCGAACGGCGTCGGCGCGTTCACCGGGCTCACCCTCGGCGCGCTCAACGGGAGCGTCGGCGACGTCACCCTGCACTTCACCGCCGCCGGCCTCACCGAGGCGACGTCCAACGTCACCCTCGGCTGCTATCGTTATGCGCTCGGCGCCGACGCCAGCGTCTCCGACGCGCTCCAGACGGGCGACTGCGTCGGCGCGGGCAGCCGGCTCTATCACCTCGCCGAGGTGACGTCGAGCTCCGGCAACCTCGCCCGGCAGTTCACCATGAACGGCGACTTCCAGACCGCCCTCTACTTCCGCGGTCCGGGGAGCACCGGCTCCTTCTGGGGCTACAACGGGAACAGCACCACCAACCAGACCTCGTTCTACCTCCTGGCCCCCGCCGGCACCTCCGAGGCGATGGTCACCTCGGCGAACGGCGGCACGAGCGGCTCCTACACCCTCGCCAGCGCCAGCTCGACCGAAGACATCCCCGGGTGCGTCACCGTCCTCATCGTGCCGCCGATCACCACGACCCAGTCGACGACGACGACCGACTGCGCCGGGAACGGCTACTACGGCGACTTCTTCAACTTCCCGATCCCGAGCGGCGTGACGGTGACCGTCACGATGACCACCGACGGCTTCGATCCGTACCTGAGCCTCTGGCAGACGGGGAGCACGAACGTCAACAAGGCGACCGGCACGACGACCGGGACGACGACCACGCTCTCCTACACCAACGACACCGGCGCCGACGCGTGGTTCTACGTCTACGCCGGCGACAACGTGCAGGGCGCGACGGGCAACTACACGCTCACCATCACGCCGTCGACCAGCGGCTCGCTGTTCACGCGGAACCCGCTGCCGGGTACGGCGCCCGCGTTCGGCGTGGCGTATCCGAGCTCCTCGGCGCCGAGGGTCGGGCGGTAGCGCCCGACGAGTCGGCGACCGTCGGATCAGCGAAACGCCGCCGGGGCTCCGTGCCCCGGCGGCGTTTTCGTGTGTGCGTCGGGCCGGAGTGCGGCGCCACGCGACCGGAGCGCAGCGGGAGCATGGCTCGATCGGCCTTCCATCCACCCCGCGGACGATAACGATCGTTCTCCGGCCACCGGTGGCTTGACGGCCGCCGGCGGGCGCACGTACGATGCAGCGCGACGATGAAGTCGTGCAGGTGCCGAGGAACCCTTCCGCGCACATCGGGCGCGGCTGTGCGTTTCAGGAGGCCCCATGTCGTCGCTCGCGACTGGCCCCGTTGGGATGAGCGGCCTGGCGCCCATGCGCGCCGATCGCAAGCACCTCGCGGTGTTCGTGCACGGTTTCAACAGCTCCGCGCGCTGCTGGGACGCGATGCTCGCGCTGCTGCGCGATGATCCCGAGATCGCCCCCGCGTTCGAGCTCCTGTGCTTCGAGTACTCGACCGGCATCGCGCGCATGCCGGTCATTCGACGCTTTCCCAACATCTTCGAGGTCGGGCGCGGACTCGGACACTGGCTCGATTCGATCGGCGACGGCTATCGTGACATCACGCTCGTGGGCCACAGCCAGGGCGGGCTGGTCATCCAGAGCTTCCTCCTCGATCGATTGGAGGACGACCGCGGCGAATCGCTCGCGCGCGTGCGCGAGGTTCTCCTCATCGCCACGCCCAACCTCGGGTCGTCGGTCTTCAGCGGCGTGCGGAAGGCGTTCTCGCGCGTCCTGCCGAACTCCCAGGAGTACATGCTGCGCGTGCTCAACGGCGACATCGCCCGGCTGATGCGCGAGGTGCAGAAGCGCATCGTCGGCGCCGGGGACGCGAAGGCGCGGGAGTGTCCCGTCGCCATCCAGGCGCTGTGGGGGGAGATGGACCAGATCGTCCCCGAGCCGTCCGCCCGAGGGGCCTTCACGAGCGGCTTCGCCATTCCCGGCGATCACAGCTCGGTCCTGAAACCCTCCGGCGGCCGCGGCGATCGCCGTTATCGCGCCGTGCGTGACGCGCTGCTCGAGCCCCTCGGGCATCGGAACGTCTTCGACATCGCCCTCTACGAGGTGACCATCGCGCCGCGGCCCGTGCCACCGCCCGGCGTCTTCGACCTGACGAGGCTCACCCCGCCGCGCCGGATCCGGACGGACAACATCGGGCGCGTCGACCAATCGGTCGTCTTCACCGAGCGGAACCGCTGCGACGAGCTGTTCACGCTCAGCTACGGGACACTGAACCCCAACGGCTACGTCGACGCGGTCGCCAGCCACCCGAACGAAGCCTCCAGCCAGCAGCTCGGCGACTACCAGCTCGGTGGGCTGCGGTATCCGTTCTGCTTCCGCCCCAGGGCGCTCGCGACGCCGGCCCCCCGCTACACGCTGAGCGTCGAGGTCTACGACGGCTTCGGACCGGGCAATCGCAACTGGCACTTCCACCTCCGGAAGCCTAACGAGCGCCGCCACTACGGGCGCTTCCGCCTCACGCTGGACCTTCAGCGCTACCTGCACGCGACGCCGCCCTTCCAGCTCACGACGCCGCCCGTCCTGTACTTCTATCGCGAGGACGTGGAGCACGGCGACCTGTGCCGCCGCCGCGAACGACGCCTCGCCGAGATCCTGGCCCCCCTCCCCGACACGCCGGACGGCGTGTGGACGTGGGAGCTGATCGACCTCTCCGAGGGCGTCGTGGACGTGGCCTGGGACGTCGCGCCTCGACCCACCGTGGGGAGCGGGACGGACGCGTCCGCGACACCACCACATGCTCCGGGCGACGCTGCGGCTGGATGACGGCGAGACCGCCGTCGTCGGATACGGCTCGCTCTTCTCGCGACCCAGCATCGAGCAGACCCTGGGGCGCAAGTACGACGGGCCCTTCGTCATCGCCCACCTCGCGGGATGGAGGCGGACGTGGGACGTCGCCATGCCCAATGGGGCGTTCTACTACGACGACCCGGCCGGGCGCGTGTACCCCGAGCAGGTGGTGTACCTGAACGTCCGCCGCGACCCCGGCACGCTCATGAACTGTGTCGTGTTCGTCGTCAGGCAGGACGAGCTCGACGCGATGGACGATCGCGAGTGGATCTACGATCGGACCCGCATCACCGGCGACCTGCGAGACCTCGTCGTCGAGGGTGGCGAGGCGGTGATGTACGTCGGTCGGCCCGAGCGCATCGTGTCGCGGCCGGCGTCGGCGCGGCAGGCGGCGATCCGCGCGACGTACCTTCGCCTCCTCGAATCCGCCCTCGGGTCGCTGCCTGAGGAGATCCGCGCGGAATACGCCCGATCGACGGACGAACCGCCGCGAGCGCTCGTGGTGGACGACCATCTCGATCCCGAGCGTCCCAACCCGTGGGCGGCCGCCGGCCGCCGGCACTCACCCGAGGCGCACCTGCGCCCGTGAGCTTCCTCGCGCCAACGTATTCCCGGCGACCCGGACGGAGGTCGACCGCAGGAGGCGTCGGAGCCGCACATCGACCTTCGAGCGACGCAGCGATCGCCTGACTCACCCCGCCCGACCTTCCGCCCGCCTTCCCCGACTGCCCGCTGACCCCCGGCCCCCCATGCTACGGGACGAACGCTCGCCAGCGCCGAGGGCTTCGTCACGTCTGCCTTCCGCGGCAGCACGCGTACGGTGCTCTACCGCCGGTCGCCGGTGACCGGCTGGCGGTACGCGTTCGGGTTTCGTGCAGCGACAGACCGCGAACCGCGCGCGGTGAGCGGCGTCGCCGGCCCAGGAGGTGGCAGATGACGATTCCATTGCTCGTCACCGCGGCGCCCTACGCGCCGCCCGAAGAGAGTCTCGAGCAGCGGTACGAGCATCCCGAGACCCGCGCCCTCGTCGCGCTGGTGAACGACGCGGCGGAGCTCGTGCACAATCGCGGCGAGACGGCGTTCGCCGAGCTGTCCGTCCCCGGCAGCCGCTGGCGCAGGGACGAGACGTACGTGTTCGTCCTCGACCCCGACGGGACCATGCTCGTGCACCCCGACCCGGCGCTCGAGGGCCACGACGTCCTGGAGCTGAAGGACGTCGGGGGCAAGCCGATCATCCACGGCCTCATCGACGCCGCGACCGCGTTCCCCGAGAAGGCCGACGGCTGGTACCACTATCAGTGGCCGGTGCCCGGCGGCCTCCTGCCCCGCTGGAAGAGCAGCTACGTCCGCCACGTGCACGCGCCCTCCGGCGAGGACTACATCGTCGGCTGCGGCGTGTACAACGACCGGATGGAACGCGCCTTCGTCGTCGACATGGTGACCAACGCCGTCGCGCTGATGAACGCGAAGGGCGAGGCCGCCTTCCCGGAGCTGCGCGATCCCACCGGCCCGTTCCGCGCGAAGGACGCCTACATCTTCGTCTTCGGCACCGACGGCATCGAGCTCGTGAACCCCGTCTTCCCGGCGCTCGAGGGCCGCTCCGTCCTCGACATGAAGGACGTCGACGGCGAGTACAAGCACCGCGAGATGGTCGACGTCGTGAAGACCCGCGGCACCGGGTGGGTCGATTACATGTGGCCGAAGCCGGGCGAGAGCGTCGCGACGCAGAAGTCGACGTACCTGAGCGCCGCGTGGCTCGGCGACCGCCTGATGGTGGTGGGCTGCGGCGTCTACCTCGCCGACGCGCCGACGGAGACGAAGCCGGCAACGACCATGACCGCGCCCGCGCTCATGGCCCTCGTTCGCGACGCCGCGGCCGTGTTCGAAACGAAGGGCGAGCAAGCCTACACGGAGTTCCGGAAGGAGGGGACCCGGTGGTTCCACGACGACGTCTACTTCTTCGTCGTCACCATGGACGGCATCCGCACCTTCGTCGCGACGGAGCCGGAGAACGAGGGACTCGACTCGAGCGGCCGCAGGGACCTGATCGGGCGCCCGTATGGCCGGATGATCGTCGACATCGGCAAGCAGCCGTCCGGCGAGGGCTGGGTCCACTACATGTATCCGCTCCCCGGGACCGTCTATCCGGCGTGGAAGTCCACCTTCGTGAAGCGGGTGACCTTCCCGTCAGGCACGCAGCATCTCATCGGCTGCGGCGTGTACAACATGGCGATGGACGAGACGCTGATCGAGGACGTGGTGGATCGCGCGGCGGCGCTCGTCGCCGAGCGCGGGCGCGGTGCATTCCCGGCGCTGCGCGACAGGACGGGGCCGTTCGTGTTCATGGACACCTACGTCTTCGTCACGGGCGTGGACGGCACGGAGCTCGTGAACCCCGCGCAGCCGAGCCTCGAGGGGAGGAACCTGCTCGAGCTGCGGGACCTCGACGGGCGGTTCGTGGTGCGGGAGGAGATCGAGGTCGCGATGAAGGAAGGCCGCGCCTGGATGAGCCTCATGTGGTACCGGCCGGGGGACAACACGCCGGCGCGGACGCGGACGTACGTGCGGCGGGTGGCGTGCGGGGAGGAGACGTTCGTGGTGGGGTCGGCGATCTATCCGAAGTAGTCGCGCCGTTCGCGACGTCGGACGACCGCAACGTGCCCCGTGCCATTCGCACGGGGCACCTGGCCGACCACGATGGGACGCGCATGGCCGTCGTGGGGCCCCCGCGAAGCGCCGCTCAGCCCTTCGCGGCGGGGCGTCGCGCGAGCGCCTCGACGCCGTTGCCGCCCGTCTCGCACCGAAGCACCTCGAACCCCAGCGCCTCCAGCAGGCCGCGAATCTGGCCGCGCGTGCGCAGGTGCTTGTAGCAGTCCGTGAGGGAGTCGTGTGTGTCGAGCACGGCCCACTCCCGCTGGTGCTCGTCGGACAGTTCCGGCCGAACCTGCAGGTAGCACAGCACCGGCGAGAGGCGCGTGAGCGCGATCGTGGCGAGGCGGCTCCGGCGCAGTCGCAGGTGCAGGGGCCAGAAGGCGCCCACGATGCGCTCCGTCCAGCGCATCGCCGACGCGGGCGACAGTCGCTTCAGCACCTGCCGGACGAGCGGCGCCGTCTTCGTGAACCACGAGATCGAGTACGTGTAGTGGTCCACGACGAGGAAGCCGCCCGGCCGCACCATCGCCGCCAGCGCGCGGACCGTCCGCTCGGGATCCGGCGTGTGCTGGACCACGCCGAGGCCGACGACGACGTCGTACTGGCCGGGCGCGAAGGGGAGGTCGAGGATGTCCGCCTGCGCGATGCGATGCCGCTCGTCAGGCGGGAAGTTGTCCGCGTTCGCCTCGACGGCCGTGCTCAAGTCGATCGACGTGACCCGTGCTCCGCGGTCGAGCAGCACCTCGGTGAAGCGACCTGCTCCGCAGCCGCACTCGAGCACCTCCGCGCCGTCGAGGGCATTCCACAGCGCGTCGCCGAAGCAGCGACGCAGGCGATCGCGCGTGATCGACGTGCGCGTGTGGGAATCCAGCTGCGTGAGCCTGAAGCGCTTCCACTGCAGGCCGAAGGCGGCCGCGTACCACTCGGAGCTCACGAAGCGCGGGATGCCCGCGTGAACGAGGACCGAGTGGCCCGCCGGGCAGTCGAGACGGTCGCCGGCCGCGACGAGCGCCATGCGATGGCGCGAACAGTACCAGGCAGGCCAGTGCGAGCGGACGTCCTCTCCGGCCGGCGGTGCCTGGTCGACGCGTCACACTGGAAGCACCACCAGCGACCTCGGCGACGCGAGTGACCTGACGAGATCCGATCCCGCGCGGCCGACGTCGACCCCGGAAATGGCGCGTATGCGTGCAGACGGCGTGCTCGCGCCACACGTTCGGAAGGTCGGCGGCCAACCTGCGGCGGGGGAACACATTGCCGCGGCAGGGCGGCAGCGGCGCGCGGCTGGGCAACCGGCGACCGAGGCGGCGACGCCACGGCGTCAGTGGGCTCGCCGCAACGCTCGGCGCCGGTGGCGCGGCCGGCGATCACACCTGGGCGACGCGAGGAGCCGGATCCGGCACGGACTCCGAGCCGAGGAGCCCCGCCACTCGGTCCGTCAGGCTCTCCAGCGTGAAGGGCTTCAACATGAGCGCCTTGTCGGCGCGATTGCGCCTCCGCACGGCGCGCGCCGCCTCCTCGTGATCGCCCGAGATGTACAGCACGGGGGAGGTCACACCGGCGCGCCGCACGAGCTCAGGTCCGGCGATGTCGGGAAGCCGGAGGTCGACGATCCACAGGGCGATCGGAGCCCGGGCGACGCGCAGCTGCTCGAGGGCGGCGGCGCCGTCGTGCGCGAGGAGGACGACATAGCCCGCGCGGTACAGCGCGCGCGCGCACGACAGCAGCAGCGACTCGTTGTCATCGACAACGAGGACCATCGGTTCGTGTGGCATGATCGGGCCGCCGTCGGCCGAAGGAACGAGCCAGCTCCATTTCCTTCAAGTATCGGCACGAACGGCCATTGCCTTAGCGCGGACGCAAAACGCGAGCGGCGGCCGGAATCAACCGGCCGCCGCTCGACTGAAGGACCGGGTGGGAACCCGGCTCACCGCACCGCGCCTACTTGCAGGCCGGCTCGCCCTCGCCCGCCGCCGGCACCGTCGCATTCCCCGTGTTGACCGCCACCTCGCAGGTGACGAGCGGGTTCGTGAGCTGCGAGTGCGTCA
>CAMLIT010000146.1 GCA_946480295.1 uncultured Gemmatimonadota bacterium
CCACTGCTGGGGCGGTACCGACTTCTCCGGCGCCCCCGCCCCCACGCCCCCCCCGCTCCGCCCCCCCCCTGGGGCGGGGCCCCCCGCCCCCCCCCGACTTCACTGCTTTGGAGTGTGTCAGGTGGACAGGACCGCGTCCCGCGCCGTGGACGACGGCGTCCCGCGGTCATCCGCCACTCATCGCGCAAGCGATTCCGCCCCAATCCGTTGCGCGAAGGCGGCCCGGTGGCCGGCGCCCTGCCTCACGCTTCTGCGGCACTCCACAGGAGCGTACCATGCGCGTGTTCTACAGGATGGTCTCCGCCGCCGCTCTCGTCGCGTTCACGGCCGTCGCCGCCGGTGCGCAGGGATCGAGCTCGTTCGGCCCCTTCGTCGGCTACACGAGCGGCCACGGCATCACCTCGCCGGTAACGGCGGGGGCCAGTCTCGCGCTCTTCGCCGGGGCGCTCGGCGTGCGCGGCAGCGGCGCGATCCTACTCGACGGCAACGGCCACCTCGACGCCTCGGCTCCGCAGGGGTGGGACAGCGACGCCGATCTCCTCATGCGCCTCGGCCGGCCGAGCGGCCAGTCCTTCTCGCTCGTCCCGTACGCCTTCGCCGGCATCGGCGGCCGCTCGCGGCCGAACGCCTTCACCGGGGTCAACGACTTCTACCACACCTGGAGCTACGGCGGCGGCCTCGCGCTCGGCCTCTCGCACTCCCTCCAGGTCACCGCCGAAGCCCGTCAGCGCGCCATGCGCGCGGTCGGCGAGACCCAGTGGCACTCGACGGGCGGCGCCGAGGTGCGGCTCGGGGTGATGCTGGCGCCGTGAAGAGGGTCGAGGGTGTAGTGCCGCGGGTCGAGAACTGAACCACGCGCTCCGCCGTCCGCTTTCCGCTTTCCACTGCCGTCGGGGTGCTCGCGAGAGCGTCCCGAGCGGCTCGCGAAAAGCGGAAAGCGGACGGCGTTCTCTCGAGTCACTCCAACCTCGCCCCCCGCTCCAGCTCCCGCTCCATCTCGTCCATCCCCAGCACGCCCGCCGCGCGCTCGACGAAGCTGGACGTGGTCCCCCGCTCGTTTGGCGCGGACGACGACGGCTCGGCGCCGCGCCCGACGGCGCTTTTCACGCGGCTCACCGCGTCGCCGAGCATGGGGCCGGCGTTCCGGGCGGCGTCCTTCGCGCTGTCGGCGGCGCTCTTCGCCGCCTCCGTCGCGCGTCGCGCCGCCTTGCGGTCGGCGCCGGTCGCGCTGAGGAGCAGCCCGGCGGCGAAGGCGGCGGCGAGCGCCGGCCAGGGGTGATCGGCGGCGAGCCGCAGCACGTCCATCTTCTGCTTCACCGCCGCCGTCTTCTCCGAGATCCGGTCCTCGATCTCGGCGACGGTGTCGGCCATCCGCTCCCTCGTCAGGCGGATCTCCCGCTCGACGTCAGCTGGTCTCTCGTCCATTCCGCATCCTCCTCGAGTGTCTCGATGGTCTCCGTGGGCGCGAGGCTCCGCGGGGCGGCGAGGCGACGGCCGCGCCGCAGCAGCGCGAGCGCCACCACTCCGGCGACCACAGTCACGATCAGTGCCGCGAGCCAGTAGAGGTCCGACGGCAGCCACTGGTCGCCGATCAGCAGGACGATGCCGGCGAGGGTGGCGAGCAGGCCGAGCGAGGCCAGCGCCACCCCGGTCGCGACGAGCATCGAGCCGGCGCCGACGTCGCGCGCGATCGTGGCCAGCTCGAGCCGCACCAGCGCCAGCTCGCGCCGCACGACGAGCGTCGCGTCGGACGCGAGATCCTGCAGCAGCGCGCCGATGCCGCGGTGGCCGTCGCTCCGCGCGCCGTCGAGCGCGGCCACGCGCGATGCCACGCGCGTGGCCGTGTGCGCGTGCTCCTGGTCGCGTTCGTGCTCCTGGTCGCGTTCGTGCGCCTGGTGGCGTGCGCGCCCGCGCTGCCCGCTCTTTCCGTGCGCCTCCCCGGACTTCCCGGCGCGGCCCGCGCCGAGCTGCAGCTCCGAGTTGAGCTCGCCCGCCGCGAGCAGCACGTACGACGAGTAGTACATCCAGCTCAGCAGCACCATGATCGCGCCGATCGCGCCGTACGCCGCGTTCAGCGTGTGGAACTTCTGCACGTAGAGCCGGAAGAGCAGCGTCGCCGCGATCCACAGCACGGTGGCGACGACGGCTCCGACGAGCACGTAGGTCCTGTTCTGGTGCTCCGCGTTCGGCAGGTAGAGATAGAGCAGCCAGAGCAGCAGCACGAGCGCGGCGATGGCGATCGGGAACTGCACGATGCTCCAGAGGATCACCGCGACATGGCCGAGGCCGAAGCGGTTCCCGACCCATCGCATGATGCCGTCGCCGTTCAGCATGATCACCGTCGCGGCGAGGAGCACCACCCCGGCGACGATCAGCGCGCCGAGCTGCATGGCATAACGCTGCCACCAGGGGCGCGCCTCCTCGACCTCGTACGCGACGTTGAGCGCCTCGCGGAACGCGCCGAAGACCGACGATCCCGACCACGCCGCGGCGAGGAGCCCGAAGGACAGGATCCCCGGAGCACCCTTGGCGAAGATCACCTTGCGCGCCGTGTCGCGCACGAGGCCGGCGACGCCGGCCGGTAGCGCCGACGCCAGGTTGCCGCTCAGCCATCCCATCACGGTCTGCTTGTCGGCGACGAGGCTGAGCAGCGCGACGGCGAAGAGGAGGAGCGGGAAGAGCGCGAAGAAGAAGCTGTACGCCATCTGTGCCGCGAACACCGAGACCCGATCCTCGGAGATCTCCCGCCAGGTGTCCTTGAGCAGCGGCCACACGTCACGCCCGAGCACTCGCATCGTCCCTCCGTCCAGGATGTGGGCTAACCGAGGATCATCTGCCTGGGCGCGGGCGTCGCGCGGAGGCAGAGCACGGCGAGCTCCGGTTCGGGGAGCAGCTCCCACCCCGACGGGATGGGCGCGAGCCTCCGGCGCTCACCGGCGCACTCGAAGCAGAGCCAACCCTGGCGCAGCTCCGGGGCAAGACGCATGCGTCGGCGTTCGACCTGGACGCGGCGCTCCGGCCGGTCGGCGCGTGGGGCGCGTCGCCGGTCGAGACCGGTCCGCCGTTCGATGGCGGCGGGATGCACGTCCCAGACGTCCCATCGGCGGCGTTGTGCGTCGACGAATGCCTTGTATCCCACCTGGGGCTCTCCTTGAGGCGCGGCTCGGGCGCCGCGCCTTCGTGGCGCGACCTCCTCGGCGTACCGCAAGGCAGGGACCGGGCGCAGGCACGACGGCGGCGTACTCCCGTGCCTAACGATCGAACGCACGCCCTCGCCGCGCGGTGAACCCCGTACCGCGGTGAGACTTTCGGCGAGCGAACTCGGCGTTGTCCAGTGGGCGATCCTGTGGTATGCTGGATCGGCCGCGATCCCGCAGCGGCGCCTCCTGCCTCCAGCCACCGCCAGTCTCCCGAAAATGACTTCTGCCGCGACGCTGCCCGTGATCATCCAGGGCGGCATGGGTGTGGGCGTCTCCAACTGGCGGCTCGCCCGCGCCGTCTCGGGCCTGGGGCACCTCGGCGTGGTCTCCGGCTCGGTGCTCGACACCGTGCTCGTTCGGCGCCTGCAGGACGGCGACGTCGGCGGCCACGTGCGGCGCGCGATGGAGCGCTTCCCGATCCCGGACGTCACGGCGGAGGTGCTGCGGCGCTACTTCCGCCCCAACGGGCGTCCCCCCGGCACGCCCTACAAGCTGCTCCCCATGTACCGCCAGGTGGTCACACGCCTGCGGCAGCAGATCACGATGCTCGCCGCCTTCGTCGAGGTGACGCTGGCGAAGGAGGGCCACGACGGCGTCGTCGGCATCAACCTGCTCACCAAGGTGCAGATGCCGAACCTGGCGACGATCTACGGGGCGATGCTCGCCGGCGTGGACGTCGTGCTGATGGGGGCGGGGATCCCGAGGGAGATCCCGGGGGCGCTCGACGCGTTCGCCGTGCACGAGCCCGCGGCGCTGAAGTTCGACGTCGACGACCTCCCGCCCGACGCGTCGGAGCTGCTGGCGTTCGACCCCAAGGAGTACCTGCCGAAGCCGACCTTCGCGCTCGAGCGGCCTTCCTTCCTGCCCATCGTCTCCGCCTCCTCCCTCGCGACGACGCTCGCGCGCAAGGCGAACGGGCGCGTGGACGGGTTCGTGGTCGAGGGGCCGACGGCGGGCGGGCACAACGCGCCCCCGCGCGGAGCGCTGACCTTCGACGAGGCGGGCGAGCCGGTCTACGGCGAGCGCGATCAGGTGGACCTCGCGAAGATGCGCGAGCTCGGGCTCCCCTTCTGGCTCGCCGGCGGCTACGGCTCGCCGGAGCGGCTGCGCGCCGCGCTCGCCGCGGGGGCCGCGGGGATCCAGGTCGGGACGCTGTTCGCCTACAGTGCCGAGTCGGGCTTCACCCCCGAGCTGAAGGAGCAGGTGCTCGCGGCGATCGTGGAGGGACGGGCGCAGGTCCGGACCGACGTGCGCGCGTCGCCGACGGGCTTCCCCTTCAAGCTCGTGAAGGTCACCGGCGGGGAGCCCGAGTCCGCGACGGCGCCGCGGGAGCGCATCTGCGACCTCGGCTACCTGCGCACGGCGGTGCGGACGCCGGAGGGGCGCATCGTCTACCGCTGCCCCGCGGAGCCGGGGGAGGATTACGTGGGCAAGGGGGGCGAGGAGGAGGACCTGGAGGGGCGCCGCTGCCTCTGCAACGGCCTGCTCGCCAGCATCGGCCACGGTCAGGAGCGAGAGCACGGCCGGGAGGAGCCCATCATCACGAGCGGCGACGACCTCCTGGAGCTTGGCGCCTTCCTGCAGGGCAGGACGCGCTACAGCGCCGCGGACGTGGTGGCGTACCTGGTCGGGGGTGCCTGATCGCGCCTGCCGGACGTCGGGGGCGGTGGAGGGGGGCCCGCCTCCTGACCTCCGGAGAGGGCACTGTCTAAGAAGTTGCTTAGAAACAGACGGGGACGTAGGATAGCGGCTCCGCTCGTTCCTACCGCTTCCGCTGATCGCGCCGACGCGATGCCGCTGACCTACGAGCTGCGCGAGGACGTTCCCCGGATCGAGATCCTCGGCTCCGGTGCGAGCACCCGAGACGATGTCCTGCACCTGATCGACAGCGTCGCCGCGACGATCGGCGAGGCGGAGCGGGTGCAGATCCTGGCGAACATGCGGGAGTTCCGCTACGCGCCGCCGCTCGAGGAGGCGCGCGAGCTGGCCACGCGCATGCGGTCGTTCCCCCAGTACCAGCGCGCGCGGATCGCGGTGCTCTGCCCGGACCTGCTCCAGGTGGGGCTGGCGCGCTTCGTCGCGGCGATCGCCGGCCAGAGCGGGATCGAGATGGAGAGCTTCCGCGACCAGCAGGCGGCGGAGGTCTGGCTGGCGGGCTGACGGGCGCCCGGGCGGCCGCCCCGAGTTGCGAGCGCTCCCGGTGGGAGCCATGTTAGCGCGCGCCGATCTTTCCCGGCGCCGCCGCACCGCATCACTTCACCCACCGGGCCACCCAACATGCTCGATCGCCGATCCTTTCTCGGCTCCCTCGGGGCCGTGCTCGCTCTCGCCGCGCGGCCAGGTGCCGCCACCCGCCTGCTCGACGGGCGCAGGATCCGACGCGTCGGCCTCCAGCTCTACACCGTCCGCGACGCCATGAAGCGCGACGTCGCCGGCACCCTGGCGCGCGTCGCGAAGATCGGCTACCGGGAGGTGGAGTTCGCCGGCTACTTCGACAAGACGCCGGCGCAGATCCGGGCGCTGCTGGCGCAGGACGGCCTGACCTCGCCCTCCGCGCACATCCCGTACGCGAACGTGCGCGGCGACTGGCAGCGCGCGCTCGACGACGCGAAGACGATCGGCCACGAGTGGGTGACGATCCCGTGGCTCGACGAGCCGGATCGGAAGACGCTCGACGACTGGAAGCGCGTCGCGGCGAGCTTCAACCGTGCGGCGGAGCAGGCGCACGCCGTCGGGCTGCGCTTCGCGTATCACAACCACTGGTTCGAGTTCCCGACGGTGGACGGGCAGGTGCCGTACGACCTGCTGCTCCGCGAGACGGACCCGAAGCTCGTGGACTTCGAGATGGACCTGTACTGGATCACGAAGGCGGGCGGCAAGCCGCTCGAGTACTTCGCGAAGTATCCCGGCCGGTTCAAGCTCGTGCACGCGAAGGACTCGAAGGGGCCGCCGCAGCAGGCGATGGCGGACGTCGGCAGCGGCGTGATCGACTTCCGCACGATCTTCGCGCACAGCCGCCAGGCGGGGATCGAGCACTACTTCGTCGAGCGTGACGACGCGCCGGACCCCTTCGCGTCGATCACGGCGAGCGAGCGGTATCTCGCCCAGCTCGACTTCTAGCGCGCCCGGTTCCACGGCGCCGCACGGTTCGGGCGGGACTGACAGACTTCACCCCGTCCCGATAGAATGACCTGATTCGCTGGACTCCAGCGCGTCCCGACGAATGGCGACAATCGCGGGACCTGGCCTCTGAACGGAGAGGAGACGTGAGTAGAGACACGGTTTACGACGTCTGTATCATCGGCTCGGGTGCTGGCGGCGGCATGGCCGCCTACGCGCTCACCCACGCCGGCGCGAAGGTGGTGATGCTCGAGGCGGGCCCGGAGTGGTACGCCTCGAAGGACTCGAAGATGCTCGTGCCGGCGTGGGCATCGCCGCGGCGCGGCGCGTCGAGCAAGACGCGCCCGTTCGGCGAGTTCGACGCCTGCGACGGCGGCTGGGACATCGACGGCGAGCCGTACACGCGCGCCCAGGGGACGCAGTTCGACTGGTGGCGCGCGCGCATGCTCGGCGGGCGCACCAACCACTGGGGGCGCATCTCGCTGCGCTTCGGCCCCGACGACTTCAAGGGGAAGACGAAGGACGGCCTCGGGGAGGACTGGCCGATCTCGTACGAGGACGTGGCGCCGTACTACGACAAGATCGACGACCTGATCGGCGTCTTCGGCAGCAACGAGGGGCTGCACAACCATCCCGATGGGCGCTTCCTGCCCCCGCCGGCGCCCCGCTGCTACGAGCTGCTGATCAAGAAGGCGGCGGACAAGCTCGACGTCACCTGCGTCCCGTCGCGCCTCTCGATCATCACGAAGCCGAAGCCGGGGCGCATGGCCTGCCACTACTGCGGCCAGTGCAACCGCGGCTGCGCGACGAAGTCGAACTTCTCCAGCCCGGACGTCCTCATCGCGCCGGCGATCCAGACGGGGCGCCTGACGCTGATCACCAACGCCATGGCGCGCGAGGTGACGGTCGGGAAGGACGGCCTCGCGACCGGCGTGTCGTACATCGACAAGCGCACGGGGATGGACGAGCACGTGAAGGCGCGCGTCGTCGTCCTCGCGGCGAGCGCGTGCGAGTCGGCGCGCATCCTCCTCAACTCGAAGTCGGCGAAGTTCCCGCAGGGCCTCGCCAACTCGAGCGGCCGCGTCGGCAAGTCCCTCACCGACACCACCGGCACGTACGTCTCCGGCTACATCCCCTCCATGACCGACCACGTGCCGCACAACGAGGACGGCGTCGGCGGCATGCACGTGTACATGCCGTGGTGGGGCGACAACTCCAAGCTCGACTTCCCGCGCGGCTACCACATCGAGCCGGGCGGCGGCCTCTACGCGCCCGGCTACGGCGCGATGGGCGGGCTGCAGCACTACGACGACTTCGGCGGCTACGGCGCGGCGTTCAAGCGCGGCGCCCGCAAGTACTACGGCGCGCACGTCGGCTTCTCCGGCCGCGGCGAGATGCTGCCGAACGAGGACACCTACTGCGAGCTCGATCCCCACGTCGTGGACCAGTACGGGATCCCGGTCCTCCGCTTCCACTGGAAGTGGACGGACTACGAGTACAACCAGGTCAAGCACATGCAGGAGACCTTCCGCGCCCTCATCCACGAGATGGGGGGCGAGGTCCTCTCGCCGATGCCGACGAAGGAGGAGGGCTACGGCATCTCCACCGGCGGCAGCATCATCCACGAGGTCGGGTGCACGCCGATGGGCGCGGACCCGAGCCGGTCCGTGCTCAACGCGCACTGCCAGGCGCACGACTGCAGGAACCTCTTCGTCGCCGACGGCGGACCGTTCGTCACGCAGGCGGACAAGAACCCGACGTGGACGATCCTGGCGCTCGCCTATCGCACGGCCGACTACATCACCGAGCAGCGCAAGGCGGGGGCGCTATGAGCGACGAGAACACGCAGGGCCAGGATCCGAAGGGCGTCTCGCGCCGCGACGCGCTCAAGGTGCTCGGCGCGCTCCCGGTCGTGGGCGGCCTGGAGTGGCACGAGCTGGTGAAGAAGCACACCTCCGTGCCGCGCCCGGCGGCGCTCGAGCCGGACTCGGACGCGCCGTACACGCTGAAGTTCTTCAAGCCGCACGAGTTCCGCACGCTGCAGGTCGTCGCCGACTACATCATCCCGCGCGACGACAGGTCGGGCAGCGCCACCGACGCCAAGGCGCCGGAGTTCATCGACTACATGCTCGCCGACCCGGGCGCGTCGGAGAACTCGAAGACGGCGATGCGCGGCGCGCTCGCGTGGCTCGACACCGAGTGCAGCAAGCGCTTCGGCAGGACCTTCGTCGGCGCGAGCGACACGCAGCGGCGCGCCGTGCTCGACGACATCGCCTTCCCCAAGAAGGCGCGGCCCGAGATGGCCTACGGCGTGACGGCGTTCACCCGCATCCGCGACGCCGTCGCTTCCGGCTTCTACTCGAGCCAGATGGGGTGGAAGGACCTGCAGTACATCGGCAACGTTTTCAATCCGAACTGGCACGGCTGCCCCGAACCCGCGCTGCGGAAGCTCGGGGTCAGCTACGAGGAATACAACGCGAGCCTGGCGGGGCGGAGAAATAAATGACCGCAACACGACTCGGAGTCGGCTTCATCGGCAGTGGCTTCAACGCGCGCTTCCACATGCTCTCCTGGCCGGGGGTGCGCGACGCGGACGTCCTCGGGGTGTGGAGCCCCAACAAGAAGAACGCCGCCTCGGCCGCGCAGTACGCGCGGTCGCTGGACATCGGCGAGGCGAAGGCGTACGGGTCGATCACCGACATGGTGGCGGATCCCGCCATCGACGCGATCTGGCTCACGGGCCCGAACCACGCGCGCATCGAGAACGTCGAGGAGATCGTCCACGCGATCGAGAGCGGGAAGGGGACGCTCAGGGGGCTCGCCTGCGAGAAGCCGCTCGCGCGCAACGTGGCCGAGGCGAAGCAGGTGACGAAGCTCGTCGAGCGCGTGGGCCTCGCCACCGGCTACCTCGAGAACCAGCTCTTCGCGCCGCAGGTCGAGGCGGGGCACAAGCTGCTCTGGGCGCGCGG
>CAMLIT010000147.1 GCA_946480295.1 uncultured Gemmatimonadota bacterium
GCGCCTTGGTGAACTTCATCTCCGCGCCCACGTAGCCGCACTCGGGGCACTTCTCGGCGACGGGCTTGTTCCAGGCGACGAAGTCGCAGTTCTCGTTCGAGCAGGCGTAGAAGGCGGTGCCGCGCTTGCGCGAGCGGCGCTCGACGAGCTCCCCGCCGTCCTTCGGGCAGAAGACTCCCGTGGGCAGCGAGCGCGTGCCGCGGCACTTCGGGAAGGTGCTGCAGCCGAGGAACTGGCCGCTACGCCCCGTGCGGATGACCATCGGCGCGCCACAGAGGTGGCACTTGTAGTCGGTCATCACCGGCTTGGCGCGCTCGCCCTTGATGGGGCGCGTGTACTTGCAGTCCTTCGGGTGGTGCTCGCAGGCGAGGAACGGGCCGAAGAAGCCGCCACGCGGCTCCAGCTTGCCGCCGCACTCGGGGCAGCGCTCGTTGGCGATCGCCGACAGGTCGTGCGCGGCGGCGATGAGCGCGCCGGCGTCGACCTTGTTCAGTGACTTCTCGAACGGCTTGTAGAACTCGGCGAGCACGCGCTGCCACCCGAGCTCTCCGTCCTCGATCTTGTCGAGCTCCCCCTCCATCTCCGAGGTGAAGCCGACGTTGAAGATGTCGGGAAACTGCTTGACCATGACCTTCTCCACCGTCTCACCGAGCTCGGTGGGGAAGAAGCGGCGCTGCTCGAGGTTCACGTACCGCCGATCCACGAGCACGCTGATGATGCTGGCGTACGTGGAGGGCCGCCCGATGCCGAGCCGCTCGAGCTCCTTGACGAGGCTCGCCTCGGAGAAGCGCGGCGGCGGCTCGGTGAAGTGCTGCGACGGCGTGATCCCCCTGCACGCGACCTGCTCGCCGACGGTCATGACGGGCAGCGCCTGCTCGTCCTCGAGGGTACGGTGCTCGCCCTCCTCGCGTGCCTCGCGGTAGAGCGCGAGGAAGCCCTGGAACTTGACGATGCTGCCGGTGGCGCGGAACAGGTAGCTGCGCCGACCGATGTCCGGCTGCGCGGCCGCCGGGATGTCGAAGTCCACGGTGGTCGTGTCGAACACCGCGGGCGCCATCTGCGAGGCCATGAAGCGCTGCCAGACGAGCTGGTAGAGCTTGAACTGGTCCGGCGACAGGTAGCGCTTCACCTCGTCCGGACGGCGCGTGGGGTCGGTGGGCCGGATGCCCTCGTGCGCGTCCTGGGTGTTCTTCGACTTCGCGTTGCCGTAGAGCTGCAGGCCGCTGGCGAGGAACTCCTTGCCGAAGAGGGTCTGCAGGTACTCGCGCGCCTGCGTCGCGGCGACCTCGGCGACGCGCGTCGAGTCGGTACGCATGTAGGTGATGAGACCGACGGCGCCCTCGTTCCCGAGCTCGATGCCCTCGTACAGGTCCTGCGCGACGCGCATCGTGCGCTTGCTGCCAAACGAGAGCTTCTTCGCCGCCTCCTGCTGGAGCGTGGAGGTGGTGAAGGGCGCGGCCGGGTTCTTCCGGCGCTCGCGGCGCTTGACGTCGGTGACCGGGAAGGTGCGGCGCCCCTTCAGGTCGGCGAGGATGCGGTCCGCCGACTCCTGGTTGGGGATCTCCGCCTTCTTGCCATCGATGTTGTGGAGCTTCGCCGTGAACTGCTGGCCATCCTTCTCCAGCAGCGCCTCGACGCTCCAGTACTCGACGGGCTTGAACGCGCGGATCTCCCGCTCGCGCTCGACGATCAGCCGCAGCGCGACCGTCTGCACGCGCCCCGCCGACAGCCCCTTCTTCACCGTCTTCCAGAGCACGGGGCTCGCCTTGTAGCCCACGAGGCGGTCGAGCACGCGCCGCGCCTGCTGGGCCTCGACCTTCTTCTCGTCGATCTGCCCCGCCTGCTGGATGGCGCGCTGCACCGCGTCCTTGGTGATCTCGTGGAAGAGCACGCGTCGGATGGGCGGCGCGGCGTCGACGGTCGTGCTCTTGCGAGCCCGCTTCGGCCGGATCTGCTCCGCCACGTGATACGCGATCGCCTCCCCCTCACGATCAGGGTCGGTCGCGATGAACACTTCGCGCGACTGCTTCGCGGCGCTCTTCAGCTCCGCGATCGTCTTCTCCTTCCCCGGGATCGGCACCAGCTCAGGCTCGAAGCCGTGCTCCAGGTCGATGCCGAGCTTCTTCTGGGGCAGGTCCATGATGTGCCCGACGGTCGCCTTCACGCGGAAGCCGCGGCCCAGGTACTTGCCGATGGTCTTCGCTTTCGCCGGCGACTCGACGATGACCAGGGAGGTCGATCCCGCCGGCTCGGGCGGCAGCTCCTCCTCGTGCACGGCCGTGGCGCGCCCGGCCCGGCCCCCGCGCTTGGCGGCGGCCTTCGCGCCGGCGGCGCGCTTCGTCCTCGTGCGGGTGGTCGTTGTCTTTCTCGCAGCCATACTCAGTGTATCGTCTGGTTCTCGCCGCTCGCCCCCGGATCCTCGAATCCCGCCCCCTCCATGAGGGCGCGCAGGTCGTCGAGGGCGATGCGACCGTCAATTTGCAGGAGGGCGCGCTCGATGACGTGCTCCAGCTCCGCGGCATTCAGTGCCCCGGCGCGAGCCAGCCCGAGGAGATGCCCCCACGCCTCGGGGGCAAATCGTCCGCGCTCGTGTGGTCCCAGGACCCGAAAGCTCATCACTCGTTCCATGCCGGCACGACCCACGCCGGACCTAAGCAATAAGGGGAGAAGACGCCGGCGCACCAGCACCGATTCTCTCCCCGTGTCATCGAAAGGATCGTCGGGCCGCCCTTCCCGTCCGGGACTCGTCCAGCTCCAGCGGGCCAGCCCCCCGCGCCGTTGCGCGAGCGGGTAAGCTATCCGCGCTATAATGTAGTGGCAAGGCGCGCGACTCGATCTATAACCCCTTTTGCATCAAGTAGTTCCGTATCGACGACTGCATCCGCCGTCTCGTACGCCCTTCGCCGCTCCGCCAACAGCCGCCTCAACTCGCCGACTGGATCGGGACGCATGAGCAACGGCCGCGTCGCCCGGAACGCCCCCAAGCGCTTGAGTGCCGTCTCCGGGCGCACCTGAAGGTAGACCATTCGCGCCGGCGGCCGGATCAGCGCCACCACCTCGGGCTGCGTCACCCAGCCACCACCGGGCGAGAGCACCATGTTCCCGAACAGCCGCAGCTCCTCGGTGAGCGCCCGCTCGAGCTGGCGGAAGTAGCCCTCCCCCTTCTCGCCGAAGATCTGGCTGACGGACTGACCCTCGCGCCGCTCGATCTCGACGTCGATATCGAGGAACGTGCGCCCGAGCCGCTCGGCCACCGCCGCGCCGACGGTCGACTTTCCCACCCCGGGCAGGCCGACCAGGATCAGGTGCGGCTTCCCCGGCTCAGCCGCTGATCCGCCCTTCGAGGTACGAAAGGTAGGACTCATAGTTTCGCCTGGTCTCGGCCAGCGAGTCGCCGCCGAACTTCTCGAGGAAGGCGTCGGCGAGCACGATCGCGATCATCCCCTCGGCGATCACGCCCATGGCCGGTACGGCGGTCACGTCGCTCCGTTCGGCGACCGCCGCGGCGGCCTGGCCGGTCTGGACGTCGATCGTGCCGAGCGGGCGCATGAGGGTGCTGATCGGCTTCATGGCGACGCGCACCACGAGCGGCTCGCCCGTCGTCATGCCGCCTTCCAGCCCGCCGGCCCGATTCGTCTTCCGGCGCACGTTGCCGGCGAGGATGCGGCCGGTCGCCATCTCGATCTCGTCGTGCACCTCGGCGCCGGTGACGCGCGCCGCCTGGAAGCCCATGCCGATCTCGACTCCCTTCACCGCGGGGATGGACATGATCGCCTGGCCGATGCGGCCGTCGAGCTTGCGGTCCCACGACACGTGCGAGCCGAGGCCAACCGGCAGCCCGTCGCAGACGACCTCGCAGATCCCGCCGAGGGTGTTCCCCTCGCGCTTGATGATGTCGATGCGCTCGATCATCCGTCGCTCGGCATCGGGATCGAGCGTCCGCAAGGGCGATGCGTCCGAGGCGGCGTTGATGTCCTCGGGCATCTGCTCCGGGCGCAGGGCGTCGATCCCGCCGAGGTGCACGAGGTGGCTGCCGATGCGGACGCCGAACTCGTCGAGCAGGCGGCGGCAGACCGCGGAGGCGGCGACGCGCGCCGTGGTCTCGCGCGCCGAGGCGCGCTCGAGGATGTCGCGCGCGTCGTCGCGATCGTACTTGAGGATGCCCGTGAGGTCGGCGTGGCCGGGGCGCGGGCGGGTGACGCTGCGCTTGCGCAGCGAGGGTCGAGGGTCGACGGTCGAGGGTCGAGACGGTGTCCCCGGCGCAGCGACGGCTCCCTCGACCAGGGGTGCATCTCGACCCTCTACACTCGACCCTCGCCCCTCGCCCTCCAGGGGCGCCGCGCTCATGATCTCCTGCCAGTTCTTCCAGTCGCGGTTGGCGATGAGCATGGCGATCGGGGAGCCGAGGGTCTCCCCGGCGCGCACGCCGGAGAGGAACTCCACGGTGTCCTTCTCGATCTGCATGCGCCGTCCGCGGCCGTAGCCCTGCTGGCGGCGCGCGAGCTGGGTGTTCACGTCCTCGGCCAGGAGCGGCAGCCCCGCCGGCATCCCTTCGACGATGCTGACGAGCGCCTGGCCGTGCGATTCTCCTGCGGTGGTGAAGCGGATCATGGCGGTGGAAAAAAGGTGAGCCCGACCGAGGCCGGGCTCACCAAAGGTAGTACGAGGTCGACTTCGACGGAGAGTGCTAGTGGCCCGCCAGGATGTCGTTGGCGGTCAGGTCGATGACGACGAGGCCGTTCGACGAGAGGCCGTACAGCTTGTAGATCACGTCCGGCGGATCGCCGGGCATCGGACCGGAGACGCGCAGCGGCCCGTAGAGATTGCCCTTGGTGGTGAAGGTGCCGCGGTTGTTGAAGTAGGCCACGTCGATCGCCTGGATGACCCCACTCTTGGTGGCGGCGAACGCGAGCCGGTTGTTGTACGGCGGCGTGTACGGGACCGCGGGAGCCGGGCCCTTCGCGCCGGGCGCGAACGCGATGCCCGCGCCGTTGTCGAACGAGTCGTACTCGCCCTCAAGACGCAGGGTGAAGGGGTCGTCGACGGCGGCGAAGTAGGACATCGAGCCGTGCGCCGCGACCTGCCGGCCGATCGAGTCGACCGCGATGCCGAAGACGGTCTCCGAGGCGTTCTGCTGGAGGTCCGTGACCTGGATCGACGGGGTGAGGAACTCGGGCCCCTGATCGGCGCTGGAGGAGTCGTGCACCATGAAGACACGCGCCACGGCACGCGCGGAGAGGTTGCCCTCGCCGAACGCGATCCACTTCCGGTCCGTGCTCGCCGCCTCGTACGTCGTGTCGGTGAGCGCGAGATCCGAGAGGTCGAGGTTCGTCGCGGCCTCCACGTCGCTGCCCTGCGCCTGCAGGGCGGCGAACGCATTCTCCGGGACCGAGTCCGCCACCTGGATGTTGCCGGTGGTCTGGCCGTACGGGTGATCCCAGAGGACGAGGATGTCCGACCGGCCGCTGTTGGGGGGCGCGGAGAGGATCGCCGCGGAGTCGACGTTGAACACCGCGTACGTCAGCGAGGACTGGCTGGCGAGCGTCTTGGCGTACTGCCAGACCTGGCGCGAGTCGGGTGACGGCAGCTTCGGGTCCATCCACCGCACCGTCCCCTCCGGCGCGAACGACGTCGGCCGGGTGGAGAAGTAGATGCGGCCGCCGTTGGATTCGGCCACGTACTCCGGACGGTCGGAGAAGCCGTAGACCTTCCCCGGCACGAGCCGGACCTGCTGGGTGTTCTGGTCCCGCGTGTACGTGAAGGTGAAGATGTAGCTGTTGCGCGTGCGGATGCGGCTGGCGAGCGCCTCGGTCGCCGGGGGCGCCGTGCCCGGAGCGCCGAGCAGCACGCGGCTGATGGTCGTCGCGCCGGAGTTGGCGACGAGCAGCGTGTCGTTGGCCAGGAACAGGCCCCAGGGCTGCGAGCCGACGGCGATGCCGTTCGGGACGAAGGACAGTGCCGGCCCCGCCGTGGTGGCGTCGTGCTGCCACACCTCGACGAGGTTGTAGTCGAGATTCGAGAGGAAGACATCGCCGCGGGTCGCGTCGACGGCCAGGTCGGCGATCACGCCGGGGCGCGGCAGCCGGTACGTGCGGCCGTAGACGATGAGCGACGAATCCACGTGCGCCTGCGACTCGACGGCGACGGCCTGGGTTGCCGTGGCGGGCACCGAGTAGCCGATGCGGCCGACCTCGTCGTAGGCGAAGGAGACGAAGCGGAGCTCCCGGCCCTGCTGCGTCTGCGGCAGCGTGACGGGGACGGAGACCGTACGCGGCGTGGAGTACGGCGCCGGCGAGAGGTCGATGCTGTCGCGCTTGATGAGCGTGCCGACGCTGTCGCGGACGACGTAGCCGACGAAGCGGATGCCGGCGTCGCCCTTGGCGGTGACGGTGATCGCGTCGCTGGTCTCCATCTTGGGCGGCACCGTCTGGTACACGCGCGGCGGCGAGGCGGTCTGGCCCTTGATCATGACGGTGACGGGCGCGGACTGGCCGGGATTGCGGTTCACGTCGATCGCCGAGGCGACGATCGTGAACGTGCCGTTGATCGGCGCGTCCTTCCGGATCAGCCACGTCGTGGTGAACCACGAGGTGTCCGGCTTCGGGCTGGTGAAGTTCGTCGTGATCGTGGTGTCGACCGGCGTCGGCCAGCTCCCGTTGTTCCGGATGTGGAAGCTCATGCTGGCGACGCCGTCCTTCTGCGCCGCGTACGCGGACAGCGACAGCAGGATGCCGGCGCTCTCCTGGTCGCCCGCCGGCGGGTCGATGATGCCGACGTGCGGACCGGTGACCATGAAGACGCGCACGCTGTCCTGGGCGACGTTGCCGGCGGAGTCGGTGGCGTACGCGCGCACGATCAGGCTGTCGACGGTGGTGTCGACGGGCTGCACCGGCTGGAGATAGCGCCGGAGCGTGGTGTCCTTCGTGGCGCCGTCGAGCGGGACGTCGACGGCCGAGTAGCGCGCGGTCTGCTTGTACGTGCCGAGGTCGACGCTGCCGCTGACCTTGTAGCCGACGATCGTCACGTCCTTCAGGCCGAGCGAGCCGCCCGTCGCGTGCACGTGCACGTAGAGCGAATCGCCGACGTTGACGAGCGATCCGACGCTCGGCGTGTCGATCGTGATGTGGAGGCCGGTGTTCGCGCCCGTGGTGCCGCCCTTGTTGCCCGAGCGGCTACCGGCGGCGGTGGGGACACCCGCATCGCAGCTGACCACCACCGCGATGCCGGCGCCAAAGAGGGCAAAACGTGCAAGGAGTGATCGCATGTGCTTGCTCCACGTCAGGGCCGACTGCATCAACGGCTCGGCGGGGGTTGCTCACCCTCGTCCACGATGTGCGGCGTGAGGAGGATGAGCAGATCGCGCTTCGCCTCTTCGCGGTTCGTCATGCCGAAGAGGTGTCCGATGATCGGCAGGTCGACGAGGATCGGGATGCCGGTCTTCGTGTAGCGCACGGTCGTCTGGGTGAGGCCACCCATGACCGCGGTCTCGCCATCGCCGACGAGGACCTCGTTGTCCACCTTCTGGGTCGGGAACACCGCGCCGACGTCGCTCGACTGGAACTGCACGTCGGAGTTCTCCACGTGGACGCGCATCTGGATCTGCCGGTTGGCGGTGATCTGCGGGGTCACCTGGAGGATCACACCGACCTCGCGGAACGTCACATTCGCGCGGGGGAAGGCGCTCCCGCCGCCGGCGGAGCTGGCGGCGTCGATGACGCGGATCGGGACCGTGGTACCGGCGGTGAGGTTCGCCGTACGGTTGTTGAGCACCGTGGCGCTGGGCTCGGCCTGGATGTCGAGGAGCGACAGGTTCTGGAGCGCCTCGAGGAAGGTCGAGAGGGTGTAGCCACCCATCGCCGTGGAGTAGACGAGCTGCAGCGCCGCGCCGGGCACGCGCTCGGTGGCGTTGGCGATCGCGGCGAGCGCGTTGCCGCCGAGACTGAAGAGCCCCTCGCCGGTGACGAGCGGCGTACCGGTGGAGTCGACGCGCGGCAGGACGCCGTTGAAGAAGTTCGTGGCGGTGCCGATGTCGTACCGCAGGCCGAGCGCCTCGAGGTTCGTGCGATCGACGAGGATGATCTTGGCCTTGATGTTGACCTGCGGCTGGCGCAGGTCGAGCGACTTCGCGTACTCCTCGAGCTGCTCGAGGTTCGAGGGCACGTCGGTGATGCTGATGCTGTTCGTCAGCGTGTCCGGCGTGACCGTGCCGCGGATCATGCAGCCCGGCGCGAGGTTGAGCGCGCCCGCCTGCGCGAGCTGGTTGGCGGACTGCGGGGTGTTGATCGTGGACGACGGCGCGGCGTGGCACTCACGGCTGAGGCGCTGCGCGATCATCGGCGCGACCTGGTCGGCGCGCGTGTAGTTCAGGCGGATCGTGCGCGTGGCGAGCGGCTCGGCCGCCTGGCGCGCGGCGATCTGCTGGAAGGTGTCGACGATGATGATGCCGCTGTTCGGATCCTCGGTCGCGTCGAAGCCGTTCGCGTTGAGGATCGCGCGCAGGGCGACGTCCCAGGGCTGGTTCGTGATCTCGGCGGTGATCTTCCCCGTCACGTCCTTCGACGGGATGATCGTGCGGCCGGAGAAGGCGGCGAAGGCGGCGAGGACGTCGCGGATGTCGGCGTCCTGATAGGTGACGGTGATGCGCGGCTGCGAGGCCGCCGGCGCCGCGGGGGCGGGGCGGAAGGAGCGCTGGGCGACGGCGGACGTGGCGGCCGTGACGTCGTCGGCGTGCCAGGCGGCGCAGCGCGCGTTGCCGCTCTGCACGGCGACGCGCAGGTCGTGGTCGCCGCGCACGATGTCGTACGGGTGCGCGCCATCGAGCTCGATGACGACGCGAACGACGTCGCGGCGGTACTGCGCGTAGCGGACGTTGGTGATGCCGCCGCGCGCGACGCGGTCATAGAGCCGCGGGGCGACGCCGAGGGTGGCGCCGTTGACGTCGAGCACGATGCGGTCCGGCGACGTGAGGGGGAAGTCCTCGACGTTCACGGACCCGTCGACGGCGATCACGACCTCCGCCTTGCCGGCCGTCGGCACGATGCTCACTCCGGTCACCGTGCCGCCACCGGGAGCCGCCGCGGCGCGCCGGGCGGGAGCCAGGGCGGCGATGGCCAGGGTGACGAGCGTCAAGACTCGCCTCATTGCGTCCTCGCTTTCGTGGAATCACCCAGCGCCAGGACCACCTGGCGGCTGTAACCGAATTCTTCGAGCATGAAGACCACGGCCTTCGGCTGGATCTGGTTGACCTTCATCCGGCCGAGGGTCTGGCCCACCTTCACGCGGTACTGG
>CAMLIT010000148.1 GCA_946480295.1 uncultured Gemmatimonadota bacterium
CGAAGATGCGCACGTTCTCCAGCAGCGCCCCGGGCGAGTGCACGTCCATGCCGTACGTGTCGTGCATCGTCGGGTAGCGCGTGGACGGCGGCTGCTGCCCCGAGATCTGCCCGCCGGACCAGCAGACGCCCTCACCGATGCCGATGAAGACGAGGATGCGCGGCTCGGCGCTGACCCACTGCGCCGCCGTCGCGTCGACGGCGGTGCCGTCGGCCAGGTGCATGTTGCTGAAGCGCGTCGTGTGCACGCCGGGCTGGATCCTGTGCGAGCGCGGCCGCCCCAGGCAATGGTTGGCCGGCGGGCGAAAGTGCACGGCGGGCACCGCGTCGCGCTGCGCGGCGGCCATGCAGGAGACCGCCGCCGAGAGCGCGGCGGCCAGTGCCAGCTTCGTCTTCCGTGCGCCACGCATCAGTGGCATCTCGTGCTCCCGCTGTCGTAGACGCCGGTGAACGGATCGGTGGCGATGAACTCCCAGTGGTAGCCGGTCTCGCCGAGCACCATCCGGATCACGCCGTGGTAGTACTGGAGGTGGAACTCGCTGTTCGCCTCGAACCCGTTCCGGAACTTGTAGTTCCCCGCGCCGCCCGTTCCCACGACGAACTCCCGGATGCCGTTCACCGGGTCGGCGTTCCCGTTCGGATCCTGCGGCGCGAAGCGCTCGTAGTCGTGATCGTGGCCGTTCAGCACCACGTCCGCGCCGTAGGCGTACAACGTGTCCCAGAGCGCCTGCACGCCGTAGTTGTTGCCGTGGTAGCCGGAGCTGAAGCGCGGGCGGTGCCAGTACGCGAGCACGCACCTCGCCGTGGTCGCGCGCAGGTCGGCGGCGAGCCAGGCCACCTCGGCGGAGGTCGCGCTCACGTCGATCTCGGAGTTCAGCGCGATGAGGTGCCAGGCGCCGAGGTCGTAGCTGTAGTAGCCCTTTCCCTGGGTGCCCGCCTGACCGCCCCAATAGTCCCAGTAGCCCGCGGCCGCTTCCGGCGTCTTCGTCAGGTACTCGTGGTTCCCCGGCACGGGCCGGGAGCGCGCCTTCTGCCGTCCCCACGTCGGATCGTACCAGGTCGTGTACTCGGTCAGGTTGCCGTACTCGTACGCGTTGTCGCCGAGCGGCAGCACGGTGCCGGGGAGCGTGTCGAGGAGGTTGGCCGTCAGCGAATCGTACTTCTCACCGTCGGGATCGACCGCGGAGGAATCCGCGATGTCCCCCGCCGCCAGGACCACCGGGCTCGGAACGACGGACACCGTCGCCGCGCCCGCCGCCCCCGCGTAGCTCGCCATCACCTGCACGTCGCCGGAATCCACGCCGGTCACGTATCCCTTCTCGTCCACCGTGGCGATGCGCGTGTCGAAGCACGCCCACCGGATCCCAGCCGAATCCACGCTGACCGGGTTCCCCAGCGGGTCGGTGATCGCGACCGTCAACGGAATCGTCTGCCCCACGCGCGCGGAGTCGGCGAGCGCCGAGACGGCGACGACGAGGCTCCCGATGCGCACGTCGATCGGCGGCGCCCCGGCGAGCGGGAGCAGGGTGACGGTCACGACGGGGTTCGAGCCGAGGTTCACGTCGATCGTCGCCTGTCCCTCGTGCGTGACGTTCCCACTCGTGTCGTAGGCGCGGACGAGCAGCGTGCGCGCGGTACCGGGCGGGATCGCCAGCGTCCCCGACGCGAGGCCGTCGAGGGGCTCGAGGTCGAAGACGAGGCTCGGCTGGATGTCGGCGGCGCTCACCTCGACGACGAGCGTGCTGACCGAGGTCCCCGCGACATCGGCGACGAGCTGCAGGTGCGCGACCGTGGCGCGCCGGCTCGTCGGCCGCGCCTGATCGGCGCAGGCGGTCGCCGCCAGCCAGAGCACGCCGGCGAGCGCCACCATCCAGCGCGATGGACTTCGCGAGCCAGTGATCATCGACATTCCCGCTCCCGAGAGGGATCGGAGCGGATGTGGAGATCAAACGTCGACGCCCGCGCCGCCCGTGGATCTCGTGTGGCGGCGCGTCCTGCCGGACGACACCATCAATGGCAGTTCCCGCTGCCGCTGTCGCGGACCACGCCGGAGGTCGTCATGAACTTCCAGCTGTAGCCCGCCTGTCCGAGCGCCATGCGGAGGACTCCGTGAACGTTCTTGGGTCCCGTCAGGGAGTCGCCGGCGATGAACATTCGGCTGTTCGGCTGGACGCCTCCGGGGCCCACTCCGCGCTGGTGTCCGCCCCCCGTGCCCACGACGAACTCGCGGATGCCGGCCGTATCGGGGTTCTGCTGCGGATCCTGCGGGTCGAAGGGCTCGTAATCGTGATCGTGCCCGTTGAGCACCACGTCCGCGTGGTACTTGTACAGCGTGTCCCAGAGCGCCTGGACATAGGGGTTGTTGCCGTGATACCCGGAGCTGAAGCGCGGTCGGTGCCAGTAGGCGAGCACGCACCTGGCCGACGTGGCGGCCAGGTCGTGGCCGAGCCACGTGACCTCCGGGTTCGACGCGAACGACGCAGCGGACGTCGTATCGACCTCGCTGTTCAGCGCGATGAGGTGCCACGCGCCGAGGTCGTAGCTGTAGTAGCCCTGACCCTGGGGCCCACCCCGCGCGCCCCAGTATCCCCAGTAGCCGGCACCGAGATAGGGTGACTTGGTCTTGTACTCGTGGTTGCCGGGCACCGGGTACGAGCGCCCGAACTGGCGCCCCCAGCTGGGCTGATAGTACGTGGTGTATTCGGTCAGCGACCCGACCTCGTACACGTTGTCGCCGAGCGGCAGCACGGCGCCCGGCATCGTGTCGAGCATCGCCGCGGTCAGCGTGTCGAAGTGCGCGGTCGAGATCCAGGTCGTCTCCGAATCGTTCGCGATGTCTCCAGCGGCGATGACGACGTTGGGGACGATCGAGAAGCTGGCCGCCCCCGCGGCACCCGCGTAGCTGGCGACGATCTGCACGTCGCCGGAATCGACGCCGGTGACGCTGCCCTTCGTGTCGACCGTGGCGCGGCGCATGTCGAAGCTCGCCCAGCGGATGGCGGACGAATCGACGGTGACCGGGTTCCCGAGGGCGTCGGTGATGGCGATGGTCAGCGGGATCTTCTGCCCGACGAGAATCGAGTCGCGCGCTGGCGAGACGGTGACGGTCAGGCTGCCGATGCGCACGTCGATCGGCAGCGAGCCGGCGAGGGGCAGGAGCTCGACGGTCACGCTCGGGTTGGCCCCGACCTGCACGTCGATCGTCGTCTGCCCCTCGTTCGTCTCGGTGCCGTTCGCGTCGTAGGCGCGCACGACGATGGTGCGCGCCGCCCCGGCGGGGACCTCGATGGTGCCCGAGGCGACCCCGTTCACCGTCTGGAGATTGTAGATCAGCGTCGGCTGGATGTCGGCGGCACTCACCTGGACGACGAGCGTGCTCACGGGCGTGGCGGACACGTTCGCCGTCACCTGCAGATGCGCGACGTCCCGCCGTGCAGGCGGCGGCGCCTGGTCGGAACAGGCGGTCGCCGCCAGCGCGAGCAGGCAGGCCAGCAGCAGGGTCCAGCGCGAGCGCATCCGTGCGCCAATCGTCATCGAGGTCACCACTCCAGCGGTGCGGCGAGCGAGCGGGAAGAGCGGCCGAGGCGGGTCGCCGCGGCGCCCACGCCATTACTCGACGGATGGCTCGAGGCCACGGCGGCGAGCGTCTGGCGTGCGCGTCGGGCGTCGGACTAGTTCACGTTGACGGTTGCCGCCGCACCGAGCCCACTGTAGGTGGCCATGATCTCGGTCGACTGCCCCGTCAGCACGCCGGTGACCACGCAGCTGCTGTTGTCGGAGCCGACGGCCACCGTCGCGATGGCCGGGTTGTCCGTCGCGCAGGTCACGGAGCCCGCCGCCGGCGTGATCGTCGAGCCGTCGCTCCCCTTCACCGTCACCGCGATCGTCGCGTTCGCGCCGACGTTCACGCTGACCGTAGTCGACGACAGGCTGACGGTGAACGTCGTGAAAGTCGCGACGATCGGCTGGTCGCCGGAGTGCGTCAGCGGGATGGTGACGCTGTTGTTCGTCCCGACCTGGACGTCCTGCGTCGCCGTTCCCGTGTATGTCTCGACGCCGGTGGCGTCGTAGGCCTTGATCGTGATCGTGCGAGCCGATCCCGCCGGGATCGTCACCGTCCCCTTCGCGGTGTCGTTCACGACCGTGAGGTTGTAGATCAACGGGTTCGGATTGAGGTCGGCCGCGCTGATCTCGACGACGACCTTGGACGGGACGTTCGCCGAGTTGAACACGGCCTGGATGTACATCTGCGCCGAACCGTGCTGGGGCTGCGGGGCGGTGGAGTGGTCGCACGCTGCGGCCATCGTCGCGGCGGCGCACAGGAGTGCCAGGGCGGGCAGTCGGCGGCATGAACGGCGCGTGGACATGGTCGATCTCCTCGGGTTGGCTGCTGCGTGATGATGGATCCGCGACGATGCGCGCTGCCCCCCGACCGGAGCGCAGCAGCGCGGATCCGGCCGAAGCGGCCACCTGCAGCCCGGTCCACGCGGCAGCGAGCCCCCGCCTCCGTCCACGACGGGGGCGGCCGATGTCGCTGCTGAAGACCAGGCTTTGTACTGAGTCCTGTTCGCCCGGCGCGGCCGGCGTTGGGTGGGTGAGTGCCGCCCGTCAGCCCGGCTGGGTGATGTGTCGCAATGCGTTTGGGCGAACGCACCGGGCGTGCTTGCCGGGCCGGAGCCGCGTACGGACGCGCAACTCCTGATGTTTGGCAGACTTGCCGCCGCCCATGGCCTCGTCAGGCATCGTCCGGCTGTGGTGGCGGAGCCACAACAGGCCGGGAGCGGCGCGACAGGTGGCGCGCCGTCGCCCCGCTCAGAGCTCGATCAGCTCCACCTCGGCCCGGCCGCCGTCGATCGTCAGGCGCGCCAGGCTCGGCATCAGGTTGAACCGCCGCTGCCCCGCCGCGCCGGGGTTCACCACGAGCCGGCGGTCGGCGCGCGTCACGAGCTGCCGATGCGTGTGGCCGTAGACGATCACGTCGGCCGCGTAGCGCTCCAGCAGCTTCTGCGGTGTCGGGCTCCCCAGCTCGTGGCCGTGGCTCACGTGGATCTTCAGCCCGTCGACCTCGCGCTCGATCGCCGCGGCCAGGCGCGGATCCCCGGGCACGTCGGTGTTGCCGTGAACCGCGAGCACCGGCGCGATCAGCCCGAGCTCATCGAGCACCGCGTCGCCCCCGACGTCTCCCGCGTGCAGGATGAGCTCCACCCCGGCGAGGGCGTCGTGCACCGTCGGCCGGACGAGCCCGTGCGTGTCGGAGATGAGGCCGATGACGTGCGTCACGCCCCCGGCTCCGGTTCACTCCCCCACCGCCGGACGAGCGCGTGCTCCACCCCGAGGTGGTCGAGCACGCGCGCCACGATGAAGTCCACGAGATCCGGGATCCCCTGCGGCCGGTTGTAGAAGCCGGGGGCTGCCGGCATCACCAGCGCGCCGGCCCGCGTCAGGCGCAGCATGTTCTCGAGGTGGATCGCGCTGAGCGGCGTCTCGCGGGTCACGAGGATCAGAGGCCGCCGCTCCTTCAGCGCGACGTCGGCCGCGCGCTCCACGAGCGATCGCGAGGCGCCGACGCTCACCGCCGACAACGTCCCCATCGAGCAGGGGCAGATCACCATCCCCGCGTTGCGCGCCGAGCCCGACGCCGGCGCTGCACCGCGATCGGCGTCGTCGTACACCGTGACGAGCCGGTCCCACGACTTCACCCCGACGCGCTCGCGGAGCGCCTCCACCGACCCGATCTCGCTCTCCGTGCGCAGCAGCCGGAGACCGTGGCCGGACACGATGAGCTGCACGCGCCGCTCGGACGCGACGAGCACCTCGAGCAGCCGCACCGCGTACGGCGCCCCCGACGCGCCGGTGACGGCGAGGACGATCGGCGCGTGGTCGCGCGCGGTCATGGTCCGGTCGCTCACACGCCTCGCCCGAGCAGCGGGGCGATGCGATCGACGAGGACGAACAGGAAGAAGGTGATGCTCAGGATGCCGTTCATCGAGAAGAACGCCGCGTCGAGCCGCGAGAGGTCGTGCGGCTTGACCAGCGAGTGCTCGTACAGGAGGATCGCCGCGGCAACCGCCACGCCGACCCAGTACAGCCACCCCACCGCCGCGCCGAGTCCGGCGACGGCGAACGCCACCACGGTGAGCGCGTGCAGCAGCCGGGAGACGATCACCGCTCCCGGCTCGCCGATCGTCGCCGGCACCGAGTGCAGGCCCTGGGCGCGGTCGAACGCCGTGTCCTGGAGCGAATAGAGGATGTCGAAGCCGCCGACCCACGCCGTCACCGCCGCCGCGAGCGCGACGAGCATCCACCACGGCCGGCTCCACGCTCCAGCGATGGCGAGATAGCCGCCGACCGGCGCGATCCCCAACCCCGCGCCGAGCACGAGGTGCGACCACCGGGTGAAGCGCTTGGTGTAGCTGTACCAGAGCACCCAGGCGATGGCGACTGGCGAGAGGTAGAGGCAGAGCGGGTTGAGCGCCCACGCCGCGAGGGCGAACACCGCGACGGCGACGATCACCGACGCCCACGCTTCGCGCAGCGTCAGCACGCCCGCCGGCAGCTCGCGCATCGCCGTCCGCGGGTTGCGCGCGTCGATGTGCCGGTCGGCGATCCGGTTGAACGCCATCGCCGCGAAGCGCGCCGCCGTGAACGCGACGACGATCCACGGCACCTGCGCCCAGCGCACGGGTACGCGATACGACGCGAGCACCACGCCGACCATCGCGAACGGCAGCGCGAACACCGTGTGCGGCAGCTTGACGAAGTTGACGTAGGCGGTCAGGCGCGAGGTGCCGGAGAAGGTCTGGCCCTCCCGGCGGGACGCGGGACGCGCGGCGCGCGACGCGTCCGGAAGCTCAGACATCATCGTGGCTCCTCATGCCGAGGTGTTCCGCGCAACGCCCTCACGCAACCGCGCGTCCCCCGTCCCGCGTCCCCCACTCGTTCCTCCCCCCTCGTCCCTCGTCCCGGAGTGCGTCCCCGGAATGCCCAGTTCATTCCAGATGCCGTCGACGCGCGCCTTCGTCTCGCGATCCATCTCGATCACCCTCGGCCAGTCCCGGGTGAACCCCTCCTCCGGGAGCTTCCGCGTCGCGTCGATGCCCATCTTCGACCCGTACGAGAACGCGCGGCTCGAGTGGTCGAGCACGTCCACCGGACCCATCGTGAAGCGCGTGTCGCGCTCCGGGTCGATGTTGTTCAGCGCCACCCACCACGCCTCCTGCGGGTCGCGCACGTTCACCCACTTGTCCACGACCACCAGCACCTTGGCGAGCGACATCAGCCCCTGCCCCCACAGCGCGTTCATCACCTTGTACGCCTGGCCGGGATACTGCTTGTCGATCGACACGAAGACGAGGTTGTGGAAGATCCCCTCGGCCGGCATGTGATAGTCCACGATCTCCGGCACGGTGAGCTTGAGCAGCGGGAGGAAGATCCGCTCCGTGGCGTGGCCGAGATAGTAGTCCTCCATCGGCGGCCGACCGACGATCGTCGCCGGGAAGATCGGCTGCTTCCGCATCGTGATCGCCGTGACGTGCACCTGCGGATACAGGTCGGCCAGCGAGTAGAAGCCGGTGTGGTCGCCGAAGGGCCCTTCCATGACGAGCGCCTCGGCGGGATCGATGTAGCCCTCGAGCACGAAGTCCGCCTCGGCGGGCACCTCGAGGTCGCACGTCCTCGCCTTCACGAGCGACACCGGCCGGCCGCGCAGGAAGCCGGCGAACAGGAACTCGTCCACCGTCGGCGGGAGGGGCGCCGTGGCCGCGTACATCGACGCGGGGTCGGCGCCGAGGGCGATGCACACGGGCATCGTCTCGCCGCGCTCCGCCATCTCGCGCCAGTGCGCGGCACCGACCTTGTGCCGCTGCCAGTGCATGGCGAGCGTCGTCCTCCCCGTCCGCATCACGCGGTACATGCCGACGTTGCGGATGCCGCGCTTCGGGTCCCGCGTGATCACCATCGGGAAGGTGATGTACGCGCCGCCGTCCTCGGGCCAGCACCTGAGCAGCGGCAGGCGGCCGAGGTCCACGTCGTCGCCGCGCCAGACGACCTCCTGGCAGGGGGCGCTCCCGTGCCGCGTGCGCGGCGGGAACTTCCCCATCTCGAGGAGGCGCGGCAGGAGCGACAGCTTGCCGAGGAGCCCCTCCGGCACCTTCAGCTCCAGCATCTCCGTGATGCGCCCGCCGATGTCGTCGAGGTCGGCGACGCCTAACGCCATGGACATGCGGCGCAGCGACCCGAAGAGGTTGATCCCCACCGGGAACGCCGAGCGGCTGCCGTCGACGAGGACCGGGTGCTCGAAGAGGAGCGCCGGACCGCCGCCCGGCTGCTTCATCACGCGATCGGCGATCTCGCACAGATCCCGATCCACCGACACGGGATGCGACACCCGCACCAGCTCCCCGGCCCGGTCGAGCGCCTCCGTGAATGCGCGAAGTGTGTCGAAGGTGTCGGTCATGTGAGAGCGTCGGCGTCGCCGCCGATCGTCGGTCGCGATCGAGTCACGCGTTCGTGCCGACGTGGATCGCGGCGATGCCGAACGAGAGCGTCTGCCAGCGGACGTCGCCGAAGCCGGCGGCGAGCATGCGGCGCCCCAGCTCCTCCTCCGCCGGGAAGTGCGCGACGGAGGAGGGCAGGTAGCGGTAGGCGGTGCGATGCCCGCTCACCAGCCCGCCGATGAACGGCAGGAGGTGATGGAAGTAGGCGTGGTAGAGGGCGCGCACGGCGCGGGAGCGCGGCGTCGTGAACTCGAGGATGACGAACCGCGCGCCGGGGGCCAGCACGCGGTGCACCTCGCGCAGCGCGGCGTCGAGGTCGGCGACGTTGCGGATGCCGAACGCGACGATCGCCCCGGCCATGCTCCCCGAGGGCAGCGGCAGCTCGAGCGCGTCCGCCACCACGGGCGTGACGACGTCGCGCGGCGACTTCCCGCGCCCGGCACGCAGCATCGGCTCGGCGAAGTCCGCGCCGACGATGCGCCCGCGGAATCCCTGGCGTCCGGCGAGCATCGCCGCGACGTCGAGGGTGCCGGCGCAGAGGTCGAGGTAGGTGCCGTCGGGCGCGCGCCGCCAATCGAGGGCGGCGCTCGCCCGCTTCCGCCACAGCCGGTCGATGTTCAGGCTGAGCAGGTGGTTCAGCAGGTCGTAGCGCGGCGCGATCTCCGAGAAGATGCGGCGCACGTACGCCCGCTTCTGCGCGTCGCCCGGCTCGCCTCCCGCCGAACCGCCGCCGCCGGCGGCCGCGGCGCTCGCCGCGCGGGCACGC
>CAMLIT010000149.1 GCA_946480295.1 uncultured Gemmatimonadota bacterium
CTCCATGATCTCGAGCCAGCGGTCGGCGCCGGCCTTCTTGCGCGCCACCTGGTCACGCACGCGCTGGACGAGGATCTCGCCGCCGCCGCCCGGGATGGAATCGAGCCCGGCCTGCTGGAGCTCGCGGATGACGTCGCGCGCGTCCATGCGGAAGGTCTTGGCGAAGAAATCCACCTCGCTCGGGCTGAAGCCGTGGATGTGGATCGGGTGGTAGGTCTTGATGTAGCGCAGGAGGTCGAGGTACCACTCGAAGGGGATGTACGGGTTGTGCCCCCCCTGCATCAGGATCTGGATCGCGCCCATCTCCTTCGCCTCGTCGATCTTCTGGCCGATCTGCTCGTAGGAGAGGGTCCAGCCCTCGCCGTGCTTCGGCCGGCGGTAGAAGGCGCAGAAGCCGCAGTCGGCGACGCAGACGTTCGTGTAGTTGATGTTGCGGTCGACGATGTACGTGACGGTCTCGTGCGGATGCTTCTCGCGGCGGATGCGATCGGCCTCGGCGCCCAGCTCGAGGAGGGGCGCGTTGGCGTAGAAATCGAGGAGGTCACGCATGGGAACTCCGGACGCTATAGGACTGCGGATGTTCTGCGGACTCGGACGCGGATCGACTGCGGACTGCGGACGGCGAACCTCACTGCGGACTACGGACTGCGAACAGCACTGCGTACTGCGAACTGCGGACCTCATTGCGGACTGCGTGCTGCGAACGGCACTGCGTAGTGCGTACTGCGTACGTCGCCGATCAGGCGGCCGGGAGGAAGGCCAGGCTGCCGTCTGGCACGCGGCCGGTGGCGACGAGACGGCGGAAGAATTCGGTCAGGCCGGCGAGGTGGCCGTAGGACAACCGGTAGTCGAGGCCGGAGAGGTACTCGAGGCAGACGGGCTTGCGGACGCCGGTGGCCACCGCGGCCTGCGCGGCGAGGAGGTCGAGGTGCGCCAGCCCCCAGTCGCGGGAGGCGATGAGGCCAGCGTGGACGGCGAGGGCGCTCGCCACCGGCGCGGTCCGCTGGGCGACCCAGACGGCGAAGACGAAGGGGAGGTCGGTCCAGCTCTTCCACTCGGCGCCGAGGTCGTATGCATAACGATAGCCCAGCCGGGCGAGCGCCGCGTCGCCCTCGGGCTGGCGGAGGCGCGAGCCGAGGAGGAGCGCCGCGTCGCCGATGACGAGCCGCGCCTCGTGCTCCTCGTCGGCGAAGCGGGCGAGGTCCACCAGCTCCGCGTTCGCCGGCACGAAGGTCGGCCGCGCGTCCCAGACGTTCTCGAACAGGAGCTCGAGGAGCGCGACGCTCGTCATCGAGCTGCGGCTGACGAGCACGCGCCGGCCGGTGAGCTCCGACGCCGGCCGCTTCGAGAAGAGCACGACGCTGCGCACCGGGCCGTCGCAGGAGATGGCGAGGTCGGGGAGCAGGAGGTAGCGGTTCGCGTCGCGCGCGTACTCGACGGCGGAGACGACGCTGACGTCGAGGGTGCCGGCGGCCATCTCGCGGTTGAGCGCCGTGGGCACGCCGTCGACGAGCTCCCCGTCGAGGACGACGTGGCCGCGGTCGACCGCGCCGTAGACGGGATAGCAGTTGATGTACGGGATGCGGCCGATGCGCATGGTCAGGCCACGGCCGCCGGAGCGGCCGCCGCCGCGGGCGCCGCCGCGTCGTCGAAGGTGCGGATGACGCGGTAGAGCGAGTCGCGCTCGATCGGGATCTTCCGCGCGCCGCGGATGAGGCGGAGGATCTCGTCGAGGCTCATGACCTCCGAGGTGCGCGCGCCGGCGCGGTGGTACACCTTCTCGTGCACCATCGTCCCCTCGATGTCGTTGACGCCGAAGTGGAAGGACGTCTGCGACAGGAAGGGCGTGACCATCACCCAGTGCGTCTTGATGTGGTCGAAGTTGTCGAGGAAGAGCCGGCCGACGGCGAGGTTGCGCAGGTCGTCGAAGCCGCTCGTCGCGAGCCCCTCGCGCCCGAGCGCGTGTCCCAGCTCGTTGTGGTCCGGGTGATAGGCGAGCGGGATGTAGGCGAGGAAGCCGCCCGTCTCGTCCTGGAGGTCGCGCAGCATCGTCAGGTGCTCGACGCGGTCCTCCACGGTCTCGACGTGGCCGTAGAGCATCGTGCAGTTGGAGCGGATGCCGAGCGCGTGCGCCGTGCGGTGCACCTCGATCCACTCCTCGGCGGCGAGCTTGCGGTCGGCGATCGTCGCGCGCACGCCCTTGCTGAACACCTCCGCGCCGCCGCCCGGCATCGTGTCGAGCCCCGCCTCGCGCAGCCGGATGAGCGTGTCGCGGTACGAGAGCTTCGCCATCCGCGCCAGGTGCGCGATCTCGACCGCGGTGAGCGCCTTGATGTGGACGTGCGGGAAGTGCTGCTTGAGGAGCCGGAACATCTCCTCGTAGTACTCGATCCCCGCCTTCACGTCGAGCCCGCCCACGATGTGGAACTCGCGGGTGAGGGTGCTGTTCGCGGTGTGCGCCTCCTCGAGCACCTGCTCCATGGTGTAGCGGTACGCGCCATCCTCCTTCGGGAGGCGGGCGTACGAGCAGAACACGCAGGTGTTCCGCAGGATGCAGATGTTGGTGGGGTTGAGGTGCTGGTTCGCCGCGAAGGTGACGCGATCGCCGTTCTTCGCGCGGTTGACCGCGTCGGCGAGGGCGCCGAGGCCGAGGAGGTCCGGGGTGCGGAAGAGCAGACACCCCTCGGCGGCGCTCAGCCGCTCCCCGCGCTCGACCTTCTCTGCGATGGGCAGCAGCGCGGGATCAGTGATCAACCGGCGGTCGAGCTCGACGGGCAGCGGCACGGGGTCACTCCTCGAAACGCTTCACCGCCAGCGAGACGTTGTGGCCGCCGAACCCGAAGCTGTTGCTCAGCGCGGCTCGTACGTCGCGCCGCACGGGCGCATTCGGTGTGTAGTTGAGGTCCAGCTCCGGATCCGGATGCTGGTAGTTGATCGTCGGCGGGATGATGCTGTCGCGCACGGCGAGCGCACAGATGATGAACTCCACCGCGCCGGCGGCGCCGAGCATGTGGCCGGTCATCGACTTCGTCGAGCTGACGTTCACGCTCTTCGCGCAGTCGCCGAAGACGGCCTTGATCGCCTTCGTCTCGTTCAGGTCGTTGGCCGGCGTGGAGGTGCCGTGGGCGTTGATGTACTGCACGTCCTGCGGTCCGAGCCCGGCGTCGTTCAGCGCGCGGCGCATGGCCCGCTGGGCCCCCTCGCCGTCGGGCGCGGGCGCGGTGAGGTGGTACGCGTCGCCCGTCGCGCCGTAGCCGACGATCTCGGCGTAGATGCGGGCGCCGCGCCGCTTGGCGTGCTCCAGCTCCTCGAGGATGAGGATCCCGCCGCCCTCGCCCATGACGAAGCCGTCGCGCGTCGCGTCGAACGGCCGCGACGCCGTCTCCGGCGAGTCGTTGCGCTCGGAGAGCGCCTTCATGTTCGTGAAGCCGCCGATCGCCATCGGCGTCACCGTCGCCTCGGAGCCGCCGGTGATCATGATGTCGGCATCGCCGTACTGGATGTTGCGGAAGGCGTCGCCGATCGCGTGCGCGCTCGTCGCGCAGGCGGAGATCGTCGCGTAGTTCGGGCCCTTGGCGTTGAAGCGCATGGACACGAGCCCCGCGGCGATGTCGGCGATGAACATCGGGATGAAGAACGCGCTGATCTTCCCCGGGCCGCGCTCGCGGTAGACGTCGTGCTGCTCCTCGAACGACTTCAGGCCGCCGATGCCGCTGCCGATGATGACGCCGACGCGGTCCGGATCGTAGTTGCCGTCGGCCAGCCCGGCGTCCGCCATCGCCTGCACGGCGCCGGCGATCGCGTACTGCGCGTAGATGTCGCAGCGCTTGGCCTCCTTGCGATCCATGTACTGCAGCGGATCGAAGCCCTTCACCTCGCAGGCGAAGCGCACGTCGAAGTTCGACGCGTCGAACTTCGTGATCGGTCCCGCCCCCGGCACGCCCTCGAGCAGCGCGCGCCAGGTCGTCGCCACGTCGTTGCCGACCGGCGTGATCGCCCCGATTCCAGTGACGACGACCCTTCGCTTCATGGTCAGGCGCCGACCTTCTGGTTCAGGTAGCTGATCGCATCGCCGACCGTCCGGAGCTTCTCCGCGTCCTCGTCGGGGATGTCGATGTTGAACTCCTTCTCGAACTCCATGACCAGCTCGACGATGTCGAGGCTGTCCGCGCCGAGATCCTCGATGAAGCTCGCCTCGTCGGTGAGCTTCTCGCGCTCGACCCCGAGCTCCTTCTCGATGATGTCGCGGACCTTCTGTGCATTGTCGGCCATGGCTGGAAATCCTCTGTGCAGGTTGGTCGAAGGTGGTGGGAAATCTAGTCGGGACTGGGCCGATGTCACATCACCATGCCGCCGTCCACCACGAAGACCTGCCCCGTGATGTAGGCGGCATGCTCGGAGGCCAGGAAGGCCACGAGGCCGGCGATGTCCTGCGGTGTCCCCAGCCTGCCGAGCGGGATCTGCGCGGCCAGGCCGGTGCGGGCGTCGGCGGTCATCGCCGCCGTCATGTCGGTCTCGATGAACCCGGGGGCGACGGCGTTGGCGAGGACGTTCCGGGACGCCAGCTCCTTGGCGACGGACTTCGTCAATCCGATCAGCCCCGCCTTGCTCGCCGCATAGTTCGCCTGCCCCTTGTTGCCGACGATGCCGACGACGCTGGCGATGTTGATGATCCGTCCCCAGCGCCGCTTCATCATGCCGCGGGAGGCGGCGCGGATGGCGGCGAAGGCGCCCCGCAGGTTCGCGTCGAGGACCGCGTCCCAGTCCTCGTCCTTGATGCGGAACAGGACGTTGTCGCGCGTCAGGCCGGCGTTGTTCACCAGGATGTCGACGGAGCCGAACGCGCCCTCGACCGTCTCGACGAGCGCCGTCACCGACGCCGTGTCGCCCACGTCGCAGGCGAACCCCCGGGCCTCCGGCGAGAGGGCCGCGGCCACCTCCTCGGCGCGCGTGCGGTCGCGGCCGACCACGGCGACCTTCGCGCCCGCGAGGGCGAGGGTGGCGGCGATGGCGTGGCCGATGCCGCGCGTGCTCCCGGTGACGAGTGCGGTACGGCCGGAGAGATCGATGTTCACCGCGTGACGAGCCCCAGGAGGTTTTCCACTTCGCTCACCGTGCCGCAGGTCGCGATCTGCACGGTGGGGACGATCTTCTTCACGAGCCCCGTGAGCACGGCGCCGGGGCCCATCTCCACGTACAGCGCCATCGGATGGCGCGCGGCGATCGCCTGGACCTCGTCGACCCAACGCACGGGACTGGTGAGCTGCTCGAGAAGGAGCGTCCGCGCGCGGTCGGCGGTGGTCACCGGCTCGCTCGTGACGTTCGCGTAGACGGCGAACGCCGGATCGCGCGGCTCCGCGTCCTCGAGGGCGCGCCGCAGCCCCTCGGCGGCATCTTCCATGAGCGGCGAATGGAACGCGCCGCTGACGTTGAGGCGCACCGCGCGCTTGGCGCCCGCCTCCTTCGCCAGCACCATCGCCCGCTCGACGCCCGCCTCCTCGCCGCTGACGACGATCTGCCCCGGGCTGTTGAAGTTCGCCGGGACGCAGAGCCCCGCCTCGGCGGTCGCCATGGCGCAGACGGTCTCGATCGGCTCGCGGAGGTCACCGAGGATGGCGGCCATCGCGCCCGGCCGCTTCACGCCGCTCTCGTACATCAGCTCTCCACGCCGGCGGACGAGCTGCGCGGCATCGTCGAGCGTCAGCGCGTCGGCGGCGTGATAGGCGGTGAACTCGCCCAACGAGTGGCCCGCCGCCGCCTTCACGTGGGGGGCGACCCGCTCCTTGACCACCGCCCACACCGCCGCCCCGTGCGCGAGGAGCGCCGGCTGCGCGTTCTGCGTCAGCGTGAGCTCCTCGGCGGGGCCCTCGAAGCAGAGGCGGGAGAGGGGGACGCCGAGGGTGTGGTCGACGCGGTCGAAGACGGCGCGCGCCTCCGGGAACGTGTCGTACAGGTCCTTCCCCATTCCCGGCTTCTGCGATCCCTGGCCAGGGAAGAGCAGAACGACGTCCATGGTCAGAAGCGGACGACCATCGAGCCCCAGGTGAAGCCCGCGCCGAAGGCGACGAGCAGCACCGTGGATCCCTCCTTGATCGCCCCCGTCTCGACCGCCTCGTCGAGCGCGATCGGGATCGAGGCCGCGGAGGTGTTGCCGAAGCGGTCGACGTTGACGTAGACCTTGTCCATCGGGATGCCGGCGTGCTTGGCGGTCGACTCGATGATGCGGATGTTCGCCTGGTGCGGGATGAGCAGGTCGATGTCGGCGCTGGTGAGCTTCGCCGCGTCGAGGGCGCGCGTCGCCGCGTCGGCCATCGAACGCACGGCGTGCTTGAACACCTCGCGGCCGTTCATCTGGATGAAGAACGAGCGCTCCTCGAGCACGTCGGGGCCGAAGGGACGCTTCGCGCCGCCGCTCGGCCGGCAGAGAAGGTCGCCGAGGGTGCCGTCGCTGCGCACGTAGGTCGAGAGGATGCCGCGCGAGTGGCCGTGCGCCCGCTTGAGCACCGCCGCGCCCGCGCCGTCGCCGAAGAGGACGCAGGTCGAGCGGTCCTTCCAGTCGGTGATGGCGCTCAGCTTCTCCACGCCGATGACGAGCGCCGTCTCGGCGCCGCCGGCGGCCATCATCCCTTCGGCGACCGTGGTCGCGTAGATGAAGCCAGAGCAGGCCGCGCCGACGTCGAACGCCGCGGCGCGGCTGGCGCCCAGCGCCGCCTGGAGATCCACCGCCGCGGAGGGGAGCAGCCGATCGGGCGAGGCGGTGCCGAGGACGATGATGTCGAGCTCCCCGGCATGGACGCCCGCGCGCTCCATCGCGTGGTGCGCGGCGGCCGCGGCGAGATCGGTCGTGGTCTCGGTCTTCGCGATGTAGCGCTGCTTGATCCCGGTGCGCTCGACGATCCACTCGTCGGTCGTCTCGATGCCGATCTTCGCGAAGTCGAAGTTCGTCATCACCTCGCGCGGGATGCCGCGGCCGGTGCCGGCGACGTAGGCGAAGGGCCGCTTCACGCCGGCTCTCCGACGGTCCCGGCGAGTCGCCGGCCGATGTGCTCGTTCATCCGTGACTCCACTGCCTGCACCGCCACCTTGATCGCGTTCTTCAGCGCGCGCGGCGACGATTTCCCGTGAGAGATGATGCTGACGCCCTTGACCCCGAGCAGCGGCGCGCCGCCGATCTCGGAGTAGTCGAGCTGCTTGAGCGCCGCCTTGAGGGCCTTTTCGTCGACGCCCGCCTTCTTGAGGAGCCCGACCATCATCGGTGCGATCCCCTCGTAGAACTTCAGGACGACGTTCCCGACGAAGCCGTCGCACACGACGACGTCGAACGGGCCGCGGTCGCAGGCGCCGTTCGGCAGGTCGCGCCCCTCGACGTTGCCGATGAAGTTGAGGCCCGCCGACTCGAGGAGCTGGTGCGCCTCCTTCACGACGGCATTCCCCTTCTCCGCCTCCTCGCCGATGCTGAGGAGCCCGATCACGGGGTTGCTGCGGCCCAGCAGGTCCTCCGCGTACACGGAGCCGAGACGGGCGAACTGCACCAGCTCCTCCGCCGCGCAGTCCACGTTCGCCCCGGAATCGAGGACGACGACGGGGCGGCGCGCGGTGGGAAAGAGCGTGGAGATCGCGGGACGATTGAGCCCGGCGTGCAGCTTGAGGATGAGCATGGACGCCCCCATCTGCGCGCCGGTGTTCCCGGCGGAGACGAAGGCGTCGCTGCGGCCCTCCGCCTGGAGGCGCAGGCCGACGACCATCGAGCTGTTGGGCTTCCCGCGGAGGGCGGCGCCGGGCTTGTCGGTCATCTCGATGACCTCGGGCGCCTCCACGATCTCGATGCGTGCGCGGTGCGGGGCGAAGCTCGCCAGCTCGCCCGACAGGAGCTCGTCGAGCTGCCGCTCGATGACCTGCGTCTGCCCGACGAGCTGGATGGTGTGACCGGGATCGACCTCGGCGAGGGCGTGCAGCGCACCGGCCACGGTCGCCTGGGGAGCGAAGTCGCCCCCCATGGCGTCCAACGCGATCCGCGCCAATGTCAGCCTTCCCGGGCTGCCACCCGCTGCTCGCCGCCGTAGTACCCGCACTCCTCGCAGACGTGATGCGGGCGCTTCATCGCCTGGCAACGCGGACACTTCTGGAGCGCGATCGCCGGGGCTGTCTTGTGCGTGTTGCGAGCACGCTTCTTCCGCTTCGAGGTGCGGCGCTTCGGGACGGCCATTGTGCTGAGGGGAACGGTGAAAGAGTCGGACTACTCGGTCGAGCTGCTGTCCAGCTTGCGCAGGGCGTCCCACCGCGTGTCGGAGGCCGGCGGGCAACCGCAGTCGCCCCTGTTCAGCTCCGCGCCGCACGTGGGGCAGAGCCCCTTGCAGTCTTCGCGGCAGAGGGCGAAGGACGGAACGTCCAGCAGCCAGTGCTCGCGAATCGCCGGACGCAGATCCAGCTCGTGCGCCCGCGGGTCCAGCGTGTACACGTCGGGGTTGTCGGCTTCCTCGTCGCCACTCTCCACGAAGATCAGGTACACGTCGTCGCCGACGGGCACCGTCGTCTCCTCGAGACAGCGGCGGCAGGGCATCGCGGCCTCCCCTTCGAACCGACCATGCCAGAGATACCGGCCGGTCCCGGCCGCCGAGATCCGTCCGGTCACGTGCACCGGTCGACTCGGCACCGGATCCCCCTCCTGCCAGATGGGATCGTCAGGCGACAGGAAGTCGTCGACGGTCGCGGCCTGGGTGTCGAGGGATCGAATGTCAAAGGACAGCATAGCCACTGAAACTACTCGGCCGGGTGGCTGATTACAAGTCGGCGCCACGCATAGGGTTGAGGGTCGACGGGGGCGGGGCGGGAGATCCCAGAATGGTAACCCCACGCCCCCACACCACGAAACCACACACCGGGCTAAACGCGCCCGTG
>CAMLIT010000150.1 GCA_946480295.1 uncultured Gemmatimonadota bacterium
AGGACATCTACCCGATCAACTTCTGGTGCGACGACCGGGAGAACCTGTGGAACGCCTGCCGCGACGTGGTGCGCCACTGGATCGGGCGCGGGGTGAAGACCTTCCGCGTCGACAACCCGCACACGAAGCCGCTGGCGTTCTGGGAGTGGCTGATCGACGAGATCCAGCGCGAGCACCCGGACGTGATCTTCTTCGCCGAGGCGTTCACGCGGCCGAAGCGGATGAAGGCGCTGGCGAAGCTCGGCTTCACGCAGTCGTACACGTACTTCACCTGGAAGAACGCCGACTGGGAGCTGCGGCAGTACCTCGAGGAGCTGACGCAGTCGCCGATGGTGGAGTACTTCCGCGGCAACTTCTTCACGAACACGCCGGACATCCTCACGGAGTACCTCGTGAGCGGCGGCCGGCCGGCGTTCCGGACGCGGCTCCTGCTCGCGGCGACGCTGATGCCGCTCTACGGGATCTACAGCGGCTTCGAGCTGGTGGAGAACGTGCCCGTGCGGCCGGGGAGCGAGGAGTACCTGGACTCGGAGAAGTACGAGATCCGCAAGCGGGATTTCGACGCGCCGGGGAACCTGAACGAGGACATCCGGCTGCTGAACGGGATCCGCCGCGCGCACACGGCGCTCCAGGTGCAGGACAACCTGAGCTTTCATGCGTCGGAGAATCCGGCGGTGCTGTTCTACAGGAAGGCTGGAGGCGCCGGCGACGCGGGGGACGCGGGACGAGGGACGCGTGGTGGCGTGACTGCGTCGGATGGAGCAACCCGGCGTGACGGGGCACCAGATCTCGATCGGTCGGACGCGTCGCGCGTCGCGCGTCCCGCGTCCCCCTCCGCCGCGTCCCGCGTCCCGCGCACCGCGTCCCGCGACGATCTTCTCATCGTCGTCAACCTCGACCCCCACCACGTCCAGGCGACGATGGTCCATGTGCCGGTCGGGGAGATGGGGATCGGCGAGGACGAGGCGTATGTCGTGCAGGACCTGCTGACGGGGGCGCGGTACACGTGGCGGGGGGCGCGCAACTACGTGCGGCTCGATCCGCAGCTCCAGATGGGACACGTGCTCCGCGTGGAACGGCCGCGGACGGCCGGAGGGCAGGCATGACGAGCGATCCGCTCTGGTACAAGGACGCGATCATCTACCAGGTGCACGTGAAGTCCTTCCGCGACTCGAACGCGGACGGGTACGGGGACTTCCGCGGCATCATGGAGCGGCTGGACTACATCCAGTCGTTAGGCGCGAACTGCGTCTGGCTCCTCCCCTTCTTCCCCTCGCCGCTGCGCGACGACGGCTACGACATCGCCGCCTACGAGGAGATCAACCCGACCTACGGCACGATCGCCGACTTCCAGGAGTTCATGGAGCAGGCGCACGCGCGCGGCATCCGGGTCGTCATCGAGCTCGTCATCAACCACACCTCGGACCAGCACCCCTGGTTCCAGCGCGCCCGCCGCGCCCCGAAGGGATCGCCGGAGCGCGACTGGTACGTGTGGAGCGACGACCCGAACAAGTACGCCGGGGCCCGCATCATCTTCACCGACACCGAGAAGTCGAACTGGACCTGGGACCCGGAGGCGCAGCAGTTCTACTGGCACCGCTTCTTCGGCCACCAGCCGGACCTCAACTTCGACAACCCGGCGGTGCTCGAGGCGGTGAAGGACGTGATGCGCTTCTGGCTGCGCATGGGGGTGGACGGGCTGCGCCTCGACGCGATCCCGTACCTCGTCGAGCGCGACGGCACCAACTGCGAGAACCTCCCCGAGACGCACGCCATCCTCCGCGACCTGCGGCGCACGCTCGACACGGAGTTCCCGGGGCGCGTCTTCCTCGCCGAGGCGAACCAGTGGCCGACGGACGTGCGGCCGTACTTCGGCAACAACGACGAGTGCAACATGGCGTTCCACTTCCCCGTCATGCCGCGCATGTACATGGCGCTGCGGAAGGAGGACCGGACGCCGATCGTCGACATCATGCGGCAGACGCCGGAGATCCCGCCGGAGTGCCAGTGGGCGATCTTCCTGCGCAACCACGACGAGCTGACGCTCGAGATGGTGACGGACGACGAGCGCGACTACATGTACCGCGAGTACGCGAAGGACCCGCGGATGCGCATCAACGTCGGCATCCGCCGCCGCCTCGCCCCGCTGATGGACAACGGCCGGCGGCAGATCGAGCTGATGAACGCGCTCCTCATGTCGATGCCCGGCACGCCGATCATCTACTACGGCGACGAGATCGGCATGGGCGACAACATCTACCTCGGCGACCGGAACGGGGTGCGCACGCCGATGCAGTGGAGCACCGACCGCAACGCCGGCTTCTCCGAGGCCGACGCGGCGGCGCTCTTCTCCCCGGTGATCGTCGACCCGCCGTACAGCTTCCACTCGGTGAACGTCGCGGCGCAGGAGCGGACGGCGACGTCGCTGCTGCGGTGGATGCGCCGGCTCATCGCCGTGCGGCAGCAGTACAAGGCGTTCGGGCGCGGATCGTGGGAGCCGCTCCAGGCGAACAACCGGCGGGTGCTGGTGTTCCTGCGCCGCTACCGCGACGAGATCATCCTCTGCGTGAACAACCTGTCGCGCTTCGCGCAGTACGTGGAGCTCGACCTGCGGGAGTTCCAGGGGATGGTGCCGCTGGAGCTGTGGAGCCGGAACCCCTTCCCGCCGATCGGCGAGCTGACGTACCTGCTGACGCTGGGGCCGCACAACTTTCTCTGGTTCCGGATCTGCCGGTCGGAGCAGGTCAAGGAGTGGACGGGATGATCGCGGGAGGCGGGAGGCGGGAGGAGGGAGGCGCGGGGACGAGGGACGAGGGACGAGGGACGAGTGCGGACGTCCAGGCGCTGCTGCGCGCTGCGTCGTCCGAGGAGCTCCTCGCCTTCCTGCGCGCGCAGCGGTGGTTCGGGGCGAAGGCCACCGCGGTCGGGGCGCGGGTGAGGGACGTGGTGCGGCTGCCGTGGGCGGAGGGGCGGTTCGTGGTCGCGCGCATCGACGCGCTCCTCGAGGGGGGCGCGGCGCACGTCTATCAGGTGCCCCTCTGCGCGCGCGACGGCGCGCTCGCCGACGCGGTGCGCGAGCCGGAGTTCCTGCGGCACCTCGCGAACGACCTCGCCCGCGGCGCCTCGTATGGCGGCGAGGAGGGGCCAAGTGTCCGCTGGGTGATCGCGCCCGAGGGGGAGCAGGGGCTCGTCGTCCCGCCCGATGCGCGGCTCGCCGTCGGGTCGGCGGAGCAGAGCAACACGTCGATCCTCTTCGACGAGGAGGGGATCCTCAAGCTCTTCCGGAAGCTCGAGGCGGGGGAGCACCCGGACGTGGAGCTGACGCGCTACCTCACGGTCCAGGCGGGGTTCGCGCACACGCCGACGCTCCTCGGCACGATCCGCTTCGCCGAGCCGGACGGCGAGGCGACGATGGCGGGGATGCTCCAGGAGTACCTGCCGGCGTCGGTGGACGCGTGGACGTGGGCGCTGCGCCGCGGCCAGGCGTACTTCGCGAGCGCGGAGGAGGCGCCGCATAACGAGTTCGCGCCGGAGGCGGAGCGGCTCGGGGCGATCACGCGCGAGATGCACGACGCCCTGGCCCGCGCGGCGAGCTACCCGGACACGGAGGCGCTGGCGCCGGTGCCGGCGACGCCGGCGGACGTCGACGCGTGGGCGTCGGGGACGAAGCGCTGGATCGACGAGGCGCTGACGCTGCTCGAGCGCACCGGCCCGCGCCTCCCGAAGCCTCGTTCGGCGGAGGCGCAGGTGCTCGTGTCGCGCCGCGCGGCCTACCTCGACCGGGTCGACGAGCTGGTGGCCGAGATCGACGGGGCGGGGGGCGCGGGGCTGCTCACGCGCATCCACGGCGACTACCACCTGGGCCAGGTGCTGCGCACGGCGAGCGACGACTTCATGATCATCGACTTCGAGGGCGAGCCCGCGCGCCCGCTCGCCGAGCGGCGGCGGAAGGCGAGCCCGATGCGGGACGTGGCGGGGATGGTGCGGAGCTTTGCGTACGCGGCGGCGCAACTGACGCGGGACGCGGGACGCGGGACGCGGGACGCGTTGGGTTTCGATGTGCAGCTGGAGATCCGCGCAGCACGCTGGGAGCGCGACGTCAGGCAGGCGTTCCTGCGTGGCTACTTCGGTGCCGAGATACCGGCCGAGGCGAACGCGGCGCGCGTCCCGCGTCCCGCGTCCGCGAATGCGACACGACTCCTCTCCCTCTTCGAGACCGAAAAAGCCTTCTACGAGCTCGCCTACGAGCTGAACAACCGACCCGACTGGGCGTGGATCCCGATGCGCGGGATCTCGAAGCTCCTCGTCCGGAGCTGACGACATGACCGAGCGGTGGCACCTGGAGCGCGGCGCGACGCTGCGCGACGACGGGAGCGTGCGCTTCGCCGTGTGGGCGCCGGAGGCGGAGCGGCTCGACGTCGAGATCCTCGGCGGGGCGGCGGCGGGGGAGCACGCGCTGGCGAAGAACGCGCAGGGCGTGTTCGAGGGCACCGTCGCGCACGTCGGCGCGAACGCCGACTATCGCTATCGCATCGACGGGAAGGAGGGGCTCCCGGACCCGGTGAGCCGCTGGCAGCCGCAGGGGGTGCACGGGCCGTCGCGCGTGGTGGACCCGCAGTTCGCCTGGCGCGACCGCGACTGGCACGGCGTGGCGATGACGGAGCTCGTCATCTACGAGCTGCACGTGGGCACGTACACGACCGAGGGGACGTTCGAGGCGGTCATCCCGCACCTGCCGGGGCTGCGCGCGCTCGGCGTCACGGCGATCGAGCTGATGCCGGTGGCGCAGTTCCCGGGGACGCGCAACTGGGGGTACGACGGCGTGTCGCTGTACGCGGTGCAGGACAGCTACGGCGGGCCGCGCGGCCTCAAGCAGCTCGTCGACGCGGCGCACGTCAACGGGCTCGCCGTCATCCTCGACGTCGTCTACAACCACATCGGCCCGGAGGGGAACTACCTCCGCGAGTACGGCCCGTACTTCACGGCGACGTACACCACGCCGTGGGGGCCGGCGCTCAACTACGACGATGCGATGAGCGACGAGGTGCGCCGTTATGTGGTGGACAACGCGCTGTACTGGGCGACGGAGTATCACGTCGATGGGCTGCGGCTCGACGCGGTGCACCGCATCTACGACTTCGGCGCCACGCACATCCTGCAGGAGATCGCGCAGGCGGTGCACGCGGAAGCGGAGAAGCTGGACCGTCGGATCCTCGTCATCGCCGAGAGCGACCTGAACGACCCGAAGCTCGTGCGCGACCGCTCGAACTACGGCTACGGCCTGGACGGGCAGTGGGCGGACGACTTCCACCACGCGGTGCACGCGCTGCTCACGCGCGAGCGGTCGGGCTACTACGCCGACTTCGGGTCGGTGGAGATGGTGGCGCGCGCGCTCGAGGAGCCGTTCCTCTACCGCGGGCAGTACTCGGCGCACCGGCGGCGGCGGCACGGGGGGCCGTCGACGGGGATCCCGCGCGACCGCTTCGTGGTGGCGGTGCAGAATCACGACCAGGTGGGGAACCGGGCGGCGGGGGAGCGGCTGGCGACGCTCGTCGAGCCGGCGCAGCTCCGGCTCGCCGCGGCGCTGCTGCTGCTGTCGCCGTACGTGCCGCTCCTCTTCATGGGGGAGGAGTACGCGGAGACGCGCCCCTTCCTGTACTTCGTCAGCCACGGCGACCCCGAGCTGGTGGAGGCGGTGCGGACGGGGCGGAAGAGGGAGTTCGAGTCGTTCGGCTGGGCGGAGGCGGTGCCGGATCCGCAGGCGGACGACACCTTCGCGCGGTCGATCCTCGACCGGTCGGTGCTCGTCGCCGGCGGCTTCCACATGCAGATCCTCGACCTGCATCGGGACCTGCTGGCGCTCCGGCGGGACGAGCCGATGCTGCACCCGGAGGGGTCGAGCGTGGTGGTGGAGTGGACGCGGGAGGGGGCGATCGCCGTCCTGCGCTACGCGCGGGCGTGGCGGATGGGGAGGACGGGGGCGCTGCTCACGCTGTTCAACTGCTCGGGGGAGGTGCGGGCGGTCCGGGTGCCGGAGGACGCGAACGGCGCGTGGAGCCTGCGACTGTCCACGGACGCGACGAGCTACGGAGGGAGCGGGATGGTCATCCCGGACATTCCCGACGACGAGGCGGCACGGCTGTCGCGTAAGGACGAGCCCAAACGGTTGCTGGACGCGACGGGAGAGCCGGCGGGGCGGGGGGTCAGACTGCCGGCGTGGACGGCGGTTGTCTATGAGAGGCGAGATTTCTGAAATGATACGGCGGGGTTCACTGCGTACTGCGTACTGCGGACGCCACTGCGCACTGCGTAGTGCGTACTGCGGACGTACCGCGGACGGCGGTCAGTCCGCCACCGTCCGGCATGCCACGGGCGAGTTTCCCAGATGAGGGTCTGGCCGGGGGAACCGTACCCGCTCGGGGCGACGTGGGATGGGGAGGGGGTGAACTTCGCGCTCTTCTCCGAGAACGCCACGGGCGTCGAGCTCTGTCTCTTCAATCACGAGGACGACGCGGGGGAGAGCGACCGGATCCAGGTCCGGGAGGTCACGGACCACGTCTGGCACTGCTACCTGCCCGACGTGCGGCCGGGCCAGTACTACGGGTGGCGGGTGCACGGGCCGTACAAGCCCGAGGAGGGGCACCGCTTCAACCCGGCGAAGCTGCTCATCGACCCGTACGCGAAGGCGATCACCGGCGCGATCAAGTGGAGCAACGCGCTGTTCGCCTACAAGGTCGGCGGCCCGCGCGAGGACCTCGAGCCGGAGCCGGACAACAGCGCCGGGGGCGTGCCGAAGAGCGTCGTCATCGACAACGCGTTCACGTGGGACAACGACCGGCCTCCGCGCACGCCGTGGCACCGCACGATCATCTACGAGTGCCACGTGAAGGGGATGACGGTGCGCAACCCGAACGTGCCCGAGCACCTGCGCGGCACGTATCTCGGGCTCTGCTCCGATCCGATGCTGGACTACTTCACCTCGCTCGGCGTGACGGCGGTGGAGCTGCTCCCGGTGCACCAGTTCGTCGTCGATCGGCACCTGCCGGAGAAGGGGCTGACGAACTACTGGGGGTACAACTCGATCGGCTTCTTCGCCCCCGACGTGCGCTACGCCACGCGCGGACTCGGCAACCAGGTGTACGAGTTCAAGTCGATGGTGAAGACCTTCCACTCGGTGGGGATCGAGGTGATCCTCGACGTCGTGTACAATCACACGGGGGAGGGGAACCACCTCGGGCCGACGCTGTCGCTGAAGGGGATCGACAACGTCGCCTACTACCGGCTGGAGGCGGACAAGCGCTTCTACACCGACTTCACGGGCACGGGGAACAGCCTGAACATGCGGCACCCGCGCACGATCCAGCTCATCATGGACAGCCTGCGGTACTGGGTGAACGAGATGCACGTCGACGGCTTCCGCTTCGACCTCGCGCCGGTGCTGGCGCGCGAGCTGTACGAGGTGGACCGCCTCTCGGCGTTCTTCGACATCATCCACCAGGACCCGACGCTGTCCACGGTGAAGCTGATCGCCGAGCCGTGGGACGTGGGGCCGGGCGGGTACCAGGTGGGCAACTTCCCGATCCGCTGGGCGGAATGGAACGGGAAGTACCGCGACGCGCTGCGGCGCTTCTGGCGCGGCGATCCGGGGCAGGTGCCGGAGCTGGCGACGCGGCTCTCGGGGTCGAGCGACCTCTATCAGTGGAGCGGGCGCAGCGCTTACGCGAGCATCAACTTCGTCGTGGCGCACGACGGCTTCACGCTGCACGACCTCGTGAGCTACGAGCACAAGCACAACGAGGCGAACGGCGAGGAGAACCGCGACGGGCACAACGACAACCTGAGCCGGAACTGGGGCGCCGAGGGCCCGACGGACGATCAGAAGATTCTCGACCAGCGCTACAAGGCGATGAAGAGCTTCCTGGCGTCGCTCGCCTTCTCGCAGGGCGTGCCGATGATCTCGCACGGCGACGAGATCGCGCGCACGCAGGGGGGGAACAACAACGCGTACTGCCAGGACAACGAGACGACATGGGTGAACTGGAATCTCGACGATCGGCAGCGCGACCTGCTCGAGTTCACCAAGCGGCTGCTGCAGATCCGGCAATCCAACCCGGTGCTGCGGCGGCGGCACTTCTTTCGCGGTCGTGATCCGAACAGCGAGTTCGGACGCGATGTGATGTGGATCCGTCCGGACGGCAAGGAGATGCAGCAGCAGGACTGGCAGAACGCCGACAACCGCGTGCTCGGCATGCTCATCAGTGGCGAGGCCACGGACGAGGTGGACGAGCGGGGCCGGCCGATCAAGGGCGACACGCTGCTGCTCATCCTCAATGGCGGTGAGACGGACGTGCGCTTCACGCTGCCCAAGCTCGACGCGATCGGCTTCTGGATGGAGCTGCTCGACACCTCGCACGAGGAGCGGCACGTGCCGAACACCGGATGGATCATGGCGTGCGCGCATTCGCTCGTGCTGCTGCGGCACGGGACGGAGCGGCGGATGCTGAGCACGATGCCCGAGAGCGAGGCGGAGGCGGCATGAACGGGAAGCGGGACGAGGGAAGCGGGAAGCGGGGGGGACGAGGGACGAGGGACGAGGGACGAGAGGCGCGCGACGGCCGGGACGCGCCGCGCGTCCCGCGTCCCGCGTCCCCCGACTCCCCCGAGCTCCAATCGCCTTCCCCGCAGACCGACGCGCCCCGGCCGCACGGAGATCCCTTACGACCGGAAGTGGAGAGCGTGCCGAAGAACGCGAAGACGGGCCAGAAGGGTGGACCACGCAAGGTCGCGGCGAAGAAG
>CAMLIT010000151.1 GCA_946480295.1 uncultured Gemmatimonadota bacterium
CTGCGCGGGCGCGGGCGTCGTGGCGGGCGCGGGGGCCGTCGGGGCAGCCGTCGCGGGCGGGCGCGTCGTGTCGGCCAGCGTGTCGCCGCGCGCCGCGGAATCGAGCGCGGCGCGGCGCGCCGCCGCCTCGGCCAGCGCCTCCTGGCGGGCGAGCGAGTCGCCCGCGGCGGCGATCTTCTTCGCCGCCGAGTCCACCGACGCGACCGACGCCCAGATGCCGCCCACGCCCTTGGCGATGCGCTGGGGCGTCAGGATCATCACCGCCGCGATGCTCCCCGGGTTCACCATCGGGCGCACGAGATAGGTGCGCGTCCACCCCTCGGCGGTGCGCAGCTCCTGGAGCACCGTGCCGATCGGCACGCCGCGCGGGAAGGAGCCGCCGAGGCCGGAGGTCAGGATCAGCGTCCCCGGCTTGAGCGCCGTGCGAAAGGGCACGTTGCGCAGCTCCAGCAGGTAGCGCTGCGCGCCGATGCCGAGGTGAGGGTAGACGATGCCATACGAGGAGCCGTCCGCGGACATCGCGCTCGCCCGGAAGTCCGGGTGCGAGAAGAGGATCGCGATGCTCATCGTCGGATCGGCGGTCTGCACGAGGCCGACGATGCCGTCGGGGGCGACGACGGGGAGGAATCGCTTCACGCCCGCGTTGCTCCCCGCCGTGAGCGTGATCGTCGTGACGACGTCCTCGTGCGCGGTGTTGTGCAGCGCCTCGGCGGGGATGAAGCCCCACCCGAGCCGCCCGCCGAGACCGAGCAGGCGGCGGAACTGATCGTTCTCCTGGCGCAGCGCGCGGGCCTCGAAGGCCTGCACGGCGAGCGAGTCGGTCCGGCTGGTCTGCTCCTGGAACCCCGCCCACGCCATGCGCCACTGCTCCGCCCCGCGCTCGAGCGCGACGAGCGGCGCGACCACGGTGCGGCGCAGCGATTCGGCGATCGGCTCGCGCATCGGTGCGGGCAGCACCAGCGCGACGATGGACAGGACGAGGCAGCCGACGAAGACCGCGACGTCGATGCGGCTGCTGTAGCGTGCGGCGCGTGCCACCAGCGGTCCTCAGGTGCTGAGGACGGACCAGTACTTCTCTTCGTCGTCCAGGATGCGCCCGGTGCCGCGCACGACGCAGGTCAGCGGATCCTCGTCCACGTGGATGGGCAGGCTCGTCTCCTGGCTGAGCAGCAGGTCGAGGCCGCGAATCAGCGCGCCGCCTCCCGTCATCACGATCCCCCGGTCGACGATGTCGCTCGCCAGCTCCGGGGGCGTGATCTCGAGGGCGCGCCGCACGGCGTCGACGATCGCCTGCACCGGCTCCTGGATCGCCTCGCGAATCTCGCTCGAGTGCACCCGGACCGTCTTCGGGATGCCCGACACGAGGTCGCGGCCCTTCACTTCCATCTCCCGCTCCTCACCCACCGGCGCGGCCGAGCCGATCTGGATCTTGATCTGCTCCGCCGTCGGCTCGCCGATGAGGAGATTGTAATTCTTGCGCATGAACTGCACGATCGACGTGTCCAGCTCGTCGCCGCCGACGCGGATCGAGGTGTCGCTGACGATGCCGGACAGCGCGATGACGGCGATCTCCGTCGTGCCGCCGCCGATGTCGATCACCATGTTGCCCGTCGGCGTCTCCACCGGCAGCCCGACGCCGATCGCCGCCGCCATCGGCTCGGCCACCATGAACACTTCCTTCGCCCCGGCGCCGAGCGCCGAATCGCGCACCGCGCGCTTCTCCACCTCGGTGATCCCCGACGGCACGCAGACGATGACGCGCGGCTTCACCTTGAAGACGTGGTTCTCGATGATCAGGGTGAGGAAGTAGCGCAGCATCTTCTCGGTGACGTCGAAGTCGGCGATGACGCCGTCCTTCATCGGCCGCACGGCGATCACGCCGTCGGGCGTCCGTCCGAGCATGCGCTTGGCCTCGAGCCCGACGCCCTTGATCTTCTTCGACTCGCGGTCGATCGCGACGACCGAGGGCTCGTTGAGCACGATCCCCTCACCTTTCACGTAGATGAGAGTGTTCGCCGTGCCGAGATCCACACCGATTGCATTCGCCGGGAAGAGCGCTCCCGGCTTGAAGAGAGGCCAGCGCATCAAAGACAAGAAGAGAGTAGATCACCGCTCGCGCGGCGGCGCCGAGGGGCTGGAAGCTGTCGCGAGGCGCGCGGACAGCACGGAAAACGTAGTCCGGGGTCGGCGTGCATACAAGGTATTGGCTTGACACAACCTACGCTACCGCGTAAGCTCGCCCGATGACCCGGCTCAATGCGACGATCGCCGTCGTCGACGCGCAACTCTGCGAGACGTGCGGGCTGTGTCTGCCGCTCTGCCCGACGGCGGCGATCCACATGCGCCGCGACGGCCTGCGGATCGTCGCCGAGGACTGCACCGGCTGCCGCAAGTGCGTGGCGCCGTGTCCCGTCGGGGCGCTCTCGATGCAGCCGCTCCCCGAGGCGGTGGCGTGAACGCGACGCGCTGCGACATCCTCGTCGTGGGCGGCGGCCCGGCGGGGCTGATCGCCGCGCGCGAGGCCGCCCGGGCGAAACCCGCGCTCGACGTCCTCGTCGTGGAGCGCGATCCGGCGATCGGCGCCCCCGTCCGCTGCGGCGAGGGGGTCGGCGTCGCCGGCGTGTCGGAGTTCCTCGCCGCCGAGGGCGACGCCCCCTGGATCTCGCGCCGCATCTCGCGCCTCGTCCTCGTCGCGCCCGACGGCACCGAGGTGCGGATCGACAATGGTGACGCAGGTTACATTCTCGATCGCAGCCGCTTCGAGCCGGTGCTCGCGGCGCAGGCCAGCGAGGCCGGCGCCGCGTTCTGGCTGGAGACGGAAGCGATCGGCATGCGGCGCAGCGGCGACGGCTGGGCAGTGGACGTGCGCGGCCCGCGCGGCGAGCAGGCGGTCCAGGCGCGCGTCGTCATCGGCGCCGACGGCGTCGAGACGATGGTCGGCCGCTGGGCCGGCCTCGACACCCGCGTCCCGGCGCGCGACATGGAGAGCTGCGCCCAGTACGTCGTCGAGGGCATCGACTTCGATCCCGACGCCATCTACCTCCACTTCGGCGCGAACGTCGCGCCGCACGGCTACGCCTGGATCTTCCCCAAGGGGGTGGGCGTGGCGAACGTCGGCCTCGGCGTGGTCGCCCTCCACGCGAAGGGCCGCTCCGCGCGCGCCTGGCTCGACCGCTATCTCGAGCGCCACTTCCCGCACGGCGTGCGCACCGGCTTCACCGTCGGCGGCGTGATCGTGCACCCCACGGTGCGGCAGACCGTCGCCGACGGCGTGATGCTCTGCGGCGACGCGGCGCACATGATCAATCCCCTCTCCGGGGGCGGGATCGTGAACGCGATGAAGGCGGGGCGGCTCGCCGCGCGCGCCGCGGTGGACGCCCTCGCCGCCGGCGACACCTCCGCCGCGCGGCTCGCACGCTACCACGATGCCTGGATGCGGCTGCTCGGCGACGACCACGTCCGCTTCTACCGCGTGAAGGAATCGCTCAACCGCTTCGACGACGCGTTCTTCAACCGGCTCGCGCGCACCGCCAACGCCCTGCCCGAGGAGAAGCGCACGTTAGGCAGGCTCTTCGCGCACGCGCTCGTCAAGCAGCCGGCGCTCATCCCGGTGCTCGCGCGCTACTTCGCCTGACGCCCGCAGCCGCTGCCAGAGCGCCGTGCCGACCGCGCAGCGGTTCGCGGCCGCGCCGGCGATCCATTCCAGCGGCGCGAGCGGCCGCGCCCCCGGTCGCGGCGGCGACCAGAGATAGACCGGCAGCCGGGGGACGGCGAAGGCGTCGCCGCGCCAGCGCGTGGCGAGCGTGAGGCCCGCCGCGTACCCCGCCTCGGCCGCGAAGCGGCGCTCGCGCGCCCCGGCGGCCCCGAAGGGATACGACACGAGCACGGCGTCCACGTCGAGCGCCTGCCGCAGCGCGCGGCGCGACGCCGCCAGCTCGCGCCGGACCTCGTCGTCGCCGCACCACGGCAGCCGTGGATGCGTCGCCGAGTGCGAGATGAACTCGATCCCGTGCGCCTGCCAGCGGCGCATGTCGCGCCACGCCAGGTGCGCGAAGCGGCGGCCGCCGTACGCCACGTCCCACCGGTTCAACCGCCCGGCGTAGTCGGTGATCACCGCGCAGAGCGCGCCGAAGCCGTGCGCGGCGAGCACCGGAAAGGCGTGCGCGCGCAGCCCTCGATAGGCATCGTCGAAGGTGAGCACGAGGTCGCGCGCGCCCGCCGCGCGCTCGCCGCGCACGCAGGCGAGGAGCTCGGCCGCCGTGAGCGTCCGGAAGCCGGCCGCCGCGAGCCGCTCCACCTGGCGCGCGAAGCGCCGCGGCGAGAGCCGGGTGACACCCAGCTCGCCGCGGCGCTCGATCTTGTGATAGCAGAGGATCAGGGGGAGCGAGGTCACGCCGCCCCTCCGGGCAGGACGCGTGCCTCGCGCCCGACCGCCGTCACGCCTGCACGAACTTGGACGCCGGCTCGTACGACAGCCCGAACGCCTCCGCCACGGCGGCGTACGTCACCTTGCCGTCGGTCATGTTCAGCCCCTTCAGCAGCGCGGGGTTGTCGCGCAGCGCCTGCTTCCACCCCTTGTTCGCCAGCTGCATCGCGTAGGGCAGCGTCGCGTTCGTCAGCGCGAGCGTCGAGGTGCGCGGCACCCCGCCCGGCATGTTCGCCACCGCGTAGTGGATCACGCCGTCCACGACGTACGTCGGGTTCTCGTGCGTCGTCGGCTTCATCGTCTCGACGCAGCCGCCCTGGTCGATCGCCACGTCCACGATCACCGAGCCGTTCTGCATCACCTTGAGGTCCTCGCGACGGATGAGCTTCGGCGCCTTGGCTCCCGGGATGAGCACCGCGCCGACGACGAGATCCGCCGTCTCGATCTGCTCGAGGATGTTGTGCCGGTTGGAGTGGATGAGGATCACGTTCGCCGGCATCACGTCGGAGAGGTAGCGCAGCCGCTCGAGGGAGAGGTCGAGCACCGTGACCTTCGCGCCCATCCCCGCCGCCATCTTCGCGGCGTTGATGCCGACGATGCCGCCGCCGAGGATGACGACCTTCGCCGGCGCCACGCCCGGCACGCCGCCGAGCAGCACGCCGCGGCCGCCGTAGAGCTTCTCGAGGTACTTGGCGCCTTCCTGCACCGCCATGCGCCCCGCCACCTCGGACATCGGCGTCAGCAGCGGCAGCTCGCGCGTCGGCAGCTCGACCGTCTCGTAGGCGATGCACGTCGCGCCACTGTCCATGCACGCCCTGGTCAGCTTCTCGTCCGCGGCGAAGTGGAAGTAGGTGAAGACGACCTGGCCGCGCCGCATGCGCGGCCACTCGACCTGGATCGGCTCCTTCACCTTCATGATCATGTCGCTGTTGCGCCACACCGTGTCGGCGTCGGGCGCGATCTTCGCGCCGGCGGCGGCGTACATCTCGTCGCTGAATCCGCTGCCGAGACCCGCGCCGGCCTCGAGGAGCACTTCGTGCCCGGCGCCGACCAGCGCTTCGGCGCCGGCGGGCACGAGGGCGATGCGGTTCTCGTTCGTCTTGATCTCTTTCGGGACGCCGATTTTCATGGGATGCGAGGCTGGATCGTCGATGACGACGTGAAGGGCTGCTGGGAGGTTCGGCGGTCGACCATCGCATCGCGGCGCGGGGCGAACGCTCCCTGCGCCGCTCTGTCCACCGCGGAACATTGAAAACTCGCCCGGCGCCCCGCCGTTTTCAATTCGCCGCCCCTCGCGCTACCGCGAGCTAGACGGTGGGGCCCAAACGAACGATCGTCTGCCGCTCGGGAGCGAAGTATTCCAGCACCGCCGCCACGTCCGCCTGGGTGATCGCGTCGATCCGGGCGATCGTCTCGTCGAGCGTCCGATACGGCTCCCCGTAGAGCTCGACCCCCGCCGCCCGGTACATCCGCGCGGACACGCTCTCCAGCGAGATCGTGAGCTGCCCCTTGAGCTGCATCTTCCCCATCTCGAGCTCGTCGTCCGGGAGCCCCTCCCGCGCCAGTCGCGCGAGCTCGTCCTGGATGGCGACCACGGCCTGCGACGCGGTCGCCGGCGCCGTCCCCACGTACACGCCGTGCATCCCCGCATCGGCGTGGAAGCTCTGGTACGTGTAGACGTTGTAGGCCAGGCCGAGCTCCTCGCGCACGCGCTGGAAGAGCCGCGAGCTCATCCCGCCGCCCAGCAGCATGCTCACGAGGACGAGCGCGTATCGGCGCGGATCGCCGTAGGGCACGGCCTCGCTGCCGACCACGACGTGGGCCTGCGTCCCGTCGCGGGCGATCTGCCGATCGCTCGGCGGCATGACGACGGGAGCCGGCGAGGTGAGCAGCTGGTCCGACCCGCGCGGCACGTCCAGCCATCCGGTCTCGCCGAGCACCTCGAGGAGCCGCTCGTTGGTCACGTTCCCCGCGGCGGCGATGACGATCTGCGCCGGGTGGTACGCACGCTGGTGCAGCTCGCGCAGCTCGGGGACCCCGAGGCGCTTCACCGTCTCGCGCGTGCCGAGGATCGAGTAGCCGTACGGGTGCGCGCCCCAGAGCGCCTCGTTATGCAGCTCGAAGACGAGGTCGTCGGGGGTATCCTCCACCATCCCGATCTCCTCCAGCACGACCTTCCGCTCGAGCGCCACGTCGCTCGCCCGCAGCGCCGGGCGGAAGACGATGTCGGCGATCACGTCCGCCGCCTGCGGCAGGTGCTCGTCGAGCACGCGCGCCTGGTAGACGGTGTGCTCGCGCGAGGTGTAGGCGTCCAGCGAGCCGCCCAGCGCCTCGAGCGAGAGGGCGATGTCGTGCGCGCTGCGCCGCTCCGTCCCCTTGAACACCATGTGCTCGAGGAGGTGCGACACGCCCATCCGGTCCGGGGGCTCGTGCAGCGATGCCGCCCGCACCCAGGCGCCGAACGACACTGACCGTACTCCCGGCATGTGCTCCGAGAGTACGGTCAGTCCATTGGGCAGGACGGTGCGCTGGAACTGCGTGTCGGCGAGTGTAGCCCGGCGCGTCACGACCGCCGCGACCGCTCCCCGCCCCGCCCACCGCGCCCGCCGCGGCCGCCGGAACCGCTCTTCGGACGCTCGCCGCCGCCATCACCCTCGGCGGCCGCCTCGCCCTCCTCGCGCCGCCGCGGCGGCCGCGACTCGGCCTCCTCCTCGACGCCCTCCGGCTTGGGTATCAGCGCCTTCATGGACAGGCGCAGCCGCCCGCGCTCGTCGCGGTCGATCAGCTTCACGCGGACGCGGTCGCCCTTCTTCACCACGTCCTCCGTCTTCTCCGTCCGGCCGTGCGCCAGCTCGGAGATGTGGACGAGCCCCTCGGTGCCCGGCATGATCTCGACGAACGCGCCGAACGGCGTCGTCGACTTCACCGAGCCCTCGTACGTCTCGCCGACCACCGGCTCCGCCGTGAGCGATTGCACCATCTGGCGCGCGCGCTCCATGGCCTCGCCGCCGACGGCCGCGATCGTCACGAGGCCGCTGTCGTCGACCGTGAGCTCGGCGCCCGTCTCGTCCTGGATCCCGCGGATCGTCTTCCCCTTCGGCCCGATGAGATCCCCGATCTTCTCCGGGTTGATCTGCATCGTGACGATGCGCGGCGCGAAGGGCGACAGCTCCTTCCGCGGCTCGGCGAGGGCCTCCTCCATCTTGCCGAGGATGTGGAAGCGGCCCTCCTTCGCCTGCGCGAGCGCCTGCTTCATGATCTCCAGGTCGAGCCCTTCGATCTTGATGTCCATCTGGATCGAGGTGATCCCGGTGCGCGTACCGGCGACCTTGAAGTCCATGTCGCCGAGGTGGTCCTCGGTGCCGAGGATGTCGCTCAGGATCGCGTACTTCTCCCCTTCCTTGATCAGCCCCATCGCCACGCCGGCGACGGGGGCGCGCATCGGCACGCCGGCGTCGAACAGCGCCAGCGAGCCGCCGCAGACGGAGGCCATGGACGACGAGCCGTTCGACTCGAGGATGTCCGAGACGATGCGGATCGTGTACGGGAACTCCTCGAACGGCGGCAGCACGCCCTGGAGCGCGCGCTCGGCCAGGTTGCCGTGCCCGATCTCGCGGCGCGACGTGCCGCGCACCGGCCGCACCTCGCCCGTCGAGAAGGGCGGGAAGTTGTAGTGCAGCATGAACGACTTCGTCACTTCCTGCGGCTCGTCGATCGTGTCGAGCCGCTGGACGTCGTTCGCCGTGCCGAGCGTCGCCACCGCGAGCGCCTGGGTCTGGCCGCGCGTGAAGAGCGCCGAGCCGTGCGCGCGCGGGAGGATGCCGACGTCGATGGTGATCGGCCGGATCTCCGTGGGGGTGCGCCCGTCCACGCGGTGGCCGGTGCTCAGCACCTGGTTGCGGAGCTGGTGGTACTCGACGTCGCCGAGGAGCGTGTGCGTCTCCTTCGCCGCGTCCGGGAAGTCGCCGAGGAGCTGCTCGGCGACTTCCTGCTTGGCGCGCTCGATCGCCTGGATGCGCGTGTGCTTCTCCTTCTGGTTCAGCGCCTCGCGGATGCGGCCCTCGGCCAGCTCCTTCACGCGCGCCTCGAGCCCCTCCGGGAGCTCCGCCTTCGTCCACTCCATCTTGGCCGGGCGCTCGATCTTCGCGAGCAGCTCCTCCTGGGCTTCGATCAGCTCCTTGATCCCCTTGTGCGAGACCGAGAGCGCGTCGACGACGTCCTCCTCCGAGACCTCGAGCGCGCCCCCCTCGACCATCACGATCG
>CAMLIT010000152.1 GCA_946480295.1 uncultured Gemmatimonadota bacterium
TCGACGGCGAGGGGGCGGCCGTTGGTGAGGACGACGACGGTGGGCACGCCGGTGGAGATCACCGCCTGCGCGAGCTGGAGCTGCGCGCCCGGCAGGTCGAGGAACGCGCGGCTGCTCGCCTCCGCGCTCATGTCCGGCGATTCGCCGATCACGAGCACCACCGCGTTCGCGCGGCGCGCCGTGGCCACCGCGGCCGCGATCTGGGTCGCGTCGCTGTCGTGCGGCGAGGCGCCGCGCGAGTAGAGCACGTTCGTGCCGGAGCCCACCGCGCGCCGGATCCCCTCGAGGATCGTCACCGCGTCCTGCGGCCGTCCCTGCGCCTGCCAGTTCCCGATGGGCACCGTCGAGTCGGCGGCCAGCTCGCCGATGACGGCGATCGTGCCGAGATCGCGGCGCAGCGGGAGCACGCCGTGGTTCTCGAGCAGCACGATCGACTCGCGCGCCGCCTCGCGCGCGACGGCGCGATTCTCCGCCGTCAGCGTCACCGCGCGCGCCCGTGCTTCGGTCGCGCCGTGATACGGATCCGTGAACAGGCCGAGCCGGTACTTGAGCCGCAGCACGCGGCGCACCGCCTCGTCCACCACCGCCTGCGACACGCGACCGCTGCGCACGAGCGCCGGGAGGTCGCGCGCGTAGATCTCGGACACCATGTCCATGTCCACGCCCGCGTCGATGGCGAGCTTGCCCGCCTCGCCCCGATCGGCGGCGACGCCGTGGTTGATGAGCTCATTCACTCCCGTCCAGTCGCTCACCACCATGCCGTCGAAGCCCCACTCCCGGCGGAGGATGTCCGTCAGCAGGTGATGGTTCGCGTGCGACGGCACGCCCGCGATCTCGTTGAAGCTCGCCATGAACGTCGCGGCGCCCGCGCACGCCGCGGCGTGGAAGGGCGGGAGGTACACCTCGCGCAGCGTGCGCTCCGGGATGTTGGCGATGTTGTAGTCGCGCCCGCCCTCGGCCGCCCCGTACGCGGCGAAGTGCTTCGCCGTCGCCGCGATCGACGTCGGCGCGCGCAGGTCGGTGCCCTGGAAGCCGTGCACGCGCGCGGTGGCGAACGCCGCGCCGAGGAACGGATCCTCCCCGGCGCCCTCGACGATGCGCCCCCAGCGCGGATCGCGCGCGACGTCCACCATCGGCGCGAACGTCCAATCGAGCCCGTTCGCCGCCGCCTCGACGGCGGCGATGTGCGCCGTCCGCCCGGCGAGCGCCGTGTCCCAGCTCGCGGCCTCGGCGAGCGGCACCGGGAAGGTCGTCCGGAAGCCGTGGATCACGTCGTAGCCGAAGACCAGCGGGATGTGCAGCCGCGACTGCTCCACGGCGAGACGCTGCAGCGCGTGTGTCGTGTCCGCGCCGATGACGTTGAACAGCGAGCCCACGCCCCCGCGCCGGATCAGATCCGCTCCCGCTGTCGCGGCGTTCGGTCCCGTGACCTCGCCCAACCCCGAGAGCTGGTTGAGCTGCCCCAGCTTCTCCTCGAGCGTCATCCGCGCGAGCAGGGAATCGACGAGCCGATCCTCGCCCGGCGCCCTCGCGATCGTCCTCGTCGCCGGGGTGGCGGCGGGTGTCACCGTCCCGTGCCCGGCGCAGGCGGTGCCCAGCACCGCCGCACTCGTCAGGCACGCCAACCCTCGCACCGCTCTGATCACGCGCATGTCGGGAATGTCCAGGAAAGGTCAGGGAGCGCGCCGCCCGGCAGCCGGGCGGCGCGAGGGTGCGGCCGCTCAGCGCACCTGCGAGAAGGGCAGGGCGTGGAGGAAGACCGCACGCGTCGTGGTCGTGATCCCCTCGATGGCGAACCGCGGGTCCTTCGTGAGGCGCTGCCAGACGGGGTGGCTGCCGAACGTGTGCCACGCCTTCTCGCGCGCCGCCATGTCGTCGAACATCAGCATGTACGTGAGGCTCGGCAGCCCCGGGGCGAAGATGTTCTCGCCGAAGAACACCGGCGTCATGCCGATCGAGCGGAAGAGCGCGATCTCCGCCTCGTTGAACATCTCGATCTTCCGGGCGAGCGTCGTCGCGTTCCGCGACTCGTACGTGCGCATCTCGAACAGGCGCCCCGCCGCGCTCGGCGTCGGCACCTCGACCTGGCGGTGGTTCGCGAACGCGCGCAGGAGGCGCGACTCGTAGCGCACGTACGGCGGCTGGCCGTCGGCATCGAGCGTCGCGAGGGCGCGCGCGAAGGCCTCGTCCTGCTCGAGCTTGTGCGGCAGCGCGAGCGCGTCGGCGGCGGTCCGGTGGTCGAGCAGGAGCACGAACTCCTGGCCGGGGAGCCCGATCTCCGGCGTGAAGGCACCGACCGTCACCACGCCGGCGCGCTGGAGGGCGGGGAGGAGCTGGTCCTTGAAGAACGTGCGCAGCCGGCCGGGCGCCTCGTCGCTGCGCGTCTGGTAGAGGCGGAGCTCGTAGTAGTGGCGGTCGTCCTCCGGCGCGGCGTGCGCGGCGGTGGGAAGGGAGGCGAGGGCGCCGGCGGCGAGGCCGGCCTTCACGAAGTCGCGTCGATCCATGATGCGGGAGATGCGGGTGAGCATGCCGAGGACGCGGGGAAGCTGCCTCCGGCCGGCGGAATTCTCAATACTCGCCGCGGGCCTCCACTCGCGCGGCCGCCCCGGTCCCCGCTACTACTTCATCGAGCACCGCCCGTCGCCTCCGCCACCGCTCCGGATCTCCGCTCATGCCAGGCGCCGCCTCCATCTACGCTCTTCTCGACGACCTCGGCGCGAAGTACGAGCGCTTCGAGCACGAACCGGTGATGACCTGTCACGAGACGGAGCGGGCCGTGCCCGTGGTCGCCGCCGTGCACACGAAGAATCTCTTCCTGCGCGACAAGCGGGGCCGGCGACACCTGCTCCTCGTCACGACGTGCGCGAAAGCGGTGGACATCAAGCGCTTCACCGAGCAGGTCGACGCGGACCGCCTCAGCTTCGCCTCCGCCGAACGGTTGCAGCGCCACCTCGGCGTGAGCCCCGGCGCGGTGTCCCTGCTCGCGCTCTCGAACGATGCCGCGCACGCCGTCGAGCTGTACGTGGACGACGAGATCTGGCGGGCCGACGCCGTCTGCTGCCACCCGCTCGTGAACACGGCCACGCTCGTGCTCTCGCACGCGGACCTCGAGCGCTTCCTCGCCCACACCGGCCACCGGCCGACGGTGCTCCCGATCGGCTGAGCCGCGTAGGCCCCGCCGCCGCCGGTCGCCGCGCCCGTACGGGCTTCCCCGAGGCACATCAGGGCTCCCCCGGCTGACGTCGTGGTGACGGCGCCGAACTTTGGCCAACCACGCGGCATTCGTTTGGACAGGCTGCATGACAGGAGGAGCCATGCCTCGAATGGTCGGCCGAACGCTGGCGTTGTTCGCGTCCATCCTCGTCGCCGGAGCCGTCCTGAGCCCCGCGCGTGCGCAGGAGCCCAGCCAGCAGGGCGGAATCCACCCCAGCATCAGCGGCGTCGCCGCGCAGCTCGGCGCCAAGGCGCAGTCGCCGGGCACGGACGATCTCCAGATCGGCGCGAGCTTCACCGCGATCCTGGACGAACCGGGCAAGCTCGCCGAGCTGGGGATCGACGGGATGCACTCCGGCGCCCGCGTGACCGTCGCCCGGGTCGCGCCGGATCGTGTGCGGGTCGAGGTGGACGAGATGGAGCCGGTGTCGCACAGCGCCGCGATCACGCTCCGCCTCGGCTCCAGGGGTGAGCTGTCGAAGGTCCCGAAGAGCTGAGGGATCCGGGACGCGCGCCGCGACGCGAGCCGGCGGTCACCGGTTATCTTCGAAATCCACGGTGACCGCCGGCCAGTGGCTTTGTTGCGTCCACGCCGGCGGACCGTCCAGCCGATGATCCCACCCACAGGCAGCTCATGCTCTCCACACTGCTGAAGATCGAACGTGCCGATCGCACGGTGATGGTCTATGCCGATCGCTCGCGCATGACCGGGCGAGGCGCCGAGGCGATGACCGCCAACGTCGTCGGTGCGCTCGACGGATTCGAGAGCTATCGTCTCCTCCCGACGCACAACCGCGAGTACTTCGCCTGGACGGCAGAGTTCGACTCCCCCGAGTCGGCCGTCAGCTACCTCCTCCTCCTGCTGAACAAGACGCGCGGCCGCTAGCCCGCGCCGCGTACGGGCCGGCCCGGCAGATTACTTGCGTGCGCTCTTCGGCGTACCGCGTCGCGCCCCCGCGCACGCAGACCAGGACGGAATCGAAGATCTCGAGAGCGATGATGGCGATGCGGCCAATCCCTCCCTCGTTCCGCGGCGCTCGCGGACCGCGTGTTCGCCCTGCTTCACCTCCGGGAGCGCCACCCCAGGGGGCGTGACGGATGGCCACACGATCCTTTCGCGACGCGACGGGCGTGGAGTGGTCCGTCCTCGAGGTGATGCCCAGCGTCGGGCGACCCGGGATGGTGCGGCCCCAGTTCGAGCGCGGTTGGCTCCTCTTCGTCTCCGACGCCGAGCGACGGCGCCTCGCTCCGCCCCCCACGGGCTGGCTGCACTACGACGACGACGCGCTGCGCCAGCTCCTCGGCCGCTCCGAGATCTCGGCGCCCGCTCGCTTTCCGGAGCGTCGGCTGCTCGACTGAGCCTGCCCGAGTCCTCGCCGCCATCGGCGCGCCCACGCTGTTGACAGCGCGGTGCACGACCCATAGTATCCGAAGGAACTCGCGCACTACAGGCACCAATGCTTCGTCTCGTCAACAAGAATCGCGACGATAATAAGCGGACCTCCTCCCGGAGATCTGGTTAGCGCGCGCGTCAGACTACCGACAGCAACGCCCGCCAGGTCAGCGACCGGCGGGCGTCGGTGTGTATGGGAGGAAGAAAAGCTCGAGTGTCATACCGATGGGGCGTAGATCAACTGGCAGATCGCCTGACTGTTAATCAGGAAGTTGGTGGTTCGAGTCCACCCGCCCCAGTTCATCACCATCATCCTCTCGTTCAGCTCGATGCCGCTCGCCGTTCGCCGTTCCGACGATACCATGCGCAAGTCCAAGCGGGGCTCCAAGCGGAGCTCTGGCTAGCGCGCGCGTGGTCGTCCCGGATCGACACGAACGTGCCCGCCAGACTCCGGTCTCGCGGGCACGTGTCGCGTCGGACCCCGGCGCCACCGCTGTCTCCCCGCAGTTCCTCTCGCAGTCCGTCCTCCCACCAGTCAGAGCTCAGGAGCTCACCACGATGACCGCCGCCGCCCACCTCGTCCATCCGCTCGACCAGATCTCGCTCGGCAAGATCGTCCAGATCCGCGAGCAGCTCCTGAAGTCGCAGGCCGCCGGGACCCGCGTCTTCCGGTTCGAGTCGGGCGACCCGAGCTTCAGCATCGCCCCGCACGTGCGCAAGGCGATCGAGGACGCCGCGGCGGCGGGGAAGACGCACTACATCCCGAACGACGGCATCCCCGAGCTGCGCCGCGCGCTCGCCGAGAAGGTCCGCACGAAGAACGGCGTGAGCGGCGTGAAGCCGACGGACATCTTCGTCACCAACGGGGCGATGCACGCGCTGTACGTCACCTTCGGCGCGCTGCTCTCCGCCGGCGACGAGGTGATCCTCCCCGATCCGATGTGGACCGAGGTCGCCGAGAACGTGCGCCTCGCCGGCGGCGTGGTCGTCGGCATCCCACTCAGCGCCGAGGAGCACTTCGAGTACCGGCCCGACCGCATCGAGGCGGCGATCACCGAGCGCACCCGCGCCATCTTCCTCAACACGCCGCACAACCCCACCGGCGCCGTGCTCCCGCGCGAGCGGCTCCAGCAGATCCTCGACATCGCCCGCCGCAACGACCTCTGGATCGTCGCCGACGAGGCGTACGAGGACATCATCTACGCGCCGCACACGCACACCTCCATCGCCTCGCTCGCCGGCGACTACGCCGACCGCGTCGTCTCGGTGTACTCGTTCTCCAAGAGCCATGCGATGCCGGGGCTGCGCGTCGGGTACATCGTCACGCAGAACGGGCTCCTGCAGTCGCGCATCCCGAAGCTGCTGCGCTGCACCATCAACGGCGTGAACAGCCTCGCCCAGTGGGGCGCGCTCGCCGCCGTGACCGGCCCGCAGGAGAACGTCGGCGCCATGCGCGACGAGTACAAGGCGCGCCGCGACCTGATGCTCGAGGCGCTCCGCGGCATCCCCGGCGTGCGGCCCTTCGAGCCGCGCGGCGCGTTCTACCTCTGGGTGGAGCTCGAGCCGTCGCTGTACGAGCGGCTCGGCGTCGAGGACGCGGACGCGCTCTCGACGGTGCTCGCCGCCCGCGGCATCGGCAGCGCGCCGGGCGACGCCTTCGGTGCGTCGTGCGCGAACGCGATCCGGTTCGCGTACAGCTGCGCGACGGAGATGGTGCGCGAGGGGCGGGGCGCGCTGCGCGCCGCGCTCCTCGGCGAGGCCAAGGCGTGAGCGCGCCGGAAGACGTCGGGCGCGCGCCGCTGCGCGTCGCGCTCGGCGAATACGACACCGGGTGGCACGACCCCGAGGCGTCGCTCTCGCGCGCGGACGCGCTGATCGCCCGCGCCCGGCGGGCGGGCGCGCGGCTCGTCGTGCTCCCCGAGATGGCCACCACCGGCTTTTCCATGGAGAGCACCGCCGTGGCCGAGCCGATCACGGGGCCGAGCGTGCAGCGCCTGGGCGAGATCGCGGCGGCGCACGACGTGTGGATCCTGGCGGGCGTGGCGACGCGCGCCGCCGAGGACTCGGGGAGCGCCTGCGCCTACAACTCGGCGCTCCTCTTCGCGCCCACCGGCCGCCTGAACGCGGCCTACCACAAGCAGCGCCTCTTCGCGTACGCCGGCGAGCACCGGAGCTACCGTCCGGGCGCGGGTCCCCTCGTCCTCGAGGTCGAGGGGGTGCGGGTGAGCCCGTTCATCTGCTACGACCTTCGCTTCCCCGAGCTGTTCCGGGCGGTGGCGCCGCGCGTGGACGCGTTCCTCCTCGTCGCCAACTGGCCGGCGTCGCGCCGCACCCACTGGGACGTGCTCGTGCGCGCGCGCGCGATCGAGAACCAGTGCTACATGATCGCGGTGAATCGCGTCGGCACGGCGGACAACCTCGACTACGACGGCGGCTCGATCGCCTATGGGCCGTGGGGCGACGAGGCGACGGTGGTGGCGGGTGGGGCGGGGGACGTGCCGCGCATCGTGGAAGTGAACCCCGCGCTCGTCGCCGACGTGCGCAAGCGCTACCCCTTCCTGCGGGACCAGCAGGCCGCACCGCTCGTCCCGGTGGGCGCCGACGCCTGAGCGCGGCGCGCGCGCCCGCGTACGGCGCGCCCGCCCCGACCGTCCGACCAGACTCTTCGGCTGCCTCGCCGCCTTGGGCGAGGCAGCCGAACTGTTCTACGTCCCCCCCCCCGGCGCGCGACCTTGACGATGCGTGTTATGACACATATTATCCGGTCATGCCGAGCCGATTGCGGGACGAGATCAAGCAGACCAGGCCGTTCGACAGCCTGGAGCAGGAGGCACAGCTCAGCATCCAGCGTACGGCGGCGGTGCTCGACCACGCCTTCGCCGACGCCCTGAAGCCGCACGGCATCACGCCGACGCAGTACAACGTGCTGCGCATCCTGCGCGGGGCGGGCGCGACGGGGCTCTGCCGCAACGAGGTCCGCGACCGGCTCGTCGCGCAGGTGCCGGACGTGACGCGGCTCCTCGACCGCATGGAGGAGGGGGGCCTCGTGGCGCGCGAGCGCGACCCGGACGACCGGCGGCTCGTGAACACGCGCATCACGCGCGCCGGGGTCGCCCTGCTGGAGCGGCTGGAGGCCCCGATCGCCGAGCTGCACCGGCGGCAGCTCGGGCACCTGGGGCAGCGCAAGCTCCGCGAGCTGATCGCGCTCCTGGCCGAAGCACGGCGCCGGCCGTGAACGTTTTCGCGACAATGCGTGTTATCACACCTACATGATCGAACTCTTCACCTGGAGGCACTCGGATGTCCACCCCAACCACCACCGCCGGACGACCGGCCCTCGGCCTGACGATCCTGCGCGTCGTTCTCGGCCTCGTCTTCATCGCGCACGGCGCCCAGAAGCTGTTCGTCTTCGGGCATGCGGGGGTCACCGGCGCCTTCACGCAGATGGGCGTGCCCTTTCCCTCCCTCACCGGTGCAGCGGTGACGGCGCTGGAGCTCGTCGGCGGCATCGCCCTCGTGGTCGGCGCGTTCACGGGGATCGCCGCCGCGCTCATCGCGCTCGAGATGCTCGGCGCGATCGTCTTCGTGCACGCGAAGAACGGCTTCTTCCTGCCTAACGGCGCGGAGTACGCCCTCACCCTCCTCGCGGCGAACGTCGCCGTGACGCTCGCCGGTCCCGGCGCGTTCGCCGTCGACAACGTGCTGGCGACGCGCCACCGCGTCGGCGCGGAGACCCCCGTCGGCAGCCGGGCGTGAGATGCGCCACGCTCCCGGAGATCTCATGAGCGGCGGGGCCCCCGATCGGGGCGACCACGCGCCGACGGGCGCCGATAAGTTGGCCTACGGCATCCCGGCGCCGGGGCGTCCCTTGCCGGCGGCGACGCGCGTCGGCAGGGTGCGGCTCCGCGTCGCCGATCTGGAGCGTTCGCTGCGCTTCTACGGCGACGTCCTCGGCTTCCGCGTCGTCGAGCGCACGGCGCGCGGCGCGGCGCTCGCGCCCTACGGCGACGACGTGCCGCTCGTCGAGCTGGAGGATGGCGCGG
>CAMLIT010000153.1 GCA_946480295.1 uncultured Gemmatimonadota bacterium
CCGCGGCGACCGCCGGGGTCGCGGACGGGGCCGTCCCGTCGCGCATCGCGGCGCCGCCGCGTTGCGCCGGGGTGCCGGTCGCGGAGCAGGCGGCGACGACGACCGCGAGGACCAGGAGCGCGCGCGCGTGCACCTCGCGCCCCGCCCTCAGGTCGAGGAGCCGACGAGGATGACCGAGCTCTTCACGCCGAACTCGTCGTCCCGCGTCAGGGGCGCGGCCGGATCGACGAGCCAGCGCTGGCCGTCCACCACGAACGCGTACTCGTGCCGGCCGCGCGGCAGCGAGACCGAGGCCGTCCAGGCACCGGCGTGCGTCGCCGTGAGCTTCGTGGCGCTGGTGTCCCAGCCGTTGAAGTCGCCGACGAGCGCCACGCTCGACGCATGCGGCGCGATGAGGACGAAGCGGGTCACGAACACGGTGTCGCGGCGCGCCACGTGCGCGTCGGCGAGCGTCGTCGACCGGGCCAGGGTGGCCTGCACCGCGCCGCGCGCGCGGTGCAGCGTGGACGCGCCGAGGAAGACGATGGTGGCCAGCGCCGCGGCGAGGGCCAGCCCGGCGAGGGGCGACGGCCGCACCGGCCGCGCGGTTCGCCAGGTCCGCGGAAGGTGGTCGTGCGCGACGTCGTGCTCGAACCTGGGCCGCGGCCGCCGCGATTCCCGGCGCACCGCGGCCATGAGCCGTGCGTCGAAATCACGCGGCAGCGATTCCGGCGCGCGCAGCGGGCGCGCGATCGTCTCCGACCACTCGTGCATCTCCATCTCCGGCATCGCCTCGTCATGCATAGTAGACACCCTCGAGCAGGACCCGCAGTCGTTCACACGCCCGCTTCACGCGCATCTTGAGCGCCGACACGCCAGCGCCGGTGATGCGGGCCATCTCCTCGTAGCTCAGCTCCTCCACGTACTTCAGCACGAACGCCTCGCGCTGGAGCACGTCGAGCTGCTGCAGCGCGCGGTCGATCTCCTCCCGGACCCCCGCCGCCTCCTCCGGATGCGGCTCCGACGCGACCGCGATCGCGTACTCGTCGCGCACGAACTTGTGCTCGCGCTTCCCGCGACGGATCGCGATCGAGCGGCACTGGTTCGCGACGATCTGGTACAGCCAGGCCCCGAACCGGCTCGGGTCGTGGCACTGGCCGAGCGCGCGGTACGCCCGCAGAAACGCCGTCTGGAGCGCCTCGTCGGCGTCGTGGGTCGTGCCGAGCATGCGCACGGCGAAGCGGGTGTAGGCGTCCCGGTAGCGGCTGACGAGCACCGCGAACGACTCGACGTCGCCCGCCAGCACGGCCCTGACGACCTCGGCATCCGAGCGGAATTCCATGTCCTCCTGACTGCCGGATGCGCCCACGGGGTCACAGGCCAAACGCGCCGTGATCCACCGCACCAACTTGGGGAATTCCGCTGATGCGGGGCGCCCGGCGACCGCTGCACGATGGAGCGGGTGCGCGTGGCCCGCGCAGGCGCGCGCCCATTTCCCGGGAGGCACCATGCAGGGTCCACGAATCCTTCTCGTATACGGCACGCGGTACGGCCAGACGGCGAAGATCGCCAGTCGGCTGGCCGCCATGCTCGATGAGTCGGGCTGCGTCGTCGACATGCGCGACGCCGCGGAGCTTCCGCCCAGCTTCCCCCTGGAGGGCACGGACGGCATCATCGTCGGCGCGTCGGTCCTCTTCGGACGGCACCAGCGCAGCGTGGAGCGCTTCGTGCGCGCCCACCGCGACGCGCTGAACGGCATGCCCTCGGCGTTCTTCTCGGTGAGCGGCGCCGCCGCGAGCACCCGCCCCGAGGGACCGGTGAACGCGCGTCGGCAGCTCGAGGCCTTCATCCAGCGAACGGGGTGGCAGCCGCCGCTCACGCGGTGCGTCGGAGGGGCGATCGCGTACACGGAGTACGGCCCGCTGACACGCTGGCTGATCCGGACGATCCAGGCGCGCGAGGGAGGCCCGACGGACACATCGCGCGACCACGAGTCCACGGACTGGGAGGACGTCCGCCGCTTCGCGGCAGCGTTCCTGTCGCGTCTTCCCGCTGTGCCCGGGGCACTCGTCGGCGCGACGGCCGCGGGCGCGCCCGAAGGGGCCGGGAGCGCGGCGCCGCGAGTGTGACACGGATCACCTCGGACGCGAAGGGCTGCATCGTCGCCGCGGCGGCACCTAGCGTGCGGTGACGGGTACAGCAGGTGATGGTCGCCGCCGCGAGGCGCGCGTCCCGGCGGTTCTCGCAGCCCAGTGGTCCGATGCAGCAGCCAATCGAAGGCCCCACGCCCGAGGCGCTCGCCGACCTCGTCGCGCGGTGTGACGAGATCAATCGCTACGCGACGCAGCTCACCGCCGCGGAGGAGTCGCGCGTCGCCGCGCTGGCCGCGGGGATCCTCGTCATGCGCCAGGTGCTGGACCTCCAGCCGATCGCGCCGGAGCGTCTCCCGATGCGCCAGGGGCGCATCGAGCACTGGGCGCTCACGGGCGGGCATCTCGAGAGCGCGGAGACGCCGGCGATCCGGCACCTGCACGGCACGCTCGCCCTCGACGAGCACGAGCAGGTGAAGATCCTGTCCGATCGCACCTGGCGCGGGCAGTGGCGCGTCGTGACGCTCTGGCGCGACGGGGTGCACGGCCTGTCGTCGGCGCACCTGATGGAGTACCTCGCGCGACTCACGGCGCTGGCGCAGAAGCGGGCCCCGGACGTCGCGCGCGCGCTCCTCGAGCGCAGCGAGGCGATCGCGGCGACACAGGCGATGCTGCCATCGGGGCCGCGCTCCCGGAACGACTGACGGAAAGAAGCACTCGCGTTCGGCAGTAGCGGGTGCTATGGTAGGGCCAGCGCCGTTTCGCGAGTTCGAGCGCGGCAGCCGAACCGCCAGGCGCGATGAATGCCGGAGGCCATCATGGTCACGCGGCCTTCCGAGTACTCCGGCACGTACGCGCCCGCCGCGGCTCCCGACCACGCGGACATGGCGAAGCCGGAGCCGGTCGAGCAGCTACGCACGCGCGCCAGCCTGGTCCGGGAACACGCGCGCACGGTCGTCGCCCGGTCGGCGCCGAGCCGCTTCGCCGATCTCGCGCGGCTCGACGAGGACGACCCGCTGCTCGTCATCGCCGAGGGCACGCGCGAGGAGATGCGCGCGGCGGTCGGCGAGTACGCGCTCCTGCTGCGCGAGCTCGGCACGCCGCCGGAGAAGGCGGTGATCGAGGTGAAGACCATGGTGAGCGAGGCCGCCCGCGCCAGCGACAACCGGCCCGATCTCGTGCTCCCGGCGATCGTCCGCTGGGCCATCGAGGCGTACTACTCGCGCTGAACCGGGTCGCGGCGCACGCTCGATCGCGACCTGGCCGCGCGCCGACGATCGCCGGCGAGTGGTCGCGGATCCGTTGCGATCCGCCGCACCGACGGTTCTCTTAGTGCCTGGCGCCCGTCATGTCCCGCTGGCGCCGCATCCGAGAGAGAAGCCACCGGACGGACGGCCGCGTGCCGTCCATGGTCGGCGACGTCCATCCACATCATCGATGAGATTCGGGATGACTGCGAGCAACGCCACGAGCCGCGCGACCGTGCGTGCGCGGCTCTTCACCAGCCTCCTGCTCGTCGCCGCCGCCGGCCTCGCGCCCTCGGCGCGCGCCCAGCAGGTGCCGGTTCGCGACGGTCCCCACCCCGACTGGGACAACCCGGCCGTGCCGCACCGCAACACCGAGGCGCCACGCGCCAGCTTCACGGCCTATCCCACGGAAGCGCAGGCGCGCAGCGCATCGCCGCTGGCGCCGTTCTGGCTGACCAACCACCCGACGGACGCGCCCTGGTACCGCAGTCTCGACGGCCAGTGGAAGTTCCACTGGTCGAAGCGGCCGGCCGATCGTCCGGTCGATTTCTATCGCACGGACTTCGACGACAGCGGCTGGAAGACGATCCCGGTCCCCGCCAACTGGGAGCACGAGGGCTACGGCGTCGCGATCTACACGAACATCAAGTATCCCTTCCACCCGGACGGCCGCCCCACGCCCCCCGAGCTGCCGGCCGACAACGACCCGGTCGGCTCGTACCGGCACGACTTCACCGTCCCCGCCGACTGGAACGGGCGCCGGATCTACCTCCACTTCGGCGCGGTGACCTCGGCGTTCTATGTGTGGGTGAACGGGCAGATCGTCGGCTTCAGCAAGGACAGCAAGACGCCGGCGGAGTTCGACATCACGCGCTACGTGCACCCGGGGACGAACACGCTCGCCGCGGAGGTCTACCGGTGGAGCGACGGCAGCTACCTGGAGGACCAGGACTTCTGGCGCGTGAGCGGCATCACGCGCGATGTCTACCTCTACGCGCGTCCGCAGGTGCACGTGCGCGACTTCTTCGCCCACGCGGGGCTGACGCCGGACTACCGTGACGGCCGCCTCGCCGTGGACGTGGCGCTCCAGAACGGCGGCGCGCCTCCGGCGAGCTACACCGTCGTGATGAAGCTCTGGGACGGCGATCGCGTCGTGGCCGAGCAGCGCCGGAGCGCGACGGTGAGCGACTCCGCCGCCGTGCACTTCGAGCAGACGGTGCGTCGGCCGCGGCTCTGGTCGGCGGAGACGCCGAACCTCTACCCGCTCACCCTCACCCTCGTCGGGCCCGACGGCCGGACGGTGGAGTCGGTGGGGAGCCGCGTCGGCTTTCGCACGACCGAGATCAGGAATGGGCGCTACCTGCTGAACGGGAAGCCCATCTACCTGAAGGGCGTCGACATGCACGAGACGAACCCGATCACGTGGCACGTCCAGGACGAGGCGACGATGCGCCGCGACCTGGAGCTGATGAAGAAGTTCAACATCAACGCGATCCGCTTCTCGCACTACCCGGAGCCGGAGCGGCTGTACGAGCTGGCCGACGAGTACGGGATCTACATCGTCGACGAGGCGGACATCGAGTCGCACGGCATGGGCTACGACCCGAACGTCACCCTGGCGGACAAGCCGGAGTGGCTCGTCGCGCACCTCGACCGCACGCAGCGGATGGTGGAGCGCGACAAGAACCATCCGTCGGTGATCATCTGGTCGCTCGGCAACGAGGCGGGCGACGGGCACAACTTCCTCGCCACGTATCGCTGGATCAAGCAGCGCGACGACGCGCGCCCGGTGATGTACGAGCGCGAGGGGAAGGAGACGAACGCCCACGAGCGGCACTCGGACATCGTCGACCCGATGTACCCGAGCCTGCAGTACCTGGAGCGATACGCGCAGAGCGACGCGGACCGTCCGCTCATCATGTGCGAGTACGCGCACGCGATGGGGAACAGCACGGGCAACCTCCAGGAGTACTGGAACGTCATCAAGAAGTACCCGAAGCTGCAGGGCGGCTTCATCTGGGACTGGGTGGACCAGGGCTTCCTCGAGCACGACTGGAACGGGCGCCCGTACTGGTCGTATGGCGGCGACTACGGCCCGCCGGGCGTGCCGAGCGACGCGAACTTCAACGACAACGGCCTCGTGAACCCGGACCGCCAGCCGCATCCTGGGCTGTGGGAGGTGAAGAAGGTCTATCAGTACGTGAACTTCGCGCCGGCCGACCTGCGCGCCGGCACGGTGCAGGTGCACGACGAGTACGACTTCACCGACCTGCGCGACTTCGACCTGCGCTGGCGGATCACGGCCGACGGCGTGCCGGTGGATTCCGGCGTCGTCACGCGCCTCCACGGCGCGCCGGGCAGCACGCAGACCGTGTCACTCGGCTACCGTCTGCCGGCGGCGCAGCCCGGGCGCGAGTACTTCCTGAACCTGGCGCTCGTGCGGCGCGTGCCGCAGGGGCTCGTCCCCGCCGGCCACGTCGTCGCGACCGAGCAGTTCGCGCTGCCCATCCACGCCGACGCGGCGCGCCTGGCCGCGTCGTCGGTGCCGGCGCTTCAGCTCACGCGCGGCGACTCGGCGGTCACGATCACGGGGCGCGACGTGAGCGTCGCCTTCGACCTGCGGCACAGCGTGATGTCGTCGCTGCGCTTCCGCGACACCGAGCTGCTGCGCCGCGGCCCGCAGCCGGAGCTCTGGCGCCCGGCGACGGACAACGACTGGGGGAGCGGGCTGCCGCGCCGCGCCCGCGCCTGGCGCTTCGCGGGGGAGAACCGCACGGTGACCGCCGCCCGCGTCGAGCAGGCCGCTCCGGGCATGGTGCGCGTGACGCTCGACCAGCAGCTCCACGACGAGGCCGGGCTTCCCGTCGCCACGTTCAGGAGCACGTACACGGTGCTCGGCACGGGCGACATCCTCGTCGACAACACGTTCACCAAGACCGTCGCCACCCTCCCCGAGCTTCCGCGGATCGGGATGAGCCTCGTCCTCCCCGGCGGCTTCAGCCAGATGACGTGGCTCGGTCGCGGTCCCTTCGAGAACTACTGGGACCGCAAGACCGCGGCGGAGGTGGGACGGTACTCGTCCAGCGTCGCCGACCAGTACTTCCCGTACGTGCGGCCGCAGGAGAACGGCAACAAGACCGACGTGCGCTGGGTCGCGCTGACGGACAGCGACGGCGTCGGGCTGCTCGCCGTCGGCGCGCCGGTGCTCGAGGTGGAGGCGCATGACGAGGTGCCGCAGGAGTTCGAGTCGCCGGAGGCGGGCTACCTGCCGCGCGAGCTGAGCGTCAACCGCCACATCAGCGACGTGCGGCCGCGCGATCTCGTCTGGCTCGACCTCGACCTGCACCAGATGGGCGTGGGCGGCGACAACTCGTGGGGCGCGTACACCCACGACGAGTACCGCCTCCTCGCGCCGAGCTACTCGTACTCCTTCCGGCTGCGGCCGTTCGACGCGCGCCGCGAGTCGCCCGAGACGCTCGCGCGGACGCAGGTGGACGCGGCGCAGGCCGCGGAGGTGGGCGCGCGCCGATGACCTCCCGGCGCGACTTCCTGCGCGGCACCGCCGCGTCGGCGATCGGCCTGTCGCTCCCGCCGTCCGCGCGGATGCTCGGCGGCGGCGCGCCGCGCGCGCCGCGCTCCTTCCTCGACCTGCGGCGCCCACCTGACGAGATCACGGTCCGGACGGCGGGGGCCGAGGAGCGGCTGCGGCGGGTCTCGAACGGGCGCTGGGAGGGTGCACAGGTCGCGGTCACCGTCGCCGAACACGCCGACGCGCTGCGCGTGGAGCTCGAGGCGCCGGCGGTCGCCGTCCAGCGGTTGCACCTGCGCTGGCGCGGGGATCTCCACGCCGTGAAGCTCCTCCTCGGCGACGCGTGGGAGCGCGGCTATGGCGACCTGGAATGGCGCGGCTTCGTCCCGGAGCGCGTGATGCCCTGGTACTTCGCCGCGTTCGACGGCCAGCGCACCCACGCGTACGGCGTGCGCACGGGCGCCGGCGCGTTCTGCTTCTGGCAGGCCGACCCGCACGGCATCAGCCTCCGCGCCGACGTCCGCAGCGGCGGCGTCGGCGTGCAGCTCGGCCAGCGACGGCTCGCCGTGTGCGACGTGTTGTGCCGCGCCGGGCTGCCGAACGAGTCGGCGTTCGCCGCCGTGCACGCGTTCTGCCGCGCGATGTGCCCCGCCCCGCGGCTGCCCGCGCACCCGCTCTACGGCACGAACGACTGGTACTGGGCATACGGGCGGAACAGCGCCGCGAGCGCCCTCGACGATGCCAGACACGTCGCCGACCTCGCGCCACCGGTGGCCAACCGCCCATTCGCCGTGATCGACGACGGCTGGCAGCCGGCGCGCGGGAAGGACGCGCGCGACGTCGGCGTGTGGGATCGCGGCAACGAGAAGTTCCCCGACATGCCCGGGCTCACCGCGCAGGTCCGCGCCGCGGGCGCCCGCCCGGGGATCTGGATCCGGCCCCTCCTCGCGCCCGCCGACGCGCCGGACGCATGGCGATTGCCGCGCGAGCGGACCGTGCTCGACCCGACCGTTCCCGACGTGCTGGCGAAGGTGCACGAGGACATCGCGCGCTTGCGGCAGTGGGGGTTCGAGCTCGTCAAGCACGACTTCTCGACCTTTGACCTGCTCGGGCGCTGGGGACCGAAGCTCGGCGCGTCGCTGACCGACGACGGCTGGAACTTCCAGGCCGGGCGCACGCGCACGACCGCCGAGGTGATCGATCGCCTCTATCGCACCATTCGCGAGGCGGCGGGCGATGCGGTGGTCATCGGCTGCAACACCGTGAGCCAGCTCTCCGCCGGACGATTCGAGAGCTGCCGGATCGGCGACGACACGAGCGGGCGCGAGTGGGCGCGCACGCGGAAGATGGGCGTGAACACGCTGGCGTTCCGCGCCGCGCAGCACGGCGCGTTCTACGCCGCGGATCCCGACTGCGTCGGTGTGACCAGCGCCATCCCCTGGCCGGAGAACCGGCAGTGGCTGGACCTCGTCGCGCGCAGCGGCACGTCGCTCTTCGTCTCGCTCGCGCCGGACGCGCTCGGCGCCGAGCAGCGGCGCGACCTGCGCGCGGCGCTCGCCGTCGCCGCCCGCCCCCAGCCACTCGGCGAGCCGCTCGATTGGCAGCACACGATCTGGCCGACGCGGTGGCGCCTGATGGGCGAGACGCGGCGGTACGACTGGATCGGCGACGACGGCGTGGCGCCGGCGGGATGATGCCGGGGCGGGGGGGGGCGGGGCCCCCGCCCCCCCCCCCCCCAAACGAACGCCAACCCCCCAACGGGGGTTGTGGCGGGGCCGGACGGGGG
>CAMLIT010000154.1 GCA_946480295.1 uncultured Gemmatimonadota bacterium
AAGGGGTGTTCGAGTTCTCGGAGAAGAACGCGCGCGAGGTGATGACGCCGCGCACCGAGATCGACGCCCTGCCGATCGACGCCACGCTCGAGGAGACGCTCAAGCTGATCGAGGAGAGCCGGCGCTCGCGGTACCCGGTGTACGACGACACGATCGACAACATCGTGGGGCTCGTCCTGGCGAAGGATCTCATCCCGGTGCTGCGGCAGCCGCCCGCGACCTTCGACCTGCGATCCATCATGCGCCCGGTGCACGTGGTGCCGGGCTCGCGCGAGGTGGAGGAGGTGCTCGCCGACTTCAAGCGGCTGAAGGAGCACATGGCGATCGTGCTCGACGAGTACGGCGGCACGGCGGGGCTGGTGACGATGGAGGACCTGCTGGAGGAGATCGTCGGCGAGATCCTCGACGAGTACGACGAGCCGCCGGAGCCGACGACGCACGAGGGGGCGGACGTCGTCGTGATCCCCGGCTCGACGAACATCAGCGAGATGAACGAGCGCTTCGGCCTCGAGGTGCCGGACGACGACTACACGACGATCGGCGGCTACGTCTTCGGCGCGCTCGGCCGCCTCCCGGTGGTCGGCGACCGGATGACGTCGGGGGGCGCGGTGTTCACGGTGCGGGAGATGGACGGCCGGCGAATCGAGTCGCTGGCCGTCGATCTGCATTCCGCGGGGGACCGGCGGGAGCGGGAGAGGGCGGCGGAGTAGCGACGCCCCCCGTCCTGCCCCTATCTCCTGAACCCCGGCAGCTTCTTCCTCGGCAGCAGCTCCGGCAGGTTCGCCAGCTCGTACGCCGTCGCGGCCATCACCGTCGCCGCCTGGGTGATGTCCCCGGGAACGGCGTGGTCGTAGATGTCGACCTGCGAGTGATGGGTGTGGTTGTAGCCGCGGGTGAGCTGGTCGTAGTTGAACCCCGGCACGCCGTACGGAAGGAACGAGAGGTGATCCGTGCCTCCCTTGACGCCGCTGCGCACGTAGAACGGGCCGAGCGCGGACACGGGGGCGAAGAGGCGCTGCCAGAGATCATAGAGCTCGTCGTGCCCCTGGAGCGCCATCCCGGTGATGCGTCCCGAGCCGTTGTCGAGCACGAGCACCGCCTGGTACTTCCCCAGCTCCGGCGCGTGGCGCGTCGCGTACGCGTCGGAGCCCCACAGCCCCTCCTCCTCGCCGCCGAAGAGGGCGAAGCGGATGGTGCGCCGCGGCTTCACGCCGGCGGCCTTCAGGATGCGCATCGCCTCGAGCACGGCGATGGCGCCGGTGCCATTGTCGGTCGCGCCGGTGCCGAGGTCCCACGAGTCGAGGTGCGCGCCGAGGAGCACGACCTCGTCGGGCTTCTCCGTGCCGCGGATCTCGGCGACGGTGTTCCACTGGTCGACGGTGTCGCGACCGAAGCTGTTGTGGATGTCCGCCTCGAGGCGCACGTGCTCACCGTGCTCGAGGAGGCGGTGGATCTGCGCGTAGTCGCCGTTGGGGATGACGACGCGCGGGGTCGACAGGATCGCCGAGGGCGAGCCGCTCATGGTGAGGAGCCCGAACTCCTTGGCGCCGTCCTGCAGGATGCCGGCGATCCCCTCCTTCGCGAGCATCGCGCCGATGAACGGGCGCTGGGCGCTCATCAGCGCGAAGGCCGCGCGGCGACTCGCGTCGACGCGGGCGCTGTCGTCGCGATCGAGCGGCGGCCCGTCGGGGTTGGGGATCGGCATCGCCGGCACGAGCATCACCCACGCCCCGTGCAGCCGACCGGCGAAGCGGTCGCGGAACTCGGCCTCGGACTTCGCGTCGACGTAGACGACGTCGCCGGCGACGGGGCCGTTCGTCCCCGGCGCCCACGCCCACGAGTACGCGACGAGCTGCCGGTGCTGCGGCGCGAGCATCGTCAGCGTCATGGGCCCGCGCTGCCAGCTCACGCCGAAGCGCCAGGGCTCGATCCACGCGCTGTCGGCGCCATACGCGCGGAACTTCCCCTCCGTCCACTCGACCGCGCGCCGGTACTCCGGGGTGCCGGCCATGCGCGGCCCGATGACGTCGGTCAGGTACTCGAGGTCGGCGGCGACGTGGGAGTGCTGCGTGCCCTCGCGCACGATGCGCGCGATCGCGCCGGAGTCGGCGGCGGGGCGGAGGTCGAGCTGGGCGACGTCCGGGCGGGGATACGCGGGGGCGGCGCCGGGGACGGGGGCGGGAGCCGGTGCCTGACGAGTGGCGGGAGCCGGGGCGCAGGCGGCGAGCAGGGCGAGGGCGGGGAGAGGGAGTGGGCGCATGGTGGGAGGCGGGAGGCGGGAGGCGGGAGGGGGGAGGCGGTGGGGACGAGGCAGTACGTCGTTGGTCGTTGGTCCTTCGTCGTTGGCGAGCCGCTCGGAACGCGCCGGCCTCCCGAGCGGCTCGCCAATTACCAAAGACTAACGACCAATGACCGGGCGCGTCCCGCGTCCCGCTTCCCCGGTCCCTCGCCCCTCACCCGTTCGCCCGCCCCGCGATCCGGGCGCAGAGGACGATCGCCTCGATCATGCTCGACGGGTCGGCGAGGCCGCGGCCGGCGATGTCGAGGGCAGTGCCGTGGTCGGGGGAGGTGCGCGGAAAGGGGAGCCCCAGGGTGACGTTCACGGCGCTGCCGAACGAGGCGACCTTGATCGCCGTCATGCCGACGTCGTGGTAGGGGGCGAGGACGGCATCGAAGGCGCCGCGCATGGCGCGCACGAAGACCGTGTCCGCGGGAAAGGGGCCGGCGATGCCGGCGCGGCGGGCGGCGGGGGCGAGGAGCACGTCGTCCTCGTCGCCGAAGCGCCCGTGGTCGCCGGCGTGCGGGTTGAGCGCGCAGAGGGCGATGCGCGGGCTGCCGATGCCGAACCAGTCGCGCAGCCCGCGCCGCGTGACCTCGGCCGCATCGACGATGGTGTCCTCGGTGAGCGCGCGGGGGACGTCGCGGAGGGGGATGTGCGTCGTCGCGAGCACGACGCGCAGCCGGTCGGAGGCGAGCATCATCGCCACGCGCGAGTCCGTGAGCTCGGCGAGCATCTCCGTGTGCCCCGGGTAGTCGTAGCCGCCGGCGAGGAGGGCGGCCTTGTCCAGTGGCGCGGTGACGATCCCCTGCACCGCCCCGGCCCGCGCGAGGGCGACGGCGCGCTCGATGGCGAGGCCGGCGAAGCGGCCCGCCGACGCGGCGTCGCCGCCAGGCGTCCACGCGCCCACGCTCTCGTCCACCGGCACGCCCGCGCCCTCGGGGCCGACGAGAACGAACGAGGCGCTCGCCGACACGCGAGGGTCGGCGAGCGCCTTCGTCACGATCTCCGGCCCGATCCCGCGCACATCGCCCAGCGTGACGGCGAGACGCGGCGGCACGCGGACGCTCAGCGCTCCGAGGTGCGCACGGGTTCGTCGAGGCGCACCGAGACGTACGTCTGCTTGCGCAGCGAGTCGAGGTAGCGCCGCACGCCCCCCTCCTCGGCGAGGCGGTCGCGGATCATCGAGCGCATCTCGTCGAGCGTACGCTCCCCGCCCTCGTCCGTGGTGAGCAGGTTGGCGACGACGAACTTCGGGACGCCCGGCACCGTGCCGGGGATCTGGAAGCTGACGATGTCGCCCGGCTTGCGGCCGGTGAACGCCTTCTGGTACGGCTCGGGGAGCTGGGCGCGCGGATACGGCGTGAGGAGCGCCGTCTCCTCCTTGCTCGCGTAGTCGTGGTACTTCTTCGCCAGCGAGTCGAAGTTCGCGCCCGACTTCCAGAGCTTCGCCACGGTGTCCGCCTGGAGGCGCGCGCGCTCGATGTCGGCGGAGTCGATATGCGGACGGATGAGGATGTGGCGCGCCTTGACCTGCGGGCCGTTCACGTCCTCGACCTCGATGATGTGGAAGCCGAAGGGCGTCTCGACGACGGGGCTGAGCTCACCCGGCGGCAGGCGGTACGGGCCGAACAGCCAACGGTCGAACTCGGGGACGTAGTAGCCCATCCGCTGCCACCCCAGGTCGCCGCCGACGTCCTTGCTGCCGGGGTCCATGGACTCGCGCTTGGCGAGCTGCGCGAAATCCGCGCCGTGCTTGAGGTCGACGAGCAGCGACTCGGCCTTCGCGCGGGCGGCGGCCTTCTCCTTGTCCGTCGGCTTGGGCGCGATGACGATCTGCCGGAAGGTGACCGACGCCTCACGCTTGGGGAGCTGGTCCTTGTTCCGGTTGAACGCGTCCTCGACCTCCTGCTCGGTGACGTTGGCGGGCACGATCTTGCCGTCGTCGTGGAGCTTGCGCGTCACGCGCGTGAGGAGCTCGGTACGCCGCGCCTGGTCCATGAGGAACTTGCGGTACTCCTCGGGCGTGCCGAGGCCCGCCTTCTGGAGCTCGGCGCGGTACTCGCTCTCCGAGGGGAAGCGCGAGCGGACGTCCTTGATCTGCTGGTCGACGGTGTTGTTCAGGTCCGCGTCAGGGACGTCGATCTTCAGCTCCTTGGCCTTCGCGAGCAGGAGCTCCTCGTCGATCATGATGCCGAGGGTCTGCTTCTCGAGCGCGGCCAGCGACGCGGAGTCGCTGGGCAGCGGGCGCTGGTTGGCCTGCGCGTCCTGGAGCATGCGCTCCTGCAGGTCGAACATCGTGATCGGCTGGTCACCGACGACCGCGACGATCCGGTCGAGGGGCACGACCTGCGACGCCTGACGAGCGGGCGCCGGCTGCTGCGCCGCGAGGGGCGCGACAGCGAGAAAGGACAGCAGGAGAGGGAGCCTGAATCTGATCATACCGGATGCATACCCGTGCGCGGGCGCCGGGGGTCCACCCCGGCACCCGGGACGTGAGGATTACGGCTTGCTGGCCGGCGGCTGCTCGCCCGCGTTCGGCCGGGCGCCGGGGAGCGGGACCTGCGACTTCGGCATCGTCGCCTGACGAGCGGAATCGGCGGCCGCGCGGACCTTCACGGCGCGCTCGACGGCGCGGTCGACGCCGGCGGGGTTGATGGACGACTCGTACTTGTCCTGGAGCACCGACTGGAGGGGCGTCGGGATCCCGACCGGCTGCGCCTGTCCGGCGAGGATGCGGTCGAGGTAGTTGTCGACGCGCGCGGCGGCGAGGCGCTCGCGCTCCGCGGTGTTCTTGGCGCTGTCGGCGAGCTGCGACGGATCCACCCCGAGCGCGTGCCAGATCGTGGTGACCATCTGGCCGAAGTCGTGGTAGAGCTGCGACTGCTCCTGCGCCGACACGTTGATGTGGAGGCTGTCGGCCTGCTTCAGCATGACCTCGTTGCGGGCGATGCTCTTGATGAAGCCGCTGACGAGACTGTCCGGCGCCTGCTGGAGCTGCTGCGTGATGCGCGCCTGCGGGGGGAAGGTCTGGATCCAGCCGACGAACTTGCCGATGGTGAGGTTGCCGCCCTTGAAGGTGGCGAGGACGCCATCGTCCTTGCGGTGCTTGGCCGGATCGGCCGCGGCGGCCTTGGCGGCCGCGGGCGCGCCCGACTTCACCTGGATGTCGGCGCCCTTCTCGAGGCCGGCGAGGTAGGTGCTCTCCGCTGCCTGCCGGCTGCCCTGCCCGTACATCTCGGAGAACTGCGCCTTGGCCTGCGAGTAGGGCTCACGCTGGATGATGTGGTAGCCGTAGGGGGTCTCGACGAGCCCGGAGATCTGGCCGGGCTTGAGCGCCGCGACCGCGTTGCCGAACTGCGGGACCATCTGGGTCTTCTCGAAGACGCCGAGATCGCCGCCGCGGGTCTTGGAGCCCGGATCGCTGCTGTACTTCGCGGCCATCGCGGCGAAGTTGCCGGCGTTGACCTGCGGGAGCACGCCCTGGGCGATCTTCTTCACCGAGTCCTTCTGCGACTGGGTGGCCGGCGTGGGGAAGGCGAAGAGGATGTGCCGAGCGGCGTAGAGGTCGTTGGCGGCCTGGTTGTAGGCGGCCTCGGTGCCGGTGTCGACCTTGAAGGTCTTGCTGACGGAGTCCATCAGCTTGCGCAGCCGCATGTTCGCGGTGAGCGGGGCGACGGCTTCGTCGATGGCCTTCTTGTCGGTGAGCGAGTCACCGTGCGCGGCCGCGTAGCCCATCAGCTGGTAGTTGCGCCACAGATCGGCGACGATCTGCGCGTTCTCCTTCGTGACGGGCACGGGGACCTTCGCGTTGCCCAGGAGATCGGCGAGGCGCGTGACGGACAGCTCCTGCGACGCGGCGCGCGCCACCACGTCCACGTGGGCCGTGAGGGCCTCCTTGAGGCCTTCGCACGCGGTCAGAAGGGTAGCGCCCGCCGCGAAGGCGAGGATCGAGCGGTATCGCATGAGGGTGAGGACTCCGGAAGGGATATAAGTGCGTCCAGGGGAAGCGTTACGTATGGTCAGGCGACCAAGCCCCGCAGCGCCCGGACGAGTCCGTCGAGCATCGGTGCCCCACCCAGCCGCGTCAGCTTCAACGACAGGGGGACAGCCCGGCGCACTTCAGCCTGGAACTGCACTTCGTGAAAGGCCGCGGACAGCCCCTTCATTCGAGGCGCCGCAGATTCCCGAAAATTAACACGCGCTTCGTTCCCCCGCACAAGGATGCCTTCTATCCCCAGCTGGCCGCCGACGATCCGTAGCTGGGCGAGGGCCAGCATCGCCTCGGCGGTGGGCGGAAGCGGACCGAACCGGTCGCGCAGCTCCACCCGCAGCGCCTCGATCTCGCGCGGATCCTCGATCCGCGACAGCCGGCGGTAGATGTCCAGCTTCGCGTCCGCGGACACGACGTAATCGTCGGGCAGGTAGTTCGGGACGTCCACGGTCACGTCGGAGGGCGTCGGCTTCGGGGCGCGGTCGCCGTCCATCAGGCGCTTGACCGTGTCCTCGAGCATGCGGAGGTAGAGGTCGAAGCCGACGGCGTGGACGAAGCCGGACTGCTCGGGGCCGAGGATGTTGCCGGCGCCGCGGAGCTCCAGGTCCTTGAGGGCGATGCGATAGCCGGCCCCCAGCTCGGTGTGGTGCTCCAGCACCTCGAGCCGCCGCTCGGCGTCCTTGTCCACCTGGTCGGGGACGAGGAGGTAGCAGTAGGCGCGGCGGTGGGAGCGGCCGACGCGCCCGCGGAGCTGGTAGAGCTGCGCGAGGCCGAAGTGGTCGGCGCGGTTGATGAACATCGTGTTCGCGTTAGGCACGTCGAGGCCGCTCTCGACGATCATCGTCGAGACGAGGACGTCGACCGCGCCACTGACGAAGCGGTGCATCACCGCCTCGAGGTCCTTCTCCCGCATCTGGCCGTGCGCGACGGCGATGCGGGCGCGCGGCACGATGCGCTGGATGTGGTCGGCGACGCCCTGGATCGTCTCGATGCGGTTGTGGACGAAGAAGACCTGGCCGCCGCGATCGAGCTCGCGCGAGATCCCCTCGTCGATCAGCGCGTCGTCCCACGGCTCGACATAGGTGAGCACGGGCGACCGGTCGCGCGGCGGCGTCTGCATGAGCGTCATGTCGCGCAGGCCGGCGAGCGACATGTGGAGCGTGCGCGGGATCGGCGTCGCCGTGAGGGTGAGGACGTCGGTCTCGAGCTTGAGCTCCTTGAGCCGCTCCTTGTGCTTCACGCCGAAGCGGTGCTCCTCGTCGACGATGATGAGGCCGAGCCCCTGGAACTTGACGTCGGGGCTGAGGAGGCGATGGGTGCCGACGACGACGTCCACCTTCCCCTCGGCGAGCTCGCCGATGATCACCGCCTGCTCCTTCGCCGTCTGGAAGCGGCTCATCGCCGCGATGCGGATGGGGAAGTCGGCGAGCCGGTCGCCGAAGGTGCGCAGGTGCTGGTCGGCGAGGATGGTGGTCGGCACGAGGACGGCGACCTGCCGCCCCGACTGCACGGCCTTGAACGCGGCGCGCACGGCGATCTCGGTCTTGCCGTAGCCGACGTCGCCGACGAGGAGGCGGTCCATGGGGCGCGAGCTCTCCATGTCGCGCTTGACCTCGACGGTCGCGGTGCGCTGGTCGGGGGTATCCTCGAAGAGGAAGGACGACTCGAGCTGGCGCTGCCAGGGCGTGTCGGAGACGTGGGGCGGGCGCGTGGCCATCTTCCGCCGCGCGTAGAGGTCGAGCAGCTCGACCGTCATCTCCTGGATGGCGGCGCGCGTCTTGTCGCGCTGCTGCGCCCACCGCTTCCCGCCGAGCTTGTGCAGCCGCGGCGGGGGGAGCTCGTCGGAGACGTCGGTGGCCGAGCGATAGCGCTCGAGCTGGTCGATGCGATAGAGCGGGACGTTGAGCCGGTCGCCGCCCTCGTACTCGACGACCGCGACCTCGACGGCGCTCTCGCGCACGAACATGGTCTCGATGCCGCGGTAGATCCCGACGCCGTGCTCGAGGTGGACGACGTAGTCGCCGGGCTTGATCTCGAGGGTGTCGAGGGTGATCCCGGTCGCATAACGACGCGGCCGCCGGATGCGCCGCTCGCGGCGGAAGATCTCGTGGTCGGTGAGGATGCGGAGCGCGGGACGCGGCACGCGGTCCGCGCGGGAGGCGGGGGGGGGGGCGCGGGGGGGGCGCGCGCCGGGGCCGTGGCCCCCCCCCCCGAGC
>CAMLIT010000155.1 GCA_946480295.1 uncultured Gemmatimonadota bacterium
ACCGCACCTTCGTCGTCGCCGACATCCCGGGGATCATCGAGGGCGCGCACGAGGGGAAGGGGCTCGGCCTCCAGTTCCTGCGCCACATCGAGCGCACGCGCCTCCTCGCCTTCCTCGTCCCGATCGACTCGATGGACTGGCAGGCGGAGCTCGACCAGCTCCGCCGCGAGATCGAGGCGTACTCGCCGGAGCTGGCGCGCAAGCCGTACTGCGTCGTCTTCAGCAAGATGGACCTGCTCGGCGAGGACGAGCCGCCGCCGATCGAGGCGCCGGACGCGTTCGGCGTCTACGTCATCAGCGCCGCGGCGCGGACGGGGCTCGACGAGCTGCTCGCCGCCTGGTGGTCGCAGCTCCTCGGCGTGAAGAAGGCGGGCGAGCGACCAGAGGAGCGCGTCCCACTCCCGTGACGATGCGCCGCCCGCTGCCGGCCATCGAGGCGACCCGGCCGGGCGACGACCGCTGGCCGGAGGCGTTCTCGGAGCTCCGCCGGCCGCCGAAGCTGCTCTGGTCCATCGGCGACTGGAGCGCGCTCCAGCCGCCGGTGATCGCGGTCGTCGGGACGCGCGCGGCCACGCCCTACGGCGAGCGCGTCACGCGCGAGATCGCCGGCGCCCTCGCCCGCGCCGGCGCGTGCATCATCAGCGGGATGGCGCTCGGCATCGACGGCGTCGCGCATCGCGCCGCGCTCGACGCGGGCGGCCGTACCGTCGCCGTGCTCGGCACCGGCGTGGACGTCGCCTACCCGAAGGCGCATCGCGCCCTGCACGCCGAGATCGCCGAGCACGGGCTGCTGCTCTCCGAGCTCGACGTCGGCGCATACTCGCACCGCGGGTCGTTCCCCGAGCGCAACCGCATCATCGCCGCGCTCGCGCTGGCGACGATCGTCGTCGAGGCGGGCGCGAAGAGCGGCGCGCTGATCACCGCGAGCCACGCGGAGTTCCTCGGCCGGACCGTCGCCGCGGTGCCCGGACCGATCGATTCGCCACGGAGCGTCGGGACGAACACCCTCATCCGCGACGCGGCGATCCCCGTCACCTCCATCGCCGACGCGCTCGCCATCGCCGGGCTCTCGCCGCCCGCGCTCGGCGGCACGACGCCGGACGACCCGATGGAGCGCATCGTCTGGCAGGTGCTCCGCCGCGGCCCCCTCGACATGGACTCGCTCTGCGCGGCCGCGGCGCTCCCCGCGCAGGACTGCCTCGTCGCGGTCTCCGCGCTCGAGATCCGCGGCGTGCTCGAGTGCGAGCTCACCGGCGAGATCCGCCTGCGCTGAGCGGGGTATCACGCCGGATGCCTCCCCGCCACGTCTACGTCCACGTGCCGTTCTGCGCGCGACGCTGCTCGTACTGCGACTTCTCCATCGCGGTCCGCGCCAACGTGCCCGTGGACGAGTACGTGGGCGCCGTCGCGCGCGAGCTGGACGTGCGCTTTCCGGGCAGCGAGCCGTGGGTCGCCGACACGCTCTACTTCGGCGGCGGCACGCCGTCGCGGCTCGGAGGCGACGGAATCGCGCGGCTCGTCGAGCGCATCCGCCGGCGGGTGGCGCTCGCGCCGGGCGCGGAGGTCACGCTCGAGGCCAACCCCGACGACATCACGCGCGAGAACGCCGCCGCCTGGCGTGAAGCCGGCGTGAATCGCCTGTCCATCGGCTCGCAGTCGTTCGACGACGCGGTGCTCGCGTGGATGCACCGGACGCACGACGCCGACGCGATCGACCGCGCCGTCGAGCACTCCCGCGCGGAGGGGATCGACGACTACACCCTCGACCTGAACTTAGCGCTCCCGCCGGAGATCCAGCGCTCGTGGGAGCGCGACCTCGAGCGCGCCGTCGCCCTCCAGCCGTCGCACCTCTCGCTGTACGGGCTCACCGTGGAGCCGCACACCCCGCTCGGCCGCTGGCGCGAGCGCGGGATGGTGACCGAGGCGCCCGAGGAGCGATACGAGCGCGAGTTCCTCGTCGCGCACGAGCTCCTCGCATCGGCCGGCCTCGAGCACTACGAGGTCTCGAACTACGGCCGGCCGGACCGCCATTCGCGCCACAACAGCGCCTACTGGACCGGCGTGGCGTACGCCGGGCTCGGTCCCTCGGCGCACGAGTTCGACGGCGAGACACGTCGGTGGAACGTCGCGGCGTACGTGGAGTGGCAGCGCCGGCTGGAGGCGGGGGAGGATCCCATCGCGGGGAGCGAGCGACTGACGGCGGAGAACCGCGAAGCCGAGGCCGTGTACCTCGGGTTGAGGACCCGGGCGGGGCTAACGCTGTCTGGCGCGGAGCTTTCGTACGTGCGGCGCTGGATCGATGCGGGCTGGGGCGCTCTCGACGCGGCGGGGCGGCTGGCACTCACCCCCGCGGGCTGGCTGCGGCTCGACGCCCTCGCCGCCGACTTGACAGCGTTCCGAAGTCGTTTGTAGCTTTGAACTTATGAGTCCGCAGGAGCTTTCGCGACGCGAGCGAAAAGTGCTCGAGGCGGTGATCCGGTCTTTCGTCGAGACCGCCGAGCCCGCCGGGTCCCGCACGCTCTCCCGCCGCTTCGGCCTCGGCGTCTCACCGGCCACCATCCGCAACACGATGAGCGACCTCGAAGAGAAGGGGTTGCTCTATCATCCGCATACATCGGCCGGACGCGTGCCCACGAACAAGGCGTATCGCCTGTACGTGGACCAGCTCCTCAGCAAGCCGTCCATCGTCGTGCCCGAAGCGGGCCAGCTCTCCGAGTCGGTCGCCGCCGGCGGTTCCACGATCGAGACGATCCTTCGCCGCGCCGCCCAGGCGTTAGGCGTGTTGACGCAGGAGCTCGGCGTCGCCGTCGGTCCGCGTCTCGACAGCACCGTGCTGCGCCGGCTCGAGCTCGTGCGCGTGAGCTCGGATCGCCTGCTCATGGTCCTCACCCTCGAGGGCGGAGTCATGCGCACCGTGTTCGTCGAGGTCGCGGGGGAGATCGCCGACACCGCGCTCGCGCAGGTCGCGGCGGTGCTGAACGAGCGCCTCGGCGGGCTCACCCTCTCCGAGATCCGCAAGTCGCTCGCGGCGCGGCTGCGCGACACGGTCGCGCCGCCCGAGGCCAGCGAGCTGCTCAACATCTTCATCCAGGAAGGGGAGCAGCTCTTCGACGCGACGCCGGGAAGCGAGGAGCGCGTCGTGCTCGGGCAGCCGTCGCTGCTCGCGGAACAGCCGGAGTTCTCCGCGGCCGACCGCATGCGCCGCCTGCTCGAGCTCACCGAGCAGCCGGAGACGATCGCCGAGGCGCTGCGCAGCCGGCAGCACACCCCGGGCATCTCCATCACCATCGGCACCGAGCACGACGACCCGCGGCTCGCCGAGTTCACCGTCGTCACGGCCGAGTACCACGTCGGCTCGCTCAACGGCATCATCGGCGTGATCGGGCCGACCCGCATGCCGTACGACAAGGTCATCGCCCTCGTCAGCCACACGTCGCGGCTGCTCAACGATCTGCTGTAACCCGCTCACGCCCCCATGGCAGATTTCTATTCCGTTCTCGGCGTCGAGCGCACTGCGTCTGACGAGGAGATCAAGAAGGCGTATCGCAAGCTCGCGATGCAGTGGCATCCGGACCGGAACAACGGGTCCAAGGAAGCCGAGGAGAAGTTCAAGGACATCACCGAGGCGTACGACGTGCTGCGCGATCCGCAGAAGCGCGCGGCGTACGACCGCTACGGCGAGGCGGGGCTGCGCGGCGGCGGGCCCGGGTTCCACCACGTGGACCTCTCCGAGGCGCTCGGCATCTTCATGCGCGACTTCGGCATGGGGGGCTTCGCCGGCCTCGAGGATCTCTTCGGCGGCGGCGGCCGCTCGGCGGGCACGGTGCGCACGGGCGCCGACGTCAAGGTCACCGTGCCGCTCACGCTCGCCGAGGTCGCGACGGGGATCGAGAAGCACGTGACGGCGAAGCTCCTCGATCCGTGCGACCGCTGCGAGGGCACGGGTGCCGAGCCGGGCTCCTCGTCGCAGGTGTGCGCCACCTGCGGCGGCGCGGGCGAGGTGCGGCGCGCGCAGCGCTCGTTCTTCGGCCAGTTCGTCACCGTCGCGCCGTGCCCCGCCTGCCACGGCGAGGGGCGCATCGTGAAGTCGCCCTGCAAGAAATGCCGGGGCGAGGGGCGGACGCGCGGCGAGCACGACATCGCCATCCAGATCCCGGCCGGCGTGGCGACGGGGCAGTACATGACGCTGCGCGGCGTCGGCAACGCCGGCGCGCGGGGCGGCCCGCGCGGCGACATCCACGTCATCTTCGAGGTGGCGGAGGACCCGCGCTTCGAGCGCGACGGCGAGGATCTCTACACCGAGGTGCTCGTCACCTATCCGCAGCTCGTCCTCGGCGCCGACATCGGCGTCCCGACGGTGAACTCGAGCGTCCAGCTCCGCGTGCCGCCGGCCACGCAGAGCGGCCAGGTCTTCCTGCTCCGCGGCCGCGGGCTGCCGCGCGTGAACGGCGCCGGCACCGGCGACCTGCACGTGCGCGTCCAGCTCTGGACGCCGGACCGCCTGGCCGACGAGGAGCGCCGGCTGATCGAGCAGCTCGCGGACATCCAGCAGAGCGTGCCGACGGAGACGCGGTCGAAGGGGTTCTGGGCGAAGATGAAAGAGGCACTGGGCGCCTGAGGCACCCGGTGCCTCTTTCATCCCGAGCGAAGCGAGGGATCCAGCATCGTCGGTCTCGGAGCCTGCATGCCGAGGTTGTCGTCCTGAGGGAGCGCAGCGACCGAAGGATCCGGCTCCGGCGGTGTTAGCTTTCGTGCCGTGACCGACTCCTGGCTCTCCATCAAGCTCTTCCCCGGCTCGCGGCGCGACGCCGCGATCGCCGCGCTCTTCGACGCCGGCTCGTCAGGCATCCAGGAGCTCGGCGACGCCGTGCAGACCTACATGCCGGCGGGCACCGACACCGATGCCCTCGTCTGCGCCGTGCTCGCGGCGAGTCCCGATGCGCGCGTCGAGATCGCGCCCGCCGCGCCGGTCGACTGGAGCGAGCAGTGGAAGCAGGGGATCCACGCGCAGGAGCTCGGCGCGATCACCATCGCGCCCCCGTGGCTCGCCGAGCGGTACGACCCGGCGCGCACCGTCGTGATCGATCCCGGGATGGCCTTCGGCACCGGCGAGCACGCGACGACGCGCGGCGTCATCCGCCTGCTTCCGTCCGTGATCCGTCCGGGCGACCGCGTGGCGGACCTGGGCGCGGGGAGCGCCGTCCTCGCGATCGCCGCGGCGAAGCTCGGCGCGGCGCACGTCGCCGCGATCGAGCTCGATCCCGACGCCATCGGCAACGCCGAGGAGAACGTCGCGCGCAACGGCGTGGCGGACCGCGTGGTCGTGGTCGAGGGGGACGCGGAGCAGCTCCTGCCGCTCGTCGCCCCCGTGCGCGTCGTGCTCGCGAACATCATCTCCTCCGTGCTCGTGCAGCTGCTGCCGACGATCGCGCGCGCCCTCGCGCCGGATGGCCGCGTCATCCTGAGCGGCATCCTCTGGACGGAGCGCGAGGACATGGTGGGCGTGCTCGAAGGAAGCGGTTGGCACATCGAGGCCGAGGATCACGAGGACATCTGGTGGAGCACGATCGCCCGGCGGTAGCGACCTTCTACGCGCCGTTCGCGCTGGCGAGCGGCGGGGTCGTGTCGCTCGACGAGAGCGCGGCGCACCACGCCCGGGTGCGGCGACTCGGTGTGGAGGAGCCGGTCCGCGTCACCAACGGGAAGGGGACGCTCGCCTGCGGCCGCATCGTTCGCGTCGGCAAGGGAGAGCTGGATGTCGCCATCGCCGAGACGGAGCACGTCACCGCGCCGCCGCCGCTGCACCTGTTCGTGCCGGTGGCCGACCGCGACCGCATGCTCTGGCTCGCCGAGAAGGCCACGGAGCTGGCGGTGAGCGTCTGGCAGCCGGTGCTCTTCCAGCGCTCGCGCAGCGTCAGCCCGCGCGGCGAGGGCGAGGCGTTCGCCGCGAAGGTGCGCGCCCGCATGATCGGCGCGCTGGAGCAGTCCGGGGGGGCATGGCTCCCCGAGATCAAGCACGAGCTGCCCGTTCCCGGCGCCGCGCTCGCCGACCCGTCGCTCGACCGGTTCGTTCTCGACCGCGACGCGGCCCCCCTCGCCCGGCATTCGCCGCGTCCGGACGCGGCGATCGCCCTCGGGCCGGAAGGAGGGATGGAGGTCGCCGAGCTGCGAATCTTCCTCGATCACGGCTGGCGCGCCGCGAGTCTCGGCAGCACCATCCTGCGTTTCGAGACCGCCGCGATCGCCGCGGTCTCGCTCTTCCGCGCCCATTTCGTTCACGATCAGGAGGGACGACGTGCCTGACGACTGCCTCTTCTGCAGGATCGTACGGAAGGAGATCCCGGCGAAGCTGGTCGCCGAGACGGAGCACTGCATCGCGTTCCGCGACATCAACCCGCAGGCGCCGGTGCACATCCTGGTGGTGCCGCGCGAGCACGTGCCGACGCTGAACGACGCGACCGACCCGGCGCTCGTCGGCCGTCTCTCGCTCCTCGCGGCGGAGCTGGCGAAGCGCGAGGGGATCGCCGAGACGGGGTACCGGACGGTGATCAACACGAACGCCGCGGCGGGGCAGACGGTGTTTCACATCCACCTGCACCTGCTCGGCGGGCGCGGGATGGGGTGGCCGCCGGGGTGAGGAGCGGGAGGCGGGAGGCGGGAGGCGCGAAGGACGTGATTGGATTTTGGTTCTTCGTTCCTGGCCAGCCGCCCGGGATGCCACCGGAAGGATCCCGAGCGGCTCGCCAATGACCAATGACCAAGGACGAACGACGCAGCATCCCGGCGCCGCTCGCCGCCTCCCGCCCCCCGCCTCCCGCGTTGACAAGCCCAGCCGGCCAGCCATAAGTTACTTCACTCGCAACAGCTTACGGGCGCCACCAGCAAGCCGGAGACGACTCGTTTGGAAGTCATCATCCACGACGATGAGAACTTCGACCGCGCGCTGAAGCGGTTCAAGAAGAAGTGCGAGAAGGCCGGCATCCTCTCCGACCTCCGCAAGCACCGCCATTACGAGAAGCCCAGCGAGCGGCGCAAGCGGAAGGCGAAGTCGGCCGTCCGCAAGAATCGCCGGACCCGCACCGCCTGATGTCCGACCTGCTCACACGCCTCCAGAACGACCTCAACGCCGCCCGGAAAGCCCAGGACAAGCCGCGCACGCTGCTGCTGGGCACCATCCTCGCCGACGCCAAGAACCGCCGCATCGAGCTGCGGCGCGAGCTCACCGACGACGAGATCGTCGACGTCCTGCGCAAGGGGATCAAGCGCCGGCGCGAGTCCATCGACATGTACCAGAAGGGCAACCGCGAGGATCTCGCGGAGAAGGAGCGCGCCGAGGTGGCGCTCCTCGAGCAGTACCTGCCCGCGCAGGTGAGCGACGACGAGATCCGCTCCGCGGTGAAGGCCGCCATCGCCGGCGGCGCCGCCAACATCGGCGCGGTGATGGGGAAGGTGATGCCGCAGTTCAAGGGGCGCGCCGAGGGGGGCACCATCAACGCCATCGCGCGCGAGGAGCTGGCGAACCAGTCGTGACCGCGGGTGAGCGGCAAGAGAGGACCGGGACCCGGATGGGCGCGCTCCGCCGCTCGTTCGGGTTTTGCGTCTGCAGGGCGGCGTGAACAGCCACGCCCTGCGCGTCCTCGAATTCCCGCGCGTGCTGGAGCTCGTCGCCGCGCGCGCGAGCTCGATGCTCGGCGCCGCGCGCGTGCGCGAGCTCGCGCCCCGCACCGATCGCGACTGGCTCGAGCGCGAGCACGCGCGGGTCGCCGCGGTGCGCGCCCTCGTCACCGCGGAGCAGCCGTGGCACCCCGAGCCGCTCCCCGACCTCACCGCCGCCCTCGGCCGCCTGCGCGTGATCGGCCTCGCGTGGACGGGCCCCGAGCTCCTCGACGCGGCCACGCTCCTGCGCTCGTCGCGCCGCACGCGCGACGCGCTGCGCGGGGAGCGCACGCCCGCCGTCGCCCGCGCGGTGCTCGCCCCGCTCACCGACCGGCTCGTGGCCGACCAGCCGCTGGAGCAGGCGATCGAGCGCGCGATCGGCGACGACGGCGCGGTGCGCGACGACGCCTCCCCCGCGCTGCACCGCATCCGGCGCGACCTGCGGGCCTCGCAGGGAGAGCTCGTCCGGATCCTCGAGCGCGTGATGGAGCGGCTGGAGCCGCACCATCACGTGCCCGACATGAGCGTCACCGTGCGCAACGGCCGCTACGTCATCCCCGTGCGGCGCGAGGGGCGGGGACGCGTCGCCTACGTCGGCTACGTGCCCGGCGAGCAGATCATCGGCATCTCCAAGT
>CAMLIT010000156.1 GCA_946480295.1 uncultured Gemmatimonadota bacterium
GAGGCGTGGGCGGATCGCGCCGCCGCGCTGCTCGTCGCCGCGCTCGCCGCCGCGTGCGCGCGCGCGGGGCGGGCGGTGCCGGACGGCGTGCACGTGCGCGCCGTATCGTCGATCCCGCCCGGAGAGGCGGCCGAGGCGGCGCGGGCCGCGGCGGTCGTCGGCGCGGCGGCCGCGAACGCGCTCCTCGCGCTCGGCCTCGGCGACGACGAGATCGCGCACGCGGCGGAGGAGGCCGTGCGCCGCGATCGCGCCACGACCGATCCGGCGCTGGCGGTCGGCATCCCGCCGTCGCTCGTCGACGGCGCGCGGATCACGGTGCGCCAGAGCTGTCCCGACTAGGCGCCGGGAGGGCCGGCGCGCCCCCGCTCGCGTCGCATCTTGCCGGACGCGGCGCGGCGCGCGATGGTGGTGCGACCCGCCGAACGAGCACCCGCGTGCTCGCGCGGCGCGACGTGTCCCCGAGGAGGTTCTTCCGTGCCGCGAGTGGGAATCCTGTGCAGGCTCGTGCCGGCGCTGGCGCTGGTGCTCGCCGCGGCGTCGGCCGGCGCGCAGGTGGTGCAGGGCAGGGTGACGGAGCGCGACAGCACGACGCCGGCGGTCGGCACGATCGTGCAGCTCGTGGACGCGTCGGGGCACGAGGTGGTGCAGGCGCTCTCGCGTGAGCAGGGGGAGTTCCTGCTCCGCGCCCCGGCGCCGGGGCGCTACCGCGTGCGGGTGCTGCGGATCGGCTTCCGGCCGACGATCTCCGCGCCGGTGGACGTCGCCCTCGACCAGCCGACGACGAGGCACGTGGCGCTCGCCGGCGTGCCGGTGACGCTGAGCCCCGTGCTCGTCAGCGCCTCGCGCGTCTGTCGCGTGAACCCGGACTCCGGCAGCCAGACGGCGGAGGTCTGGCAGGAGGCGCGCAAGGCGCTCGCCGCCTCGGTGCTGTCGCGCGCGGACCGCGAGTACGACATGCGGGCCGCGATGTTCGAGCGGCAGCTCGATGCCCGCGGGCGGACCACCACGGCGGACCAGTGGGAGCAGGAGGGGAACGTGCCGCGGCCGTTCCGGGCGGTGAGCGTGGACACGCTCGCCGCGTTCGGCTTCGTGCGCGGCGACCCGAGCGCGGGGATGACGTACTACGGCGCGGATGCGGAGCTGCTCCTCTCCGACTGGTTCGCGCGCTCGCACTGCCTGCGCCTGGAGGGGACGCCGGCGACGTCGGGGGACAGCGCGCGCTGGATCGGGCTGGCGTTCGAGCCGATCGCGCACGACGCGGCGCGCCCGGACATCGCGGGGGTCCTCTGGGTCGACCGCACGACGTCGGAGCTGCGGCGCCTCGACTTCCACTACACCGACCTGCCGTCGCCGCTGGACGGCGCGCGGCCGGGGGGCGACGTCCACTTCCTGCGGCTGCCTAACGGGACGTGGGTCGTGAGCCGGTGGGCGATCCGCATGCCGCTGCTCGGGGCGCGCGAGGAGCGGCCGGGCTACGGCATCTTCCTGCCGGGCGCGGCACGCCTCGGCGGCGGCGCGCGGCTGGTCGTCGAGGGGACGCAGGTCTCCGGCGGCGCGCTGCTGCGCGTCATGCGGCGCAGCACGTCGGTGTGGGCGGGCGCGACCAACGGCATCGCCGCGACGCTCGTCGACAGCGGCACCGGCCGACGACGCGCCGGCGTGCGCGTCGAGCTGCGGCGGACGGCGCGCGTCGCGGTCACCGACGCGGCGGGGCGCTTCGCCTTCACCGGCCTTCTCGCCGGCCGCTACGGCCTCCTCACGCACGATCCGGTGCTCGACTCGCTCGGCATCGCCAGCCCGCGGACGACGCTGACGGTGCCCGATTCCGGGATCTCCGCGACGCCGGTCGAGATCCCGTCGCGCGACGCGGCCGCCGAGGCGCACTGCGGCGGCACGCACGACGAGCGGCTCGCGCTCCTCCGGCTGATCCTCGTCGATTCGGCGACCGCGCGCCCGATCTCCGGCGCGCACGTCCTCGCGACATGGACGCGGCTGGCGCCGAACAGGGGCGGCCGTGACGAGGTGGTGGCCACGATGTACCGGCGCGAGGGGCTCGGCGATGGAGGCGGGTACTCGTTCTGCCAGGTGCCGCGGGACATCCGGCTCGACCTGGAGATCCGCGTGCCCGGCCATCCCATGCGACCGGAGCACGCGACGGTGCCGGCGGACGAGGGGTACCGGATCGTCGTGGTGCGGGTGCCGTAGCGGGAGGCGGGAGGCGGGAGGCGGGACGCGGAACGACGTGGTTGGTCGTTGGTCGTTGGCCAGCCGCTCCGTATGCTACGCCTGCGATCCCGCTGGGCTGGCCAAAGACCAATAACGAATCACCAACTACGTAGTCCCTCGTCCCTCGTCCCTCGTCCCGCCTCCCGCCTCCCGCATGTGGCCCCAGCGCTACGACCCGCTCCACAGCGCCGTGCTGTCCACCGCGGCCGCCGCGCTCCCTCTCGTCGTCCTCCTCGGCCTGCTCGCCGTGCGGCGCGTCCGCGCGCACGTCGCGGCGCTCCTCGGCCTCGCCGCCGCCCTGGCGATCGCCGTCGCCGTCGTGGGGATGCCGGCGGCCCTCGCCGGGCGCGCCGCCCTCTATGGCGCCGCGTACGGCCTCTTCCCGATCGGCTGGATCGTCCTCAACGTCATCTTCCTCTACCATCTCGCCGACCACCGCGGGTCGTTCGCGCACCTCCAGGAGCGCATAACGAGCATCACCGACGACCGGCGGCTGCAGCTGCTGCTCGTCGCCTTCTGCTTCGGCGCGTTCTTCGAGGGGGCGGCGGGGTTCGGGACGCCGGTCGCCGTCAGCGGCGCCATCCTCATCGGGCTCGGCTTCCCGCCCCTCGAGGCATCGGGGCTCTCGCTCATCGCCAACACCGCGCCGGTCGCGTTCGGCGCGCTCGGCACCCCGATCGTCGCGCTCCAGGGCGTCACGGGGCTCGACCTCCACGCCCTCAGCGCCACGGTCGGCCGGCAGCTCCCCTTCTTCTCGCTCATCGTCCCCTTCTGGCTCATCGCCGCGTACGACGGCTGGCGCGGCGTGCGCGACGTCTGGCCGGCGCTCCTCGTCGCCGGCGCCACCTTCGCGATCCCGCAGTTCCTCGTGTCGAACTTCCACGGCCCGTGGCTGGTGGACATCGTCGCCGCGGGGAGCTCGCTCGTGTGCCTGACGCTCTTCCTCCGCGTGTGGCAGCCCGGGGCGGAGGGCGGAAGGCGGCGAGCGGATGGCGATGCGCCGCCGTCCGCTTTCCGCGGTCCGCCCTCCGGAGGATCGTCGGCGGCGCCCTCCCCCTGGCTCCCCTGGGCGATCCTCACCGTCGTCGTCTTCCTCTGGGGGCTGCCGCAGGTGAAGGACCTCCTCAACGCGCTCTCGGCGCCGAAGCTCACCGTCGCGGGGCTGCACGACGTCGTCGCGCGCATGCCACCCATCGTCCCCACGGTCACGAAGGAGCCCGCCGTCTTCGTCCTCAACTGGCTGTCGGCGACCGGGACGGCGATCCTGATCGCCGCCCTCGTCGCCGGCGCCGCGCTCGGCTACTCGTTAGGCGAGATGGCCCGGCACTACTGGCGCACGCTCGTCGTCGTGCGCTACTCGCTGCTGACGATCGCGGCGATGCTCGCACTGGGGTACACGACGCGCTACTCGGGCGAGGACGCGATCCTGGGCCTCGCCTTCGCGCGCACCGGCGTGCTGTATCCCTTCTTCGGCACGCTCCTCGGCTGGCTCGGCGTCGCCCTCACCGGGAGCGACACGTCGTCGAACGTGCTCTTCGGCAGCCTGCAGCGCATCACCGCCCAGCAGCTCGGGCTGAACCCGACGCTGATGGCGGCGGCGAACAGCGCGGGGGGCGTGATGGGGAAGATGATCGACGCCCAGAGCATCGTCGTCGCCAGTACCGCGACGCGCTGGTACGGCCACGAATGGCGCATCCTGCGCTTCGTCTTCTTCCACAGCCTCGCGCTGGCGAGCCTGGTCGGCCTGCTCGTGATGGCGCAGCAGTACCTGTGAGGGGCGCGGGACGACGACGCGGGACGCGGGACGCGGAACGCGCCGGGCTCCTCGACCCGTCCGGATGCGTTCCATGCCGCGGGCCCCTCTCCCGAGCGGACTTCACGGACTCGACACGGATCCCACGGGAGACGCGGATCGGCGCGGATGGGCTCAGGCGGGAGGGGATCGGTCACGGACCGGTCGCTGGGCGAGACGACGCGTCGCGGCAGACGGAGCGATTCGCACGATTCGGCAGTTCATTCGTGGGCATTCGCGTCTTCCCATCGCGTGATGCCGGCTCGGCCGTGGAGCCCGATGCACCGCGCGTTCGGCTCATTCGAGCAACGCTGCCCCTCGGCCCACCCAGCATCGAGAGAGCAGACGCGAATCCGATCGGAGATCGTGCGAATCTGCGCGAGTGTGGGCAGCGCTGAGGGAGCCGGTCGCCGGACCGGCCGGTGCGAGGAACTGTCCCGCCACACGGAGCGATCCGCGGCATCCGTGACCTCCGTCGAATCCGTGTTCCCCTCGGCCGTGATGCCCGACTCCTCGCGATCCCCGCGCACGGCGCCTCGAAGCCAGCCCGAACGCGCCGCGCGCCGCGCGTCCCGCGCCCCGCGTTGACAGCCCCCCCGTTCACGCGTAAGCTTCCCGCCATGCGAATTACCGTGACCATCCGCCAGAGCATGTGCATGTGCATGTGTCTCATGTGCGCCATCCCGGAAGGGGAGAGGCGGGCGGGTGGCGCATGCGCCACTCACGGATGAGCGGCGCGACGCGGACGCACTGACCGCGACCAGCCACGGACGCTCGATCCACCCGGCCCTCTCTCACGAGAGGGCCGGTTCTTTTTTGCCCCACTATTTCCCAACCCACCAGCCACCGGAGTGAGTCGTGTCCACCACCGTCGATCCGTCCGTCTCGAACGAGCAGGCCGATACGCCCCCCGTCTACGGCCTTGGCACCCGCGCCGTGCACGCCGCCCAGGAATCCGCGGATCCGGCGACGAACTCGCGCGCCGTGCCGATCTACGCCACGACGTCGTTCGTATTCGATTCGCCCGATCACGCGGCCGAGCTGTTCGGGCTGCGGCAGTTCGGGAACATCTACACCCGGATCATGAATCCGACGACGGACGTCTTCGAGAAGCGGATCGCCGCGCTCGAGGGCGGCGTCGCGGCCGTGGCGACGGCGAGCGGGCAGTCCGCCGAGCTGCTGACGATCCTCAACCTCGCGCGCGCGGGGCAGAACATCGTCGCCTCGTCGGCGCTCTACGGCGGCACGTTCGCCCTCCTCGGCCACACCCTCCCGCGGCTCGGCATCACGACGAAGTTCGTGGAGGGGGGCGACCCGGCGGCGTTCGAGGCGGCGATCGACGACGACACGCGCGCGATCTACGTCGAGACGATCGGCAACCCGCGGCTCGACGTCCCCGACCTGCGCGCGCTCGCCGACGTCGCCCACCGGCACCAGCTCCCGCTCGTGGTGGACAACACCTTCGCCACGCCGATCCTCGCGCGGCCGATCGAGCACGGCGCGGACATCGTCCTGCACTCGGCGACGAAGTGGATCGGCGGGCATGGCACGTCCATCGGCGGCGTCGTCATCGACAGCGGCCGCTTCGACTGGGCGGCGAGCCCGCGCTTCCAGGAGTTCTACGTGCAGCCGGAGCCGGCGTATCACGGCGTGCAGTTCTCGCCGACCTTCGGGAATCTCGGCGGCGCGAACATCGCCTTCGCCATCCGGCTCCGCACCGTCCTGCTGCGCGACATCGGCGCGGCGCTCTCCCCCTTCAACTCCTTCCTCTTCCTCCAGGGGCTCGAGACGCTGCACCTGCGCATGGAGCGCCACTCGTCGAACGCGCTGGCGGTGGCGAGGTACCTCGAGGCGCACCCGGCGGTGACCTGGGTGCTGTACCCCGGGCTGCCGTCGCACCCCTCGCACGCGCGGGCGAAGCGCTACTTCAGCGGCGGCTTCGGCGGGGTGCTCTCGTTCGGCGTCCGCGGCGGCGAGGCGAACGCGCGGAAGGTGATCGAGGAGCTGAAGCTCTTCTCCTTCCTCGCCAACGTCGGCGACGCCAAGAGCCTGTCCATCCACCCGTGGAGCACGACGCACGAGCAGCTCTCCGACGCGCAGCGTGCGGCCGCGGGCGTGACGGCGGACCTCGTCCGGCTCTCGATCGGCATCGAGGACGTGGACGACCTGATCGCCGATCTCGGGCGGGCACTGAAGGTGGCGACGGGCCTATGACCCCCCCGGATGCCGTGCCGGCGGCCGGCGATCTCGCCGACGCCGGCCGGCCGCTCCGCGTCCACCGCGTGCCGCGCTTCGAGCTGGAGTGCGGCGCGGTGCTCGAGGACGTCGTCCAGAGCTATCACCTGGACGGGGCGCTCGCGCCGGATCGCGGGAATCTCGTCCTCGTGCTGCACGCGCTCAGCGGCACGCCCGACGCCGCCGGCGACTGGTGGCGCGAGGTCGTCGGCCCGAATTGCGCGCTCGATACCAATCGTTATGCGGTGCTCGTCCCCAACCTGCTCGGCTCGTGCTACGGCACGACCGGGCCGGCGGGGGTGTACGGCCCCTTCCCGCCGGTCACGACGCGAGACATGGCGCGGCTCGCGGGGCTGCTCGTCGACTCGCTCGGCGTGCACCGGGTGGCGCTCGTCACCGGCGGCTCGCTCGGCGGGATGGTGGCGCTCGAGTGGACCCTCGCGCACCCCGACCGCGCCGCGCGCACGGTGGTCTTCGCCGCGCCCGCCTGCCACGACGCCTTCGCCATCGGCTTCAACCACGTGATGCGCACCGCCGTGCGCCTCGGCGGGCGCGATGGGCTGGCGCTCGCACGGATGGTCGGGATGCTCACCTACCGCACGGACCGCGAGATGGGCGCGCGCTTCGGCCGGGCGGCCAGCGCGACCGGCGAGTTCGAGGTGCGCCGCTACCTCGAGCACCAGGGGGAGAAGCTCGTCGCCCGCTTCGACGCGGGGAGCTATCTCGCGCTGCTCGAGGCGATGGACGCCCACGACGTCGGCCGCGGCCGCGGCGGGGCGGAGGAGGCGCTCGGCGAGATCACCGGCGACGTCACGGCGGTCGGCATCCCCGGGGACCTGCTGTATCCCGCGGACGCGGTGCGGCGGTGGGCGGCGCTCGCCGGCGCGACGTACCGCGAGATCGTCTCCGACTGCGGCCACGACGCGTTTCTCGTCGAGACGGAGCAGGTGAACGGGATCCTGCGCGAGGCGCTGGACGGAAGGGCGGTGCGGCTGGCCATCGCGAGGGGTTGAAGACGAAGGGCTCCCGTCGAGCGCGACACAACGCGAGCGGGGGACGACCGCGTATCATGTGTCGTATCCCGGGCCAGCCATCACCCCGTCGGAGAACCACATCACCACCACCCCCTCCCTCATGATCTTCCCGCTGCTGCAGGAAGCCGCCGCCGCCGGACGGCCGCTCATCGCGTGGGGCCGCGTCGTCCTCGAGTACATCGGCTTCCTCGCCTGGTTCGCCGTATTCGGCGCGCTCGGCTTCCGCTTCATCGTCCTCGCGCCCCTCGAGCGGCACCTCGCGCGCGAGGGAACGGCGGATGCCGGCACGCTGCGCATCGTGCACGACGCGGGGCTCCGCGGCGCGGCGCGCATCGGGGTCGTCGGGGCGATCCTGTACCTGATCGGCCTCGGCAACGCGCTCGCCGGCGACGCGCGGAAGATGCACCTCGCCACCGGCGCCGCGTTCGCGCACGAGAGCGGAATGTTCCACGCGCAGCTGGTGCTGATCCTCGTCATGCTGATCTGCTTCCTCCTCGCGCTCGGCAGGCTGCGTGGGGTGTGGGTGGTGGCGGCCATCGCGGGACTCTGCTTCGTCTTCCGCGGCATCGTCACCGGTCGCCTGCGCGCCCTCGTCAACCCGATCCACGAGCTGTCGGCGGCGCTCTGGCTCGGGACGCTCTTCGTGCTCGTCATCGCCGGGCTGTCGGCGGTCCTGCGCGCCGACGTCGCGCGCGAGCGGCGCGGCCCGATCATGGCCGAGCTGATCACGCGCTTCTCGCCCCTCGCCCTCGTCGCGGCGGGCTTCCTCGTGCTCAGCGGCGTGACGACGGCGTGGCTGCACCTGCACGTCCTCTCCAATCTCTGGACGACGCCGTACGGCATCACGCTGATCATCAAGCTGTGCGTCGTCGCCATCGTCGTCGCGCTCGGGGCGTGGAACTGGCGCGGGATGACCCCGCGCCTCGGCCAGGAGAGCGCGGCGTTCGCCATGCGTCGTTCGGCGACGACG
>CAMLIT010000157.1 GCA_946480295.1 uncultured Gemmatimonadota bacterium
GCCGCGGCCGGCACGCCCGCCGCCCGCCCCGCGGCCACCGCGCCCGCGCATGCCGCCGGCCGGTGCCTCCATGGACTCGTTCCCCGTGCGGATCACGACCTTGGCGTTCGGCGTCAGCCGCGACTGGCCGTCGGTCACCACGCGGTCGCCCTCGTTCACCCCCGAGGCGATCACGGCGAGCCCGCCCGCCGTGCGCTCGACGACGACGGCGCGCTGCCGCGCCGTGTCCGACGGATCCACGACGTAGACGTACGTGCCGCGCTGGCCGGTGACGACCGCCTGCGCCGGCACCACGAGCGCGTGCTGCTCGTCGTACAGGTGCAGCGTGGTCGCCGCGAACTGCCCGACCCAGAGGCGGCCGTCGTTGTTCGCGAACGTCGCCTTGAGCTGCACCGTCCCGGTGGCCGTGTCCACCGCGTTGTCGATGAAGGAGAGCGTGCCCGTCGCCGGCGGAAGCTCGCGCCCCTGCTGGAGCACCCGCGTCGGCGCCGCGGGCGCCGGCGGATCGCCGGCGGGATCGCCCGCCGGATCGGCGGCCGCGCTCCCCGGCACATTGCTCGCGACCTCGCCCGACGCGAGACCGCCGACGGTGGACGCGGGGGCCGCGTCGAGGGGCTGCGCCGCCGGAGCGGCCGCGCCGCTCGGGACGGCGACCACGGGGAGCCCGCCCTTCGCCCCGTACTGGAGGATGAGCGGCAGCTCGGTCGACGGCACGGCGAAGCGCACCATGATCGGCCGGATCTGGTTGATCACCACCAGCGGCATGGAGCCGCCGGCGCGCACGAGGTTGCCCTTGCGGATCAGGAGGCTTCCCGTCTTTCCGGAGATCGGCGCGCGGATCTGCGTGTTGTCGAGGTTGAAGCGGGCCTGCGCGACCGCCGCTTCGTCGGCCTTCACCACCGCCTCCGACGCGGCGGCGGTCGTCGCGCGCTGGTTCCCCTCGTCGGCCGTGATGTATTTGAGCTCGATGAGCTTCTTGTAGCGGTCGTAGGCGTTCCTCGCGTTCGCCGCGTTGGCGCGGTCGCGCTCGAGGTTCGCCATCGCCACCTGGTACGCCGCCTCGTACGGCCGCGGATCGATCCGGAAGAGCACCTGCCCCTTCGCGACTTCCTGCCCCTCCTGGAAGAGCACGTCGGTGATGATGCCGTCCACCTGCGCCGCCACCGCCGCGCTCTGGAGCGGCGTCACGACGCCGTTCGCCTCGACGTCGTACGGGACGGTGGCGTGCCGGGCTTGCGCGACGGCCACCGTCACGGGCGGCCGCATCTGGCGCTGGGGGGCTTTCGAGCAGGCGGAGAGCACGAGCAGGGCGGCCGACATCGCGACGGAGAGGCGCGCGCCACGCTCGGGAAGGGGCAGTCCGATCATCGGGCGGAGAAGCTGGAGAAGAGAGGAAAACGAAGCAGGACCTCGGCGTTCGGCGGGCTCGGCCGGACACGCCAAGGTCCTGCTGTACATACGCACGGCGGAGCCGAGTCGTTCGGCCCCGCTACCCGCCGCCGGGGAGGGAAAATAGCGGCCGGCGTGCGCCTCAGGTCACGCCGCCGGAGCCGCCTCCGCTCTGCGCGCCGATGTGGCCGGACTGGCCTCCCTGCCCGGGCGTGCCGCCCGAGTGGTCGTCGCCATGCTCCCCCGCGCCTCCGTCGTCCCGGTGCTTCACCAGCTGGTATCCGCTCCCCTCCTCCTCGCCGAAGCGGTTGAAGAGGCCGTCGGGGCGGGTGTTCCACTCGATCCCGGGGATCCTGAGCCCCGCCAGCGCGGAGATGTCCCGCGCGTCGGAGCGTCCGATCACCGCCCACTCGCCGTCGTTTTCCAGCACGACGCACTGGACCTGGGAGAGGGAGATGATCCCCGCGCGCCGGATGGCGGCCCGCACCTCGTCGGGGGTGACGTTGATGTCCCGCATCCGGTCGAGCAGCAGCTTCCCTTCCCAGAGGACGACGTTCGGCTCCTCCCGCACGGCGTGGTGGACCTTCGTCCACCGCGTCTGCCCCCAGCTCGTGAGCTCCTGGAGCAGGAGATACGTGGCGATCGCCACGAGCCCGTCGACGATGGAGATCGACCCGGTGAGCGGGATGCTGGCGACCATCGAGCCGAGGGCCACCGTCACGATCAGGTCGTACGCCGACATCTTGGCCAGCGCCCGCTGCCCGACGATGCGGAGCACCGCGACGAGAGCGATGTAGATGACCGTGGCGGAGATGGCGACGCGCGCTGCCGCCCCCCAGCCGTGGAAGAAGATCGATCCGATCACCGGAGCGTCGTCCGCATCGGGTGCGCAGCCATCCTGTCGTGCTCCTGCCGCCGTGATGCCGGCGCAGGGGTCGCAAGACGCGTGCGTGAAGCGACGCTAGCGCACCAGCTCGATCGCGGCCGCGTTCACCATCCCGAAGCCGGTCCGCGCGCGCTCGCGTCGCTCGTCCAGCGTGTTGAACGCGGCGATGACGCCCGTGGAGGTGGCCGGATTGAACCACAGGAAGGAGACGAACCCCGCCTGGCTCCCCGTGTGGCCGATGACGCGCCTGCCGCCCTTGTCATCGATGAAGAACGAGAGCCCCATCCACTGGCTCGGGTCGGGGCCGGTGATCGTCGGCACGACCGGACGCCACATCTCGTCGAACGAGCCGCGCCTCAGCACGACGTCGTAGCGCGCGCGGAGCGCCGCGTCGCCGTGCGTCGCGTTGGTGAGGAAGGCGAGGTACTTCGCGAGGTCGGTGAGGGGCGCGTTCCACCCGCCGTTCGGGATCGTGATCCCCGGATCGAAGTCGCGCCCGTTGGTGACGAGGGTGTCGCGCCCCGACGAGTCGCGCTCGAGGGTGTAGTTGTTCGACCGGTCGGCGGCGAGGTAGTACGGCGTCGCGCCGAAGTAGCTGCTGTCGAGCCCCAGCGGCGCGAAGATGTTCTTCTGGACGTACGTCTCCCACGGGTCGCCGGAGATCTGCTCGATCACGCGCGCGAGGTAGATGAACGCCGGGTTGGAGTAGCCGAAGCGCGATCCCGGCCGGAAGTGCAGCTCCTGGTACGGCATCATCGCCACGAGCTGCTGCCAGGTCGTCGGCTCGAACGGCTCCCATCCCTGCCCCTTCGCGTACGGCCACGTCGGGTCCTGGAACCCCGCCGAATGCGAGAGCAGCATGCGGAGCGTGATGCTGTCCATCATGCCGTACGGGTCGTGCATGCGGTGCAGCTCCGGCACCCACCGCGTGATGTGGTCGTCGAGCGAGAGCTTGCCGCGGTCGCGGAGCTGCATGATCGCGATCGCGGTGAGGGTCTTGGTGATCGAGCCGTAGTGGAAGAGCGTGTGCTCGTCCACCCGCTGGCCGAGCGCGCGATCGGCGAAGCCGCGCTCGTGGTGGGCGACGATGCGCCCGTCGCGGACGAGCACGACCGCGGCGCCGACCACGTGATCGCTGTCCATCCCCGCGTCGAAGGTGTGGACGAAGGCGGGCCAGGCGGGAGGGACCTGCTGGGCGGGGAGGGCGGCGGCGCCCGAGACGAGGAGGAGGGCCGCGGCGAGGGAGGGGCGGTGCATGGGGGGAGTATTCAGGCGGGTGGGGCGGGGCGCCAGGGAGGGGCGGGGGACGCGGGGCGCGTGCATCCCTGGCTTCGTGGCGCCGTGCGTCGGGCTCCGTGATCGGGCTGGGATCACACGGTGGGCGACACGGATGAACGCGAATGGTGCGGATCGGCGCGGATCCCTCCGTGTGGCGAGACGGCGCCTCGCGCCCAGCGGCCGGTCCGGGAACCGGCTCCCTACCGCCGCCCCCCATTCGCGCCGGTTCGCACGATGTCCCATCGATTCGCGTCGGCTCTCTGGAAGCTGCCTGGGTAGAGGGATCAGCGGCCGTCCGTCACGCCGAACCGCCTCGCCGCCCATCCGCCCCGATCCGTGATCTCCGTGGCATCCGCGCTCATCTCGTTGACGCCCGCTGATCGAGGTTGCCGGCCAGGGCGCGACGAAAAAGGGACGCGCCACGGAAGCAGCGCGTCCCTCGTCCCTCGTCCCTCGTCCCTCTACACCGTGGTTCGGTACCCCGTCACCAACCTCACCAGCCACACGAGAATGACCGCGCCGATCGTGGCGACGATGATCGACCAGATGATGCCGCCGCCCGCCGACAGTCCCAGCGCGCTCACGATCCAGCCGCCGATCAGCCCTCCGATCAGGCCGAGGATGAGATCGACGATCACTCCGTACCCGGCGCCGCGCATGATCTTGCCCGCGAGCCATCCGGCGATGATCCCGACGATGATGGTGATGATCACGTGCGCCTCCCCTGTCCCAGGTGTTTGTCGTGGAGCGGCACCCTCGCCCGGACTCGCCGCCGGGCGCCCCTGACCTGCCGTGGCTGACTCAAAAGCAAGCGATGTGCCGACCTCGGCGTCCCGCCGTCGGGCGGGCCGCCTCGACGCCGCCCACTACCTGCCCGTCGTCGCCTCCGCGAGCCTGAGCCCCTCGCGCGCCATCGGCATCGCCCGCGGCCGGATGCCCGTCGCCTGGAAGATCGCCGCCCCGATCGCCGGGGCGATCCCCATGATCGGCGCCTCGCCCGCCCCGAAGGGGCGCGCGTCCTCACGGCCCATGAGCACCACGTCGATCCTCGGCACGTCGGCGAAGCGCGGGACGCGATACGCGGAGAGGTGCGCGTTCCGGATCACCCCGTGGTCGAAGTCGATCGCCTCGAACAGCGCGCCGCCGATCCCCTGGATCATCGCCCCGGCGATCTGGTTGCGGAGACCATCCGGATTGATCACCGGGCCGCTGTCGAACGCCGTCACGGCGCGCACGACCCGTACGGGGTCGCTCCCCGCCGGCGCGCGCCGGTCCACCGCCACCTCGACGAAGGTCGCGAAGTAGCCGCCCTTCTCGAAGCCGCCCCCCATGCCGTAGCCGTGCCCCTCCGGCGCCTTTGCCTTTCCCCACCCGAAGCGCTCCGCCGCCCCCTCGAACACCGCCCGCAGCCGCGGCTCCTCGATGTTCTTCAGCCGGAAGGCGAGCGGATCCATCGCCACCAGCTGCGCCAGCTCGTCGACGTGCGTCTCGCGCGCGAAGTGGTTCGCCGTCGCCGCGAGGCCGCGGTACGACCCCTGGCGCAGCGGCGAGTCGCTGGGATGGTAGATCACGCGCTGGTTCGCGATCGCGTACCAGGGCTGGATCGCCGCCGGCCCCGAGTTGTAGTTGTCGAACGCCCACGCGGTGATCGTCCCGTCGCGGCGCACGCCGGCGTCGACGTCGATCACGCCCGCCGGCCGGAAGTAGGCCCAGCGGAACTCCTCCTCGCGCGTCCACACGAGCTTCACCGGCTTCCCGGCGGCCTTCGCCAGCCGGGCCGCCTCCACCGCGCACTCGCCGGTGTGCTTGCCGCCGTATCCGGAACCGGTGTCGGGCACGATCACGCGCACGCGCCCCTGCGGCAGCCCGAGCTCCTCGGCGAGCTGGTCGCGCACCGCGAACGGACGCTGCGTCCCCGTCCAGACCGTGAGCTTCTCGCCCTCCGCGTCGCGCGTCCACTGCGCCACCGCCGCGCGCGGCTCGAGCGGCACGTGCGCGATGTACGCCACGGTGTAGCGTCGCTGCAACCGGTGGTCGGCGGCGGCGAGCGCCGCGTCCACGTCCCCCTTCACGATCGGGCCGCCGCGACCGCCCTCCTGCCGGCCGCCCTCCTCCTTCGGGCGCGTGCGCACGAGGTGGTCGTACACGGTGCGCGAGTCCGGCTGCCCGCCGGCCGGGGGCGTCCACGTCGCCTTCACGAGGCCGAGCGCGCGCACCGCTTCCGCCATGCTCGGCGCGACCACGCCGGCGAACTCTCCCTCGTGCGCCACCGTCACGCCGGGGAGCGCCGCGGCGGCGCTCCCGTCGAGCGCCGCGAGGGTGGCCCCCATCGCCGGCGGTCGCACGACCTTGCCGACGAGCATCCCCGGGAGCGTCACGTCCGACGTGTACCGGTGGCGCCCGGTGACCAGGTCGCGTCCGTTGACGTTAGGCACCGGCGTCCCCGCGACCTTCCATTGCGACGGCGGCATGAGCACGACGTCGTCGCGGACCGTCTCGGTGAGCCGGCGTCCCGCCGTGAGCTCGCCGTAGGCTGTCTCGCGCCCGGTCTTCCGGTCGCGCACGCGCCCTTTCTCCGCGACGAGCGACGCGGCGGGCACCCCCCACTGCTGCGCGGCGAGGCCGATGAGCAGCTCGCGCGCCGCGGCGGCGACGTGGCGCAGCTTCGTCCCCATCTGCGGCGTCGTCATGCTGCCGAACGTGCCCATGTCGAAGGGCGTGAGCTCCGTGTCGCCCATCACCATCGTCACGGCGGCGAGCGGCACACGCAGCTCGTCCGCCACCTGCTGCGCGAGCGAGGTGCGGATCCCCTGGCCGAACTCCACCTTGCCGGTGTACACCGTCACGCGCCCCCGCTCGTCGACGTGCAGCCACGCGCCGAGCTGCTCGGGTGGCGCGTCGCCCTCGCCGTCGCCCGACTCGTTTGGCGCGCCGACGGGCGTGCGCTGGCGCCCGGGGATGGCCATCGCCGCCGCGTCGCGCGTGACGAGCACGACGAGCAGCCCGGCGCCGAAGCGCTCGAGGAAGTCCCGTCGCGTGGTCATGGCCGGCGCTCCGCGTGGGGCGCGCGCGCGGCGCGCTGGATCGCGGCGACGACGCGCGGATGGGTGCCGCAGCGGCAGACGTTGCCCTGCAGCGTGCGCGCGATCTGCGCCTCGTTCGGCGAGGGCGTCGCGCGCAGGAGGGCGACGCCGGCCATGATCATCCCCGGCGTGCAGTACGCGCACTGGAACGCCTGCTCGTCGAGGAAGGCCTGCTGCACCGGGTGCAGCGTCCCGTCGCGCTCGAGCCCCTCGATCGTGGTGACGGGCCTGCCGGCGGCGCTCCCCACCGGCGTCATGCAGGCATGGACGGCCTCGTCGCCGAGCAGGACGGTGCACGCGCCGCACTGTCCCTCGCCGCAGCCGTACTTGGTGCCGGTGAGCGAGAGCTCCTCCCGCAGCACTCCGAGGAGGCTGCGCGAGGGGTCCACGTCCAGCGCGTGCCGCCTGCCGTTCACCTCGAGCTCGATCCGCATCGCTCCACCTCCCGGCGGGGACCGCGTCGCGGGCAGGGCGCGGGACCACGGTGGTAGCCCGACCGTGCCTGACCGATCCGCTCCTCGCTGCCAGATGAGTGCCGCCGCGCTTCGTGCGTCCAATCAACCGCGCGAAGGCGCCGGCCGCCAGCGGGAGATGCGGACAGACGGCTGGCCGCCGGGCCGCGCTCTCGTCAGGTGCCCGTGATCGCCGCGTACGCCGCGGTCTGCACCGCGGCCGCCGTCGTCGTGCGGCTCTGCGCCGCCGTGCCGGTGAGCCAGAGCTCGGAGTTGAGGTCCCAGACCACGCTCACGCTGCTCCCCGCGTCCACGTGCACGGGCTGGATCTGCTTCTCGATCACCACCTGGCCGCTGCCGAGCGAGACGACCGTGCCCGCGTAGCTGGTGCCGCCGACCGTCCCGGTCGCCGTCGCCTGGGCGCCGTCGCTGAAGACGAGCCGCGCGTAGGCGTAGGTGCCGACGTGGACGGAGGCGTTCGCCGTGAGCTGCGTCGCGCTCGTCGTGCTCTGCAGCGCCACGCTGACGTTCGCCGGCTGGCCGAGCGAGTACCAGGTGCGCCCGTCCATCGAGATCTGCGCCTGCACGTCGCCGGAGAGCGTGCCGGTGTAGCTGCTGGAGTTGCTGCCGCCGGTGCCGCTGCTCGACGTGCTGCTCGGGTTGTCGTTCAGGATGACGCTGCTGACGGTCGCCTGCGTGCCGAGCGAGGTGGCGGTGTCGCCGCCGCACGCGGCGAGCAGCGGGACGAGGATGGCCGCGGCGGCGCGGGCGATGTTGCGGGTGCGGTGCATGGCGTGGTGCTCCTGTCGGGCGATGGCTCTCGTTGAACGACGCGGACCGTGAGCCACGCCTACAGCCGTGGTCGCGGTCCGCGTCGCTGGGCTTCACCCGGGCAGGTTGCAAGCGGGGGGCCAGTCGCGGGGGGGGGGGGGGGGGGGGACCGCCCCCCCCCCGCGCGCGCCCGGCGGCGGCGCGCCCCCCCCCCCCCCCCCCGCCCCCCCCCCCGCCCCCCCCCCCCCCCCCGTCCAATACGCCGACTTGTTACCCCGCGGTCGGCCCCGGGGGAGTGACCCAAACCCACAGATACGGGGGCACAGTAAAC
>CAMLIT010000158.1 GCA_946480295.1 uncultured Gemmatimonadota bacterium
TAGCGGAGCGCGCCGTGCCGCCGCGCCGCCGCCCGCGCGCGCGCGCGCGCCTCGGCATCGAGCGCCTCCCACAACGCGCACAGGTCGACCACCCACAGCAGCGGCGGCGACTGTCGTTTGGCAAGGTGCGTCGCGAGATACGCCGGGAGGAGGTCGTCGTCGTGCGCGCGCACCGTCACGGTGCCCATCGCGACCGGGCGCGAGCCGGGATAGGGGAACCGGAGGTGCTCGAGCAGGTTGTCGTCGGTGAGCGAGGAGTGCACCTCGAGCACCTGCTCGCGCCCCCCGTGCATCCGCCGGTACGCCGACTCCCGCGGCGGCGTCCCGTAGCTCCGCCGCCAGCCGGCGGCGGCGAGCGCCGCGTGTGCGCGCGCACGCCCCTCCACCGGGATGAAGAGGTCCACGTCCCCGCTCGGGCGCAGCGCGAGGTCGCCGTGGATGCGCTGGGCGAGCGGCAGCCCCTTGAGCACGATCGGCTCGACGCCGGACGCGCGCACCGTCTCGACGATCTCGCCGAGCAGCGCGAGCTGGCGCGCCGCATCGGCCAGCTGCGACAGCGCGCGGCCGCGCCAGTCCCGCACCACCTCCGGCGGCGCGACCGCGCGGATGCGATCGCCCGACGACTGCCAGCAGAGCGGGACGAGCCGCTCGCGCGACGCCACCGCCAGGACGAGGGGCCACTCCGACGGCTCGACGTCGCTCACGTCGAGCCCCAGCGCCAGGCGCAGGACGATCGACGCCGCCCGCGTCGCGCCGCGCACCGTCGGCCGCCGCGGCGCCGCGACGTCAGGCACGGCGCCCACGAGGTCGCGATTCCACTCGCCGTCCCGGAGCCGCGGCGCGACCACCGGCACCCCTCAGTTCCGGGACGTCAGGCGGGCCGCCGTGAGCCGCTTCAGCCGCCCGAGCACTCCCGCCAGCTGCTGTCCGTTCGGGTGCGCGTTCTCCGCGTAGTACGCGTAGTAGTAGTAGCCGTACCCGCCGTAGTACGCGCCCACCTGCGCGGTCACGTCGTTGAGCACGCCGCCGAGGATGTTCGCCCGCACGGCGCGGAGCTGGGTCACCGCGCGCCACAGCGCCTTGCGCTGCGTCGCCCCCATGCGCGCGATCAGGATCGCCCCGTCCACCATCGTCGAGAGCACCGCGGCATCGGTCACCGCGAGCAGCGGCGGCGAGTCGAAGAGGACGATGTCGAACGCGGTGCTCGCCTCGTCGATGATGCCCCGCATCGCCGAGGAGCCGAGGAGCTCCGAGGGATTCGGCGGCAGCTGCCCGCTCGGCAGCACCGACAGGTTCGGCACCTGCGTCGGGACGACCGCCTCGTTCAGCTTCTTGTCGCCGATGATGACGTCGGTGAGCCCCGGGGTGCGTGAGATCCCGAACGTCTTGTCGAGCACCGCGCGCCGCAGGTCGGCGTCGACGAGGAGCGTCCGCTGCCCCTGCTGCGCGAAGGTGATCGCGAGGTTGGCGACGGTCGTGGACTTGCCGTCCGCCGGTCCGGGGCTCGTCAGCACGACCGTGCGCAGCCCGTGGTCGGAGCGCGCGAACGCCAGGTTCGTGCGCAGCGAGCGGTAGGCCTCGGCGACCGGCGAGCGCGGATCGGCGTGCGTGACGATACGGTTCAACCCGGGCGCGGCGCCCAGCTCGGGCAGCTCCGAGGCCTTGATCCCCGGGATGAGCCCGAGCACCGGCAGCCGGTAGTGCTCCCCGAGCTCCAGCGGCGAGCGCACCGAGTCGTCGAGGCGCTCCAGGCCGACGGCGGAGCCGACGCCCGCGACGAGGCCGAGGAGCAGGTACATCAGGAAGGCCCGCTTCCGGTTCGGCGAGACGGCGAAGAGCGGCATCGTCGCCTCGTCGATGATGCGCACCGTGCCGCCGTCGGCCGACTGCGCGATGCGCGCGAGCTGGAGCTGCGACTGCAGGTCCATGTACATCTTCTCGGCGGTCTGCACGTTCGCGTCGAGCTTCGCCTGCTCCGCCTCCAGCGGCGGGTACTTCTCCGACTGCGACTTCATCTGCGCGATCGTCTGGTCGAGCGACTCGAGACGCGTCTGGAGCCCCTGGAGGTAGACCTGCGTCGCCGCGCGCAGCCCCTGCTTCGCGTCGCTGATCGCCTGGTCGAAGCGCTGCACGTCGGGGTTGTTCCCGTTCACGCCCGTCGTGAGCACGAGCGCCTGGCGCTGCTTGAGGAGGTCCTGCCACTGCTCGAACTTGGCCTCGATCGCCGCGTTCTGCTGGAGGATCCCGGTGCCGGCGAGCCGCCGCAGCTCGTCGTCCACGGTGTCCGCGGCCGCCACCTTCCCCATCAGCGACGCGTAGACCTTCTGCTCGGTGAGGAGCTGCTGGCGCTGCGTCTCGAAGTCGTTGATGCTCTTGAAGAGCGCCTTCGCCTCGTCGCTGACGTCGGCCGTCTGGTTGGCCTCCTTGAACTGCTTCAGCGCGTCCTGCGCCGCGCTCAGCGCGCGCTCCTGCTCGCGCAGCGACTGGCCGATGAAGCGCGTCTTCTGCACCGCGCTCTCGCGCGAGCCCTCGCTCGAGAACTCCTGGTAGGTCCGCGCGATCGCGTTGGCGATGTCGCGGACCTGCGCCGGATCGCCGCCGGTGTAGCTGATCTCGATGAGGTCCGTGGACGGCAGCACGTGCGTGTCGATGCCGCCTTCGATGATCCCCGCCGCGTCGCTCAGCGGCAGGATGGAGAGCGTGACCTCGCGCCCGTCCACCTTCGGGCGGTGCGCGAAGGCGACCGTGAGCCCGCCGACCGACAGGCTGTCGCCGTACCGCGCGGCGACGAACTGACCGTCGGCGCGGCGGAGCGCGTAGCCGTTCGCGTCGAAGCGGAGCGTGTACGTCCCCTGCGCGATGGACTCGTCCACGCGCGGGTGGTTGTCGCCGAACAGGTCGCTCCAGCGGATGTCCTGCGGCCGGGTGACGGCCACCTGCAGCCCGAGCTCGCGCGCGGTGCGCTCGGCCACCTGCTGGCTCTTGATGACGACCTGCTCCGACTGGAGCGGATCGATGCGGTAGTCGAGCCGCGGCGTCGCCGTGGGCACGCCGCTGATCGGCGCCTGCGCGGCCTGGAGGCGGACGGTCGTCGTCGCCTGGTACAACCGCGGCTGCCGCCAGGTGTGGACGATCCCCGCGGCGAGAATCCCTCCCGCGAGCAGCATGACGAGCCACCACCGGCGACGGAGCGCGACGACGGTCTCGCGCAGCGACAGGCCGCGCGGCTCGTCCGAGCTCTCGTCGAGGGGCTCGAGCGGAGAGAGATATGCTTCAGCCATGATCCTACCGGCGTGAGAGTGTGACGATGACGTTGAGGAGCGTCATGACCGTGGCGGCGCTGCTCAGGACGAGCCCCCACTGCGCCTGCGACAGGCCGGCGCGCCTGGGCACGAGGACGACGTCCCCCGACTGGAGCACGATCCCGCTCGCGGCGCCGCCTCCCGCGCCGGCGAGGGCGCTGCCGAGGTCCACGCTGTACGAGCGCCCCTCGCGGAGGATCCGCGTGTGCGACAGGTCGCCGTCGGGCGTCTGCCCGCCCGCGAGCGTGATGAGCTGGAGCACGTCCGTTCCGGGATCCACCGGGAAGAGCCCGGGCGCCCGCACCTGGCCGAGCACCGAGACGCGGATCTGCGCCTGCACGCTCACTTCCGTCGGATAGCCCCGGCAGACGAGCAGGGACTTCAGCCGGGTCTCGACCTGACTCGGGTCCAGGCCGGCCGCGCGGATGGCCCCGAGCCCCGGGATCACCACGCGCCCCTGCCTGTCGATGAGGTAGTCACCGGAGAGCTCCTTCTGTCGGAAGATGTTGATCTTCAGCAGATCGCCCGTGCGCAGCCCGCCCGCCGTGAGCGAAGCCGTGTCGGCCGCGCTCTCCGCGGTGCACGGCTGTGGCTGCTGGGACCACAGGGCCCCAGGCAGCACCGACGCGAGCAGCAACACGAGGACGAGCCCGAACCGAGTGGCCCGGTCGCGTCGGTCACGGATAGTCGATTGCATACGAACCTTCGAGGTACCCTCGCACATACAGTGCCGCAGAGGAGGGCAGGTTGTTGACGTTGCTCATGCGCGCGAGGTCGAGCCGCGCCGTCACGGGAAAGAGCGGCGTGAGCAGCTGCACGCCGAAGTGCCCCATCCCGGCGACCTGCACATCGGGCCGCCAGGGGCGCGTGGACGGGTACGGGCCGAGCCCGTGGAAATTCGGGCTCTCCGACGGCCGCCGGTCGAGGCGCGTCGCGCCGTGCCGCCACCACGAGCCGCCCGCCGTCAGGCGCAGCTGCGGCGACGGCCACAGCTCGAGCTCCCCGGTGAGCATGTCGGCATCGGGCCCGAGCTCCGAGCCGAGCGGCTGGCCATACGACTGGTACACCTCGCTGTACGACGCACGCGAGTAGGTCATCGGCCAGATGCGCGTGTAGCTCGCGTTCGCGATCAGCGGCAGCGGCGCGGGTATCGGGACGCTGCCGTGCAGGGCGAACCCGAGCTGGTCGGAGGTGCGCGAACGATCGGCCGCGTCGATCTGGATGTCGTCGACGAGCATCTCCCCCGCGAGCAGCGCCGGTCCCACACGCCCGCGCACGGCGCCGAAGAGCAGGACGTTGTCGCGCCCCTCGGTCCCGCTCCGTCCCGAGTCCGCCTGCGAGACGACGTACGGCATGAGGGGGTTCATGTACGCCCAGTCGAGGGGCGCGGTGCGGCGCGTGAAGAGCATCGTCTCCCCCGCCGTCAGCTCGAGGCGCGGCGTCGGCTCCCAGCTCAGCGCGTGGCCGACGATGGCGCGGTGCAGCCGCGCCCCGTCCGCCGACGGCGCCACGCTGTCCTGCGCCGTCGTCAGCACCACGTCATCGAGCACGCCGTAGAATGCGCGCCCCTGCACCTTGCTCCACGTGCCGCTCACCATCAGCCGGTCGAGCATCGGCCCGTTCGCCGAAAGGATGAGCGACTCGCGCCCCTCGCCGAGCCACGCCTCCGACGAGCGGCCGGCGGAGATCGTGATCGGACCGAGCCGGCCGTTGAGGTACGACTGCCCCGGCGCCATGAACGCGTCCGTGTGGCGCTGCGCCTTGGCGCGCACCGTCGGGTCGTTGCGCATGCTGGACTGCGCGTACACCTCGGCGACGGCGAGGAACTGCGGCCCGCCGCTCCAGCGCCCGCGCGCGCGCACGAGGCCGACCAGCGGCGGCTCGCCCTGGCTCGTCGGCTTCACGTCCTGCCAGTACGGCCAGAACTCGCCGTTGCTCAGCGCCGTCGCGCGCAGCGTGGCCATCGCCCCGCCGCCGAGCGGCTGGTCGGCGCCCTCGTCGACGCTGTCGCTCGCGACGCGGTAGTGGATGAACGCACCGCGACCCGTGTCCGGCGCGGCGCCCGGGCGCACGAGCGCCGCGGCGATGCTGTCCGTGCGCACCGTGTCCGCGCCGAAGCGCTGAAGGAGCGCCGGGAGCAGCGGCGAGCGGCACGCGGAATCGCTCGCCGCGGCGAGCAGCGCGCGCCGGATGTCACGGACGATGAACGGCCGATAGGGGCTGACCCGCGCCGGCGCGCAGCCGGCGCGATCGAGTGCCTGTAGTTGGACGTACGCGGGATCGTCCAGCGGCAGCATGAGCAGCGGGTGCTGCGCCGCGGCGAACGCCGGGAGGACGGCGATCACTGCGGCCACGCGCGCGACGAGACGCGCCACGCGCGACGGCAGCCCGCACCAGCGCCGACGGAGTTCGCGACTGGTGAGCAGCGAAGCCTCGTGGTCGAAGTGAAAGAAACGGCTGGGGCCGGACGGGCATTTTGCAAGGAGCGGGCCGAGCCACGGTCGCGCGCAGACCGCGCGCGAGACGCGCGAAAACGACGCGGCGCCGGGTGACCTCGCGTCACCCGGCGCCGTCGTCCACCGCCGTCAGGATCGGGACCGCCGTCGCGGCGTCAGTCGCCCATCACCTCGTCCGAGACGGACGGATGCGACGCCGACAGGCTCACGACGCGCGCCTTCGTCTTCACCAGCCCCGTCGTCGCGTTGCGCGTGTCCACGATCAGCGTCGCGTGGTCCATCAGGTACTGGTAGTCCACCTTGCGGTGGTTGGTCACGATCACCACCGCGTCCGCGCGCTCCACCTCCTCGGCGGTCAGCGCCACGCCCTCGCGCACGTGGCCATCCTCGCGGAAGGTCGGGATGTACGGATCGTGGAACGCGACGTCGGCGCCCTGCTCCTCCAGCAGGCGGATCACGTCGAGCGCCGGGCTCTCGCGCACGTCGTCGATGTCGGGCTTGTAGGCGATGCCCATGACGAGCACCCGGCTGCCGTTCACCGGCTTCCGATCGTCGTTCAGCCCGCGCGCCACCTTCTCCACGACGTACGCCGGCATGTGGCTGTTCACCTCACTCGCGAGGTCGATGAAGCGCGTCTTGTAGTTCAGCGTGCGCATCTTCCACGCGAGGTAGTGCGGGTCGAGCGGGATGCAGTGACCGCCGATCCCCGGGCCCGGCGTGAACTTCATGAAGCCGAACGGCTTCGTGGCCGCCGCGTCGATCACCTCCCACACGTCCACCCCGAGCTTGTCGCAGATGATCGCCATCTCGTTGACCAGCCCGATGTTCACGGACCGGAAGGTGTTCTCGAGCAGCTTCGTCAGCTCCGCCGCCTCGCACGACGCGACGGGGACGCAGGTGTCGATGACCGACGAATACAGCGCCACCGCCAGCTCGGTGCAATCGGCGGTGATGCCGCCCACCACCTTCGGCGTGTTCTTCGTGTGGTACTTCGGGTTCCCGGGGTCGACGCGCTCGGGGCTGAAGGCGAGGAAGACATCCTCGCCGACCGTGAGCCCCTGCCCCTGGAAGATCGGGAGCAGCACCTCGCGCGTCGTGCCCGGATACGTCGTGCTCTCGAGCACGACGAGGAGCCCCGGGTGTGCCTGGCGGCCGATGGTCTGCGCGGCCGCCGTGACGTAGCTCATGTCCGGGTCGCGCGTCTTCACGAGCGGCGTCGGGACGGCGATCGAGATCGCGTCCGCCTCGCGCAGCCGCGCCTCGTCGGTCGTGGCCTCGAACAGCCCCTGCCGAACGATGGCCGCGATCTCCGAGCTCGGGACGTCCTGGATGTGCGACGTGCCGGCCATGAGGCCGTCCACGACGCGCTGGCTCACGTCATAGCCGATGACGTGGAAGCCGCCCTTCGCGAACTCCACCGCCAGCGGCAGCCCCACGTAGCCCAGGCCGATGATGCCGACCTTCGCGGTACGGTCCTGGAACCGCTTCAGCAGGACGTCTTTCATCATGGCTCGACTCGCCCCTCCGTGGGCGTGGCGCTCCGGCTCAGCGGCCGTAGAAGCGGCGGATCGCCCCGGCCACCTCGTCGAGCTGCGACTTCGCCAGCTCGGGGAAGATCGGCAGCGACAGCACCTCGCGCGCGGCGCGCTCCGCCTCGGGACAGCTTCCCTCCTTGTACCCGAGATACGCGAAGCAGGGCTGCAGGTGCAGCGGCAGCGGGTAGTAGATCGACGTGCCGATGCCCTGCTCCTTCAGGAACTTCTGGAGCTCGTCGCGCCGCTCGGCGCGGATGGTGTACTGGTTGAAGATCGACTGGTTCTCCGGCGCCACGTACGGCGTCTTGATCTCCGCGATCCCCGCGAGCTGGCCGCTGTAGTAGCAGGCGTTCTCGCGCCGCTTGTCGCTCCACGCCTGGAGATGCGGCAGCTTGGCGCCGAGCACCGCCGCCTGGAGCGCGTCGAGGCGGCTGTTGTACCCGACCTCGTCGTGGAAGTACTGCGTGGCGCCGCCGTGCACGCGCAGCCGCTTGAGCCGCGTGGCGAGCTGCTCGTCCTGGGTCACGACCATCCCGCCGTCGCCGTATCCGCCGAGGTTCTTCGATGGGAAGAAGCTGAAGGTGCCGATGGTCGCCGCCTCGCCCGCCATGCGCCAGGTGCCGTCGATCTTGCGCCGGGCGCCGATCGACTGCGCCGCATCCTCGATCACCGGGATCCCGGGCGCCGCCGCCTGCACCTGCTCCAGCGCCGCCATCTGCCCGAACAGGTCCACCGGCACCACCGCCTTCGTGCGGCTGGTGATCGCGGCCTGCACCGCCGCCGGCGAGATGTTGAAGGTCTCCGGCTCGATGTCCACGAACACCGGCGTGGCGCCCACGTTGTGGATCGTGCCGG
>CAMLIT010000159.1 GCA_946480295.1 uncultured Gemmatimonadota bacterium
CCCCGCGCGTCCGGCGGCCCCGCCGCCCCCGTCGCGCCCGGTAGCGCCGTCAGGCACGGCGCTCCCGGGTACGCCGCCGCGCACCCCCGCCGTGCCTCCGCGCCACACCCCCGCTCCGCCGCCACAGGGCGGCGCCTTGGGCGTGCCCCCGCGCCCCGCACCGAGCGCTCCGCTCTTTCCGCCGCGCCCCGCTCCCGGCGCGACCCCGCCGACGGGCGAGCCCGCGCCGCTCGGGCAGAAGCCGACGCCGAGCCGTGCGCCGATCAATCCGTTCCTCGCGAACGATCCCAACGCGAAGGCGAAGCGCCTCGCGCGCGCACTGGTCTCGGACCTCGTGACATACTTTCCCGAGAAGCGCGAGCAGGGGCTGCGCGAAGGCACGCTGAAGCAGCTCTTCCGGGAGGAGATCCAGAAGAGCTTCGAGGAATACGTGGGGCAGGTGGGGAAGGAGTTCGCGGACACGACGTCGCACTTCCAGGAAGCGCTGAACGACATCCTCGCCGGCGGGCAGCGGCTCTTCTGAGCCGCGCTCCGGCGGGTGTCGGCGCGCGGGGTACAAGCGCGGCGCCGCTTCCGCTAATTTCCGCACCTGGAACACATTCCCGAGCCGTCCGCGCCGATGCGGGACGGCTCGTGTCATACAGGAGAATCGAATGCCGGAATCGGAGCGATCGAGGTCGCTGCGCCAGCACGCCGAGCGATTGGGCGAGCTGAGGAGGTATCTTTGACATCGATGCCAAACGAGCGTCGCTGACCGAGCTCGAGGAGCGGATGTCCGCGCCGGGCTTCTGGGCCGACCAGCAGACGGCGCAGGCGATCGTGCAGCGGGTCAAGGCGCTGAAGGGGTGGGTCGAGCCGTTCACCGCGATGAGCGCGCGGGTGCAGAGCGCGCTCGAGCTGGAGGAGATGCTCGAGGCGGATCCCGACGAGGAGCTCGCGCAGGAGGTCGAGCGCGAGATCACGACGCTCGACGGCGAGATCGAGGCATTCCGGCTGCGGTCCCTCCTCTCCGGTCCGGACGACTTCCGTGACGCGCAGGTGGAGATCAGCGCGGGCGCGGGCGGCACCGAGGCGCAGGACTGGGCGCAGATGCTCATGCGCATGTACACGCGCTGGGCCGAGCGGAAGGGCTACCAGATCGAGGTCCTCGACCTGAGCGAGGGCGAGGAGGCGGGGATCAAGGGCGCCGTGCTCGAGATCAAGGGCGAGTACGCCTACGGCTTCCTCAAGGCGGAGACGGGCGTGCACCGCCTCGTGCGCATCTCGCCCTTCGACGCGCAGGCGCGGCGCCACACGAGCTTCGCGTCGATCTTCGTCTATCCCGTGGTCGACGAGGAGATCAACATCGAGATCCGCGACGAGGACATCAAGATGGACGTCTTCCGCGCGTCCGGCGCGGGGGGGCAGCACGTCAACAAGACCAGCTCCGCCGTCCGGCTGACGCACATCCCGTCGGGCATCGTCGTGTCGTCGCAGCAGGAGCGCTCGCAGCACAAGAACAAGGCGACGGCGATGAAGATGCTGAAGAACCGCCTCTACCAGCTCGAGGCGGAGAAGCAGGCGCAGCGCAAGGCCGAGCTCGACGCCACCAAGGCGGACGTCACGTTCGGCAGCCAGATCAGGAGCTACGTCTTCCAGCCCTACACGATGGTGAACGACCACCGCACCGAGTTGAAGATCCCCGACGTCCAGCGCGTGATGGACGGCGACATCGACCCGTTCATCGAAGCGTATCTGCGCGAGTTCGCCGGGCGCGGGAGCGCCGCGGCGTGAGCGAGGACCTGAACTTCGTCCAGCGAGCGCGCCGCGAGAAGCTCGACGCGCTCGTGCAGGGCGGGACGCTTCCCTTCGCCTATTCCTTCGATCGGTCGCACAGCGCCGCCGAGGCGCTCGAGCAGCTTCCGGAAGGGCAGGACGACGGGCCGGTAGTGCGGCTGGCGGGGCGCCTCATCGCCTGGCGCGCGCACGGGAAGACCACCTTCGCGCACCTCGCCGACGCGAGCGGCCGGATCCAGCTCTACTTCAAGCGCGACATCCTCGGCCCCGAGCGCTACGCGCTGCTCGACCACTTCGACATCGGCGACGTGATCGGCGTCGAGGGGCCGCTCTTCCGCACGCGCACGGGGGAGGTGACGGTGCGCGTGGACCGGGTGGAGATGCTCGCGAAGTCGCTCCGCCCGCTCCCGTTCGGGAAGGAGGAGGTGGTGGACGGCGCGGTGGTGCGCCACTCGGCATTCGCCGACGAGGAGCAGCGCTCGCGTCAGCGGTACGCGGACCTCGCCGTGCACCCGGAGGTGCGCCAGCTCTTCCGCGCACGCTCGCGGATGATCACCGAGATCCGGCGACACTTCGAGGAGCTCGGCTACCTCGAGGTCGAGACACCGGTGCTGCAGCCGCTGTACGGCGGCGCGGCGGCGCGCCCGTTCATGACGCACCACAACGCGCTGGACATGCCGCTGTACCTCCGGATCGCCGACGAGCTCTATCTCAAGCGGCTCGTCGTCGGCGGCTTCGACCGGGTGTACGAGATCGGCCACGACTTCCGGAACGAGGGGCTGGACCGCACGCACAACCCCGAGTTCACGATGCTGGAGTTCTACGAGGCGTTCGCCGACTACACGACGATGATCGAGCGCGTGCAGGCGATCCTCGTGCGGGCCGCGGCGGCCGTGCGCTCCGTGGTCGGAGAGGGGATGGTGGTCGCGGGCGAGACGGTGCGCGTGCCGGAGCTGCAGCCGCCCTTCCGGCGGATCGACTGGGTCGGCTCGCTGAACGAGGCGCTCGGCGCCGACGCGATGGCGATGGCGGACGAGGAGCTCCGGAACGCCGCGCGCCGCGTGGGGGTACAGCAGGTCGAGACGATGAGCCGTCCGAAGGTGCTCGACGAGATGTTCCAGGCGCTCGTCGAATCGAAGCTGGACCAGCCCACCTTCGTGCTCGACTATCCCGTCGAGCTCTCCCCGCTCGCGAAGCCGCACCGCACCAGGCCGAAGCTCACGGAGCGCTTCGAGCTCTTCGCGCGCGGGAAGGAGCTGGCGAACGCCTTCAGCGAGTTGAACGATCCGCTCGACCAGCGTCGGCGCTTCGAGGCGCAGGCGCGGCTGCGGGCGGCGGGGGACGAGGAGGCGACGGGGGTGGACGAGGACTATCTTCGCGCGATGGAGTACGGCATGCCGCCGATGGGCGGTGTGGGGATCGGCATCGACCGCCTGTTCATGTACTTGACCGGAATGTCGAACATCAGGGACGTGATCCTCTTTCCGACGATGCGCCCGGAATGACCAGGCTGGAACTGTCCATCGCCTGGCGGTATCTGCGGAGCCGTCGCGGCTCGCGGCTGCTGTCGCTCATCAGCGCGATCGCGATCGGCGGGGTGGTCGTGGGGGTGAGCGCGCTGATCGTGATCATCGGCGTGATGAACGGTCTGCAGAACGACCTTCGGGAGAAGATCCTGATCGGCAGCCCGGACATCCGCGTGCTGACGTACGGCGAGGACATGACGATGCCGAACTGGCGCCGGGAGATGACGAAGGTCTCCCGGATGCCCGGCGTCGTCGCGGTCGCGCCGTTCGTGCACGCGCAGGCAGGGATCAACGCCGGCCACAAGTACGCCGAGGCGGTGTTCGTGATGGGCATCGAGCCGCAGCATCCCGGGCTCAATCCGGTGACGCGGATCCGGGAGGTCGCCACGGCGGGGGACTTCACCTTCCGCAGCAGCGACGGGACGCGGAACGGCATCGTCCTCGGGAATCGTTTGGCGGAGCGGCTGGGGGTGGTGCCCGGGGTGGATTCCGTCCAGCTCATCTCCCTCGGGACGGGGAAGCTCAATCCGGTGACGGGACTGCCGACGGCGAAGTTCTACAAGTTCGAGGTCACGGGGATCTTCCAGACGGGGATGTACGAGTACGACAACTCGTACGTGTTCCTGGACCTCGGGGCGGCGCAGCGGCTGATCGATCTCGACACCGCGGTGACGGGCCTCGAGGTGCGGACGAAGAACCGGGATGTCGCGCCGGTCGTGGCACGGGCGATCGAGGACTCCCTCGGCTTCCCGTATCGCACGGAAGACTGGGAAGCCCAGAACTCGTCGCTCTTTCACGCGCTGATGCTGGAGAAGCTCGGGATGACGTTCATCCTGCTGCTGATCGTGCTCGTGGCCGCCTTCAACATCGTCAGCACGCTGACGATGGTCGTGACGGACAAGACGAAGGAGATCGGGATTCTTCGGGCGATGGGGATGCCGGCGAAGTCGATCGCGCGCATCTTCTTCGCGCAGGGGCTCGTGATCGGGCTCGTGGGTACGGCGGGGGGGCTCGTCATCGGTCTCGCGGCATCGGTGGCGCTGGACCGCTACAAGCTCATTCCGTTGGACCCCTCCGTATATTTCATAGACCACCTGCCTGCCTCCACGCAGCGGCTGGACGTGGCGCTGATCGTGCTGGCAAGCCTGGTGATCGCGGCGATCGCGACGATCTATCCGGCCCGACAGGCGGCGAAGCTGTTCCCCGTGGAGGCGATTCGACACGAATGATGGTGCTGGAAGCGGTCGATCTGGCGAAGACGTACGTCGGCGGCGACGGAGGGCTCATCACCGTCCTGGACGGGGTGCAGCTGCAAGTGGCGCGCGGGGAGATGGTGGCGATCGTCGGGGCGAGCGGCGCGGGGAAGAGCACCCTGCTGCACCTGCTCGGCGCCCTCGATCGGCCGAGCCGCGGCTACGTGAGCATCGCCGGCGAGCGGCTGGACGGCGCCTCGGACGAAGAGCTGTCGCTCATGCGCAACCGCAAGGTCGGCTTCGTCTTCCAGTTCCATCACCTGCTGCGGGAGTTCACCGCGCTGGAGAACGTGATGATGCCGCTGCGCGTCGCAGGGTGGGAGATCCCCCGCGCGCGGGAGCGGGCGATCGACCTGCTCGGGCGCGTGGGACTGGCGGGACGGGTGCAGCATCGGCCCTCCGAGCTGTCGGGGGGCGAACAGCAGCGGACCGCCGTCGCGCGCGCCCTCGCGATGGACCCCGCGGTGCTGCTCGCGGACGAGCCGTCCGGGAACCTGGACCACTTCAACAGCGAGCGCCTGCACGACCTCTTCGCCGAGCTGTCGCGCGACCTGGAGATCGCGATGGTGGTGGTGACACACAATCGCTCCCTCGCGGGGCGCGCGGACCGCGTGTTGCTGCTCGAAGACGGCCGGCTGGCGAGCACGGACATCCGGGAGGTGGTGACCTGATGCTGTGCGAGGTTTGCCACGAGCGCGACGCGGCGGTGACGCTGACGCAGATCGTCGACAACGCGGTGACGGTGCTCCGCCTGTGCGAGCGCTGCGCCGCCGAACGCGGGGTGGAGACCCAGGTCGCCGTGTCGAAGCATCCGCTGGGCGAGTTCCTCCAGGCCGTGCACCAGCAGGCGGCGAGCGCCGCGAGCGACGCGACGCGCTGCAGCTTCTGCGGGACGACGATGGCGGATTTCCGCGCCACCGGCCGGTGGGGGTGCGCGCGCTGCTATTCCGCGTTCGAGCAAGGGATTCGCGAGCTGCTGCGCCGCGTCCACGGCAGCTCCCGGCACGTGGGGCGGGGCTACGAGCCGCCGCACCCCGAGTCGCTTGCGCCGGCGACGGCGCTGGTGGAGCTCAAGGAGCGGCTGCGGCGGGCGATCGAGAACGAGCAGTTCGAGCTGGCGGCCGACCTGCGTGACCGCATCCGGGTGCTCGAATGACGATGGACCTGTCGCTGATCCCTGACGGCGGGGTCCGCTGGCTCGACGCCTCCGGGCAGCACTCGGACGTGGTGCTCTCGACCCGCATCCGGCTGGCCCGGAACGTCGAGGGATTCGCCTTCACCGGCCGCGCGCGGGACGGCGAGCGGCTCCGCGTGCTCTCGCAGGTGCGCGAGGCGGTGAAGGGGGTACCGTTGCTCTCGGAAAGCGTGCTCTACCGGCTGGACGATCTGGCGCCGACGGAGCGGGCTCTCCTGCACGAGCGCCATCTCGTGAGCAAGGAGCTGGCGGGGCTCGACGCCCAGCACCCCGTGCGCAGTGGCGCGGCGGTGTTTCTCTCGGACGGGCTGGGCGTCATGGTGAATGAGGAAGACCACCTGCGCCTGCAGTCGCTTCGATCGGGGTTCGCGCTCCAGGAAGCGTTCGCCGCGATCGATCGGATGGACCGGGACCTCGGTGCGCGCGTGCCGTACGCGTACCACCAGGAGTTCGGGTTCCTGACCGCGTGTCCGACGAACGTCGGTACGGGGATGCGGGCGTCGGTGCTGATCCACCTGCCAGGGCTCGTGCTCACGAAGGAGATCGGCCGGGTGCTCGCCGGGTTGCAGCAGATGGGACTCACGTATCGTGGGTTGTACGGCGAGGGGAGTGAGGTCGTCGGGAACTTCTTCCAGATCTCGAACCAGACGACGCTCGGGCGCTCGGAGGAGGACCTGCTGGACCTGCTCCTTCGCGTCGTCGGTCACGTGATCGAGAAGGAGGAGGACGCCCGGCGCGTATTGCTTCGCGATGCGGGATATATTATCGAGGACAAGCTCTGGCGAGCGTACGGGACGTTGCGGTATGCACGGAGCCTCTCGTTCGACGAGGCGATGAACTACCTGAGTGGGGTTCGGTTGGCCGCGGGGCTGAAACTGATCTCGGGCCTCAGTGTATATACCCTCAACAAGCTCCTGATTTTTTCGCAAGCCGCCCATCTCGCCCACATGGAGGGGCGGGCTCTGACGGAGAGCGAGACCAACCTGGCGCGTGCACGGTATGTGCGTAAGGCGCTGGAAGAGGAAGCGGGTACGGTCGGGTAATCCGTACGTGCACCCGTATTTGAGGGACACATGAACGGCTACAACTTCACCGAACGGGTGAGAAAGGTCCTCGCCATGGCGCGAGAGGAGGCCGCGCGCCTCCACCACGAGTACGTGGGGACTGAGCACATCCTGCTTGGTCTCATCCGCGAGGGTGAGGGCGTTGCAGCGACAGTTCTGCAGAACCTGAGCGTGGAGCTCGACGAGGTTCAGCAGAAGATCGAGGAGACCGTCAAGAAGGGCAAAGCCCAGCAGACGACGGGTCCCGATCTCCCGTATACCTCCCGCGCCAAGAAGGTGCTCGAGCTGGCGATGAGCGAGGCCCGCGAGCTGAGCCACAGCTACGTCGGCACGGAGCACCTCCTCCTCGGGCTGCTGCGCGAGGAGAAGGGGATCGCCGCGCAGGTGCTGACGGACGCCGGGGTGAACCTCGAGGCCGCCCGCGCCGAGACGCTGCGCATCCTCGGCACCGAGATGCCGCAGGCCGGGGCGACCGCCCAGCAGGGGGCGGGCACGCCGCCGACGTCGGCGCCCAAGGGCGAGAAGAAGTCCAAGACGCCGGCGCTCGACCACTTCTGCCGCGACCTGACGCAGCTCGCCGCCGAGGGGCAGCTCGACCCGACCATCGGCCGCGCGAAGGAGATCCAGCGGGTGATGGAGGTCCTCACGCGCCGGAAGAAGAACAACCCCGTCCTCATCGGCGAGCCCGGCGTCGGCAAGACGGCGATCGTCGAAGGGCTGGCGCAGCTCATCGCCAACGGCGAGTGCCCGGAGTCGCTCCGCGACCATCGGGTGCTGTCGCTGGACATGGCGGCGGTCATCGCCGGGACGAAGTACCGCGGCCAGTTCGAGGAGCGGCTGAAGGCGGTCATGAACGAGATCGCCCAGAACAAGAACATCATCCTGTTCATCGACGAGCTGCACACGCTGGTCGGGGCAGGGGCGGCCGAGGGCGCGATCGACGCGTCGAACATGCTGAAGCCCGCGCTCGCGCGCGGGGAGCTGCAGTGCGTCGGTGCGTCCACGCTCAACGAGTACCGCAAGTACATCGAGAAGGACGGCGCGCTGGAGCGGCGCT
>CAMLIT010000160.1 GCA_946480295.1 uncultured Gemmatimonadota bacterium
GAGGCGCTCTCCCCGTCCGCATCGCCCACCTCCTCGAGCCGAGGTGTTCCTTCCGACGCGGTTCCGCCTCCCGCCTCCCGCCTCCCGCCTCCCGGTATCACGAACCCCCCGCTCAGCACCCCGACCACCAGCGCCGCCGGGCTCTCGCCGCGCTCGTCCTCGTTCAGCAGCTCGTCGAGGCGCTCGCACTGGCCCTCGTTGTCGCAGAGGATGAGCGTCGGGACGCCGTCGCGGACGAGGCGGCGGAGGCGCTTGATGTCGCGGTCGATCGGCTCCGGGGGGCGGATCGGGAAGACGACGTCGGGGGTGTCGTCGGGCGCGGCGGCGGCGATGGTGCCGAAGGCGCGCACGGCGCGGAGCGTGACGTCGGGCGGGTCGAACAGCTCCTCGCGCCGCACGACGTCCTCCCCGCGCCGGCGCGCGAGGTCGATGTGGTGCTGCGCCTCCTCCCAGGTGCGCCGCATCTCCGGCTCGAGGTGCGAGCCGCCGGGGACGACGAGCACGGTGTCGGGCGGGAAGAGCGTCGCCACGGAGAGCCGCTCGTAGTCGCCCGCGTCCTCGCGCATGTGGCCGTCCACCGGCAGGATGAGCGCGAGGTCCACCGTGCGCGTCGAGCGCTGGGTCGTCAGGTCGAAGTGGCGGAGGTCCACGATCTCGTCGCCCCAGAACTCGGCGCGCACCGGCTCCGGCATGCCGAACGAGTACGCGTCGAGGATGCCGCCGCGCACGCTGAACTGCGCGACGTCCTCGACCATCGACACGCGCTCGAAGCCGATCGCCTCGAGGTGCGCGACCAGCTCCGGGAGGCGGTAGCTGTCGCCCTTGCGCAGCTCGATGCGCAGGTCGCGCACGGCGCGCGGCATGCGCGTCCGCTCCATGAGCGCGCGCGCCGTCGTGAGGAGGATGCGGATGTCGCCGCGCGTGAGGCGCTCCAGCGTCTCGACGCGCTCGCCGGCGACCTCCATGTGCGGCTCGGCCTCGCCGAAGCCCTCGCGCGGCGGGTAGAGCGCGACGGGGGCGTCGTCGACGAGCGTCTGGAGGTCGGCGAGCCATCGCTCGGCGTCGGCGACGCCGTCGGTCGCGACGACGAAGAAGCGGGAGGGGAGGCGCCTGGCGAGCGCCGCCAGGACGACCGCGTCGCTCGCGCCGGGCAGCCCGCCGAGAGTGAGGCGGGCGCGCGGCTCGGGAACGGTATTGAGGGCACGCGTGAACGCCGGCAGGCGCTCCACCGCGTCGAGCAGGGAGAGGAGGGACACTACGCGAGCTTTCTCCGGCCCGCGCCGACCACGAGCGCCTCGATGGCGAGGAGCAGGAGCGCGGCCAGGAGCACGGGTTCGATGAGGGAACGACGGGAGGCGGCACGGAACGCCTGGGCGATCCAGCCGCTGCGGTCGGTGACGGTGAGGACGCGGCGCGCCTGGATGCGCCGCGCGATGTCGCCGGCGCCCAGGCGGTCGAGCACGGACTCGTCGGCCTCGGGTTCGACGACGAGCGCGCCGACGCGGTGGTCGGCGCGCACGAAGAAATATGTCCCCGGCTGCGTCGGGACATCCACGCTGTCGCCGAGCTGCGTGCGTGCGCCCCCGGGCGACTCGAGCGCCTCCGCCCAGCGCGGGCGCGCGAGGCGGGCGCCCGGCACGGCGGCGACGACCTGGCCCGGCTCGCCGACGAGCCGCTCGCTGATGACATCGGCGAGCCAGGGGACGAACGCCGCGCGCACGGGAAAGGTCGTCGCGTCGGGGAGCATCGGCGACGCGACGAGCACGTACCGCGGCCCGGCGACGATCCACGGGTCGCGACCGACGACGGCGAGGGTCTCGGCGGCGGCGCCGCTCTGCGGCACGAGGTCGTAGCGCACCGAGGCGCTGACGTCGGCGAAGTTGGCCGAGGTCGTCCCGGCGGGCGTGAGGCGCACCGCGCTCTCGCCGCGGCGCAGCGCCCCGAAGCGCCAGGGGATCCCCGCGCGCTCGAGAGCGCGGTTGGCGACGCCCACGCGGACCGGGTCGGCGGGCGCGAGGACGAGCGCGGGGAGCGCCGTCAGCTCGTCGGCCGCGGTGACGGCGATGTCGTTCCCCGCGGCGACGCGCTCGTTGCCGCGCAGCACGTCCACCGCGTTCTTCGCGAAGGGGCCGGCGCCGGGCGAGACGGTCACGCCCGGCGCGGAGCCGACCCAGACGGCGAAGTGGCGCACGTTGTCGCCCGGCAGCTCGTCGGGCTCGAGCTCCACGGTGCCGGCGAGCCAGCCGCGCTCGGAGGGCGCGGCGGCGGTGACGACCTCCTCGTCAGGCGCCGCGCTTCCGCGCGCGAGGACGCGGCCGCCGAGGGTGATGCGAAAGGAGGCGGAATCCTTCGAGAGCACGCGCGCCACGACGGCGCCGCGCGGGGTCCAGCGCTCGGGCCGCGCCTCGGCCAGGGTGATGGCGCGGTTCGCCGGCGGCGATCCGGGCGCCACCGCCACCAGCACCTGCGCGTCGCCGACGGCGGCGGGATGCTGCCATGCCGTGCGCTGGCCGTCGGTGAGCACGGCGACCTGCCGCGCGTCGAGCCCCGACGACCCGACGAGCTCCGAGGCCCGCGCGAGCGCGAGCTGGAGGTTCCCCGCCCCGCTCAGCGCGTCGATGCGATCCACCTCGCCGGCGAGCGCCGACGGCGTGCCGCCGAGCACGTGCCCATCGGCCGTGATCACCCACACCCGGTCCGTCACGCTCGCCTGGCGCAGCGCGTCCTTCGCCATCCCCTGGAGGGTGGCGAGCACCGGCCGGCCGTTCTGCACGGCGGTGGTGCTCAGCGAGTTGTCGAGGACGATGGCGAGCGCGGTCGGCGCGTGTCCCCCGCCGACCCAGCGCGCGACGGGGCGCGCCGCGGCCGCGGCGACGAGGAGCACGCCGAGGACGCGCAGGAGCATGAGCAGCAGGTTGCGCAGCCGCAGGGTGCGGCTGTGCTCCTGCTCGGCGCGCGCGAGGTAGCGCGCCGCCGGGAACTCCACGCGCACGCCGATCCGGCGGCGCATGAGATGGATGAGCAGCGGCACGACCGCGGCCGCGCCGAGCAGGAGGGAGAGCGGAGCGAGGAAGCTCACCGTGCGGTCACGGGAGCTGCTGCCGGGCGGAGAAGGCGCGCCGCAGCGGCACGCCGAAGGGCGTGTCCGTGAAGAACAGCTCGTAGCCCGCGCCGAGGGAGGTCAGCATCACGCGCCACTCGGTGATGACCTCGTCCACCGTCTTGCGGTACGCGGCGCGGACGTCGGCGAGGCTCGCCGGCACGCTGAGGGCGCTCTCCGGATCCACGAACAGCGCCTCGCCGCTGGGCGGCAGCTCGCGCTCGGCGGGATCCATGAGGTGCAGCACGGTGACGTCGTGCCCGGCCGCGCGCAGGGCGCGCACGGCACGCTCGACGTCCGGGATGTCCATCAGCAGGTCGGAGACGAGCACGATGAGGCCGCGCCGGGTGATGAGCCGCGCGGCCTGCTCGAGCGCGCCCGCCGCGCTGGAGGCGAGCCCCGCCCCCGGCTCCTGGAGCCCGGCCACGACGCGCCGCCACTGTCCGCGGTGCGCGCGCGGCGGGATCACGGTGCGGAGGGCATCGTCGTAGCGCACGAGCCCCACCGCGTCGCGCTGCCGCAGGAGGAGCAGCGCGATGGCCGCGGCGAGCCGCTCGCCGTACGCGAGCTTGGTCAGCCGCTCGGGGCCCTTCTGGTGGGTGATGCCGGCGAGCTCCGCGCCGCTCCACGCCATCGAGCGGCTGACGTCGAGGACGATGGTCGCGCGGAGATTCGTCTCCTCCTCGAACTGCTTGATGACGAGGCGGTCGGAGCGGGCGGCGATCTTCCAGTCGATGTAGCGGAGGTCGTCGCCCGGCTGGTACGGGCGGAATTCGGCGAACTCCACGGAGAATCCCTTCCGTGGAGAGCGATGCAGCCCGGTCATGAAGCCGTCGACGATCCAGCGTGCGACGATCTCGATGCGGCCGAGTGCGGCGAGAGTGGCCGGATCGAAGAGGTCGGCGCGCGACCCGCGTGCAGTGTCCATCGAGGGGGAAGCTAGGGGCGGGAGGCGGGAGGCGGGAGGCGGGAGGCGGGAAGCGTTGGGGACGAGGGACGAGGGACGAGTGTCGGGCTGGCTCCTGTCGCCGTGCGCTGGGTCCTTCGCGCGAGGCAGGCATCAACGCCGATTGGACACGGATGCCAGGGAGGTCACGGATGCGACGGATGGGCGGCGGGAGCCGGGCGCCGCTCGCGCCTCGCCCCTGTCCCCTCCAGGCGACGCACCCCGCCCCCCGCCGCGGACACCCGGTTCTCGCGCACGCGCGCGCTCGTCCCGCGCCCCTCCTCGCAAACCCGCACCATCCCTGGACCTGCGCCGCACGCGCCGATCGGCGAATGGTCCCCTTGCCCGGGCATGCACCATGCCCGATTCTTCAGGTATTCTCAGCGGAGACGGGGCTCTATGCGCATCGCGCTTGGCGTCAGTCGGACCGCCGTCCTCCTGCTGGCCGGCGTGGCCGCTGGCTGTGTGACGGCATCGCCGGGCGGCGGCAGCGCCCAGGATGACCTGCCGGGGCTCTCGCTCCTGCCGCCGGTCGAGCGGCAGCAGGTCATCGACTCGCTCCAGGCGGAGCAGATCGCCGCGACCGACGGGCCGCGCGTCCGGGTGACCGCGAACTTCGACAACGAGGCGGGGAGCCGGCGCGTCGAGGCGTTCGTCCACGCCGACGACGACGCATACATCCTCGTCGGGCACATCGACGCCTCCGGGCGTCTGCGCATCGTCTATCCGGATCGTCCGGGTTCGGACGGCTTCGTCCGCGGCGGACACGTCTACCGTGTCGCGCCCTTCTTCGGCGGCTTCGCCGACGAATTCCGTTATCGGCGCGCCACCGACTACACGCGGCTGTCCATGGTCCGCAGCCGCCGCGACTCGTACGACGCCGGCACGGGCTACGTCTTCGTCATCGCCTCCTGGCGCCCGATGCGGCTGGCGCGGGTGACCGACGGCAACCGCTGGAGCAGCTACGAGCTGTCGAACGAGGAGTACCTCGACGATCCGCGCGAAGCGGTCGAGGAGCTGGCGCAGGTCGTGGCCGGCGACAGCCGCGAGGCGTACACGGTGGAGTACGCGCACTACACGTCGACCAACTACGGCATGTACCGGGCGAACTACGTCGACCGGTGCAGCTTCGCCGGCTTCGGCAGCTACGGCTTCGGGATCGCCGGCCTGGCCTACTCGCCCTACGGCAACGGCATGGGCTACGGCTACTCGCCCTTCGGGCTCTCCGACGGGTACTTCGGCTTCGGCGTCCCCGTGCTCGGCTTCTTCTCGCCCTTCGTCAGCTACGCGCGCGAGTACGATGGCCTGACGGGGTGCAGCTACTACGTGCCGGTGTACCGGCGTCCCCTCTACGCGACCACGTGGCCGCTGCCGCCGGCGACGCCGCAGCCGAACGGACGCGGACCGATCAAGCCGGAGTCGCCGCGGCCGCCGAAGCTCGGCGGCGGTCCCACGCTCACCGGACCGGGCACGTCGCCGAACCCGGGGCGAGCGAGGGCCATCATGTCCGGGCTGCACGCGACGGACCTCAACGGATTGCACCCGGCGAACGGCGCCGAGCCGACGCTCGATCCGCGCTCGGGGTTGGAGCAGCGGCCATCGATCGAGCAGATGATCCGCCGCCACCAGGCCGGCGAGCGGGCTGCACGGCCCGGAGCGCCGCGGCTCACTCCGCCACCGCAATGGCAGCAGGAGCGCCCGCGCTTCTCCCCCCCTCGGCCGACCGAGCGTCGCTACGAGCCGCCGCCGCAGGCCCAGCCTCGCTGGGAGCACCCGTCGGAGGCGCGGCCGCACGTCGAGACGGCGCGGCCGTCGCCGCCGCCGCGCTTCGAGCCGCCGCCGATGCGCATGGAGCCGATGCACGCGCCGCCGCCGCCCCGCTCCTCCGGATCGTCCGGCTCGTCGAGCTCGAGCAGCGGGAAGCCGAAGCAGTAGCGACGGCGCCCTTCGAGCCGCGAAGCGGGCCGATCGAGCCGCGCGCCCCCCGGCGCGCGGCTCTTCGTTTGGTGGGGGTGTTCGCGCCCGCTATATTGCGACAGCGCAATCGCTTTCCCCTCAGTAGAGACCGCTTTTGAAGCTCGATCACATCCGCAATTTCTGCATCGTCGCCCACATCGATCACGGCAAGTCCACCCTCGCGGACCGCCTCATCGAGACCACCGGCACGCTGCAGAAGCGCGAAATGAAGGACCAGGTGCTCGACACGCTCGACCTCGAGCGCGAGCGCGGCATCACGATCAAGCTCAACGCCGTGCGCATGTCGTACCATGCCCGCGACGGCGAGGAGTACGAGTTCAACCTCATCGACACGCCGGGGCACGTGGACTTCACCTACGAGGTCTCGCGCTCGCTCGCCGCGTGCGAGGGGGCGATCCTCGTCGTGGACGCGTCGCAGGGGATCCAGGCGCAGACGCTGTCGAACCTCTTCCTGGCGCTCGACGCGGGGCTGGAGATCATCCCCGTCCTCAACAAGATCGACCTGCCGGGGGCGGAGCCGGAGCGGCGCAAGCAGGAGGTGCACGACCTCATCGGCGCGGACCCGGACGACATCCTCCTGGTGAGCGCGAAGGAAGGCGTGGGCATCCCCGAGCTGCTGGAGGCCATCGTCAGGCGCGTGCCGCCGCCGAAGGGTGATCCGGAGGCGCCGCTGCGCGCGCTCATCTTCGACTCGTACTACGACCGGTATCGCGGCGCGATCCCGAGCATCCGCGTCGTCGACGGCGTCGTGAAGCCGGGGACGAAGATCACATTCGCCGCCGGGTCGGGGCAGCCGTACGAGGTGGCGGAGGTCGGCTACAACCAGCTCCGGCAGGTGCAGACGAACGCCCTCGGGCCGGGAGAGGTGGGCTACGTCGTCGCCAACGTGCGCTCGGTGAAGGAGACGCGCGCCGGGGATACGGTGATGGACCTCGACAATCCCGCCGTGCAACCGCTGCCGGGCTACAAGGACGTGCACTCGATGGTGTTCGCGGGACTCTATCCCACGGACACGCAGCAGTACGAGACGCTGCGCGATGCGCTGGAGAAGCTGCAGCTCAACGACGCCTCCCTGCACTACGAGCCCGAGACCTCCACCGCGCTCGGCTTCGGCTTCCGCTGCGGCTTCCTCGGGCTGCTGCACATGGACATCGTGCAGGAGCGGCTCGAGCGCGAGTTCGACCTCGACCTGGTGACCACCGTCCCGACGGTGGAGTACCACGTCTACCGGACCGACGGCACGATGGAGCTGCTGGAGAGCCCGTCGAAGATGCCCGACAGCGCGGTGATCGACCGGATCGAGGAGCCGTTCGTCAAGGCGCGCATCATGGCGCCGGCCGAGTACATCGGGCCGATCATGACGCTCGGCACGGAGCGGCGCGGCGTCTACAAGAACATGACGTACCTCGACACCTCGCGCGTCGAGTTCGACTGGGAGTTCCCGCTCGCCGAGATCATCCTCGACTTCTTCGACAAGCTGAAGACGATCAGCCGCGGCTACGCGAGCCTCGATTACGAGATGCTGTCGTACCGGGCGAGCGATCTCGTGAAGCTCGACATGCTGATCAACGGCGACCCGATCGACGCGTTCTCGGTGATCATCCACCGCGACAAGGCGTACGAGTGGGGACGCAAGATCGCGGACAAGCTGAAGGAGCTGATCCCGCGGCAGCTCTTCGAGGTGGCGATCCAGGCGGCGATCGGCAACAAGGTCATCGCACGCACGACGGTGAAGCCGTTGCGCAAGGACGTGCTGGCGAAGTGCTACGGCGGCGACATCACCCGCAAGCGCAAGCTCCTCGAGAAGCAGAAGGAGGGCAAGAAGCGCATGAAGCAGG
>CAMLIT010000161.1 GCA_946480295.1 uncultured Gemmatimonadota bacterium
ACAACGTCCTCGGCTTCCCGTTCATCTTCCGCGGCGCGCTCGACGTGCGCGCCACGGAGATCAACGAGGAGATGAAGATGGCGGCGACGCGCGCGCTCGCCCTCCTCGCCAAGGAGGACGTGCCGCAGACGGTGGCGTCGCTCTACGGGCTGACGAACGTGAAGTTCGGCCCCGACTACCTGATCCCCTTCCCCTTCGACCCGCGCGTCCTGCTCTGGGTCGCGCCGGCGGTGGCGTGGGCGGCGGTCGCCTCCGGCGTCGCCAAGGAGTTCATCGACCTCGACGACTACCGCGAGCGGCTGGAGATGCGCCTCGGCCGCGCCCGGGGGCTGATGCGCGGCATCATCAACCGCGCGATCCGCGGCCCGAAGCGCGTCGTCTTCCCCGAGGGCGAGGAGCCGAAGATCATCCGCGCCGCGGCCATCGCCGTGGACGAGGGGATCGCCGAGCCGATCCTGCTCGGCAACCGCGCCGTCATCGAGCAGGTCGCGCACGAGGCGCACATCGCCCTCGAGGGGATCGCCATCGAGGACCCCTCCACCTCGCCGCGCCGGGAGGAGTACGCCCAGTACATGTGGAACCGGCGGCAGCGGAAGGGCCTCAGCATGGACGAGGCCCGGCGCCGGCTCTACAACGGCAACTACTTCGGGTCGTGCATGGTGGCGCGGGGGGACGCGGACGCGCTCGTCTCGGGCGTCAACCTCCACTACCCGGAGACGATCCGCCCGGCGCTGGAGATCATCGGCGCGCACCCCAAGTCCGGGCTCGTCAGCGGCATGTACATGCTCGTCTTCGACTCGAAGGTCGTCTTCTGTGCCGACACGACCGTCACCATCGAGCCAACGTCGGAGCAGCTGGCCCAGATCGCCTTCTCGGCCGGTCGAATCGTCCGAACCCTCGGGATCGAGCCGAAGATCGCCATGCTCTCGTTCTCGAACTTCGGGTCGGTGCGGCACCCGGAGGCCGAGAAGGTCGCCCGCGCGGTACAGCTCCTGCGACAGCGGGATCCGTCGCTCATCGTCGACGGGGAGATGCAGGCCGATACGGCCTTCGACCCGGAGATCATCGAGCGCGATTACCCGTTCAGCACGCTCAAGGGGCCGGCGAACGTGCTCGTGTTCCCGAACCTGAGCGCAGGCAACATCGCCTACAAGCTGCTGGACCATCTTGGCGGGGCCACCGCGATCGGGCCGATCCTGATCGGCATGAGCCGGCCGGTTCACGTGCTCGAGCGCGGTGCCGACGTGCAGGACATCGTGAACATGACGGCGGTCGCGGTGGTCGACGCCCAGGCCCGGAGCTACTCCGCGGCCGAGACCGCCGCCAACGCACCGTTCAGCCCCGCGCCGACGCTCTATTCGAGGTTATGAGTCCATGGCGACCGAGACGCGGCCCGAGATCGACAGCGCCGGAGCTACCGCCGATACCGGCCTGCAGGCACAGGGACTGACTCCTCGCGGGGAAGTGCACTGGAACGACGTCCCCCCGGTGCTCATCGAGGCCGCCGTCGCCCGGCGCGAAGGGGAGCTCGCCGACATGGGGCCCTTCCGCGCCGTCACGTCGCCCCACACCGGCCGCTCGCCGAAGGACAAGTTCATCGTCCGCGAGCGGTCGTCCGAGCGGGACGTGGACTGGGGAACGGTCAACCAGCCCTTCGCCGAGGACCGCTTCGATGCCCTGCTCGCCGACGTCCGCGAGTACCTGAACGGCCAGCCCGACCTGTACGTCCAGGACCTCTACTGCGGCGCCGATCCGCGCTACCGCCTCGCCGTCCGCTACGTCTCGCCGAGCGCGTGGCACATGGCGTTCGTGCGGAACATGTTCATCCGCCCCGAGCTCGCGGAGCTCGCCGCCTTCACCCCGAACTTCACCGTGCTGCACGCGCCGGAGTACCAGGCCGACCCGGCGCGCCACGGGACGCGGTCGGGGACGTTCATCGTCCTGAACCTCGCCCGGCGCATGATCCTCATCGGCGGGACGCGCTACGCCGGTGAGTTGAAGAAGGCGATGTTCACGGTGATGAACTACTACATGCCGAAGCAGGGCGTGCTCTCCATGCACTGCTCGGCCAACATCGGCGAGCACGGGGACACGGCGCTCTTCTTCGGCCTCTCCGGCACCGGCAAGACGACGCTGTCGGCCGATCCGCAGCGCTACCTCATCGGCGACGACGAGCATGGCTGGTCGCCCGAAGGCGTGTTCAACTTCGAGGGCGGCTGCTACGCGAAGGTGATCAACCTGTCGCGCGAGGGGGAGCCGGACATCTACGCCACGACGCAGATGTTCGGCACGATCCTCGAGAACGTCGTGCTCGACCCGGTGACGCGCCGCGTGCTGTTCGAGGACCAGTCGATCACCGAGAACACGCGCGCGTCGTATCCGCTGCCGTACATCCGCAACCACGTGCCGAGCGGGCGCGGCGGCCACCCGAAGAACGTCGTGCTCCTCACCGCCGACGCGTTCGGCGTGCTGCCGCCGGTCGCGAAGCTCACGCCGGAGCAGGCGATGTACTACTTCCTCTCCGGCTACACGGCGAAGGTGGCGGGGACGGAGCGCGGCGTCACCGAGCCGAAGGCCACCTTCTCCGCCTGCTTCGGCGACGTCTTCCTCGTCTGGCATCCGGCGACGTACGCGGAGATGCTGGGCCGGCTGATCGCGCAGCACGGATCGCGGGTGTGGCTCGTCAACACCGGCTGGACGGGCGGCCCGTACGGCGTCGGCACGCGCATGAAGCTGTCGCACACGCGCGAGATGGTCCGGTCGCTCCTCGCCGGCGAGCTGGCCGACGTGCCGACGGTGACGGATCCCGTCTTCAATCTCGCCGTTCCCGCGCAGGTGCCGAACGTGCCTGGCTCGGTGCTGCGACCGCGGGAGACCTGGCAGGACCTCAGCGCGTACGACGCCCAGGCGCGAAAGCTCGCGGCGATGTTCCGGGAGAACTTCGCGAAGTACGAGAGCTTCGTGGGGGAGGCTGTGCGATCGGCGGGTCCGCGGGGATAGAGAGTCCCGGCGGGACGGTTCGATGGCAGACGAGGTATTCGAGTCCCGCCAGAGAGATCCTCGTTAGGTACATTCTGGAGTCGGTCGGTCCCGCGGCGCACGATTCGGCGGGACGGACCGACTCCTTCGCGTGGATGCCCTGGTGCCGTCCATGCAGGACTCGCAGATTTCGTCGCCACCGGAACCTTCCCCCAGGACCGCTCCATCGTGCTCGTCATACGCGATCCGTTGTGGAACAACATCAGTATCGATCCCCTGGCGCTCCGCCTGATCGATACGCCCGCGTTCCAGCGGCTCCGCTACGTGCGGCAGCTCGGTCTCGCCTTCCTGGTGTATCCCGGCGCCAGTCACTCGCGCTTCGAGCACGCGGTGGGCACGTACCACCTCGCTCGCCGCGCCCTCGCCCTGCTCGATGAGCGCGGCGTGTTCGGGACGGCCGAGCGCGAGCAGTGCGCCGTGGTGCGCATCGCCGCGCTCCTGCACGACATCGGGCACTATCCCTTCTCCCACGCCCTCGAGGAGATCGGGGCGCTGCATCACGAGGAGGTCGCGCGCACCCTCGTCACCACCGGCCCCGTCGCCGCGGCGCTGGTGGAGGGGCTCGGCGCCGGGGCGCCCGAGGAGATCATGGCCCTCGTGCGCGGCCGCAGCGCCAGCCCGCTCCAGGGGCTCATCTCCGGCTCGCTCGACCTCGACAAGATCGAGTACCTGAAGCGCGACGCCTTCATGTGCGGCGTCACCTACGGCGAGGTGGACGTCGACCGGCTGCTGCACTCGCTCGTGATCGTGGCCGAACCGGAGACGCGCCGCCGCACGATCGGCATCCACGAGAAGGGGCTCGCCGCGCTCGAGTCGCTGCTCTTCGCGAAGTACCAGATGTACCGGAACGTGTACTGGCATCACACGGTCCGCAGCGCGACGGCGATGTACAAGCGCCTCGTGGCCGTGGCGCTGAACGCCGGCTCCCTCGACGCGGGGACGCTCGCCTCCTTCACCGACGAGGGGCTGCTCGATGACCTCGCCCGCCGCGCGCCCACCGAGCTGCTCGTCGCGCTGCGCGAGCGCCGGCTGTACAAGCGCGCCTTCGAGTGCCCCGCCGCCCACCTCCCGCCCGACGCGGCGGAGTGGATCGCCGACGACTTCCCGCTCACGGAGCGCGTCGAGGATGCCCTCGCGCGCGAGGTCGGCCTCGCGCCGGGCGAGCTGCTGCTCGACTACCCGGCGAAGACGCAGATGCTCGGCCTGGACATCCCGGTGCTGCGCCGCGACGGCGAGGTGCGCCGGCTCACCGCCCAGGGGTGGGAAGGCGCGATCAACCTCCCGAAGCTGTCGGAGGAGTTCTACCGCACCGCGCGCTGGCTGCGCGTCTACACCTGCCGCCGGATGGCGCTCCCCCACGACGCCGTGCGGCGGCTCGCGCTGATGTCGGCGGAGGAGGTGCGGGGGGTGCTGGAGAGGGGAGAGCGATTGCTCGGCTGAGCGGCGAACGGATCGTTGCGGCGAACGCGTCGTTGGTAATTGGTCATTCGTTATTGGCGAGCCGCTCGGGAAGGCACCGGAGGCGTCCCGAGCGGCTGGCCAATGACCAACAACTATGGACCAACCACTGTTCCTGCGCGCCTACGGCGCGCCCTTCTCCCTGCCCCTCGCCTCCGCCAGCTTTCTCGCGATCCCGCGATAGAACGCGCCGGCGTCGCGGTTGCCCTGGCCGTCGAGCGTCATCGCCGCCAGCTCGATGGCGTAGAGGATGTTGCCGAGATACAGGTTCGCCACGTCCGCCACCGTCTCCGCGGCGGGCGGCTCCTGGCCGGCCTCGCTCACTTCTCCATTCCCGGCGGCACGGCGATCTCGTCGGTCCGCGGCTGTGCCGCCGACGAGTCCACGTCCGCCACCTCGACCACGATCGCGGTGATGTTGTCCAGACCGCCGCGCCCGTTCGCCTCCTGGATCAGCGCGTGCACCTTGCGGTCCGGTCCCACGCGCGCGAGCAGGAGCTGCTGCAGCCGCCGGTCGTCGACCATTCCCGTGAGCCCGTCGCTGGCGACCAGGTAGACGTCGCCGCGCTTCACCTCGCCGCGGTAGATGTCCGGCTCCACTTCCGGACTCGCGCCCACGCACCGCGTGATGACGTTGCTGTACGGGTGATAGCGCGCCTGCTCCGGCGTGAGGAAGCCGGCGTCCACCTGCTCCTGCACGTAGGAGTGGTCCTTCGTGAGCTGGATCAACCCGCCGTCGCGCAGCAGGTAGACGCGCGAGTCGCCGACCTGGCCGATGAGATAGCTGCGGTCCGAGATGATCAGCACCGACGCCGTGGTGCCCATCCCCTGCTTGTCGGTCTCGGTGATCGTGCGGTCGTGGATCTTCCGGTTCGCGAGCTTGAGCGCCTGCGCCAGCGCGGCGGCCGCCTGCTGATCCTCCACGGTGTGCATCGGCGCGAGCTCGCGAAGGATGATCTGCACCGCCATCTCGCTCGCCACCTCGCCCGCGGCGTGTCCGCCCATCCCGTCGGCGACGATGAACACGCCGCGCTCGGAGTTCGCGTCGACGGCGAAGTTGTCCTCGTTGCCGGATCGGATCATCCCGACGTCGGTACGAGCGGCATGAAGCAGGCGGACCATTAGGCCTTCAACGCGTAGAGGATGCTGCCGAGAACCACGACCGCCGCCGCCACCCAGACCCACACGGAGACACCGCCCGCGGACTCCGCCTTCGGTGCCGCCGGTGCTCCGGCCGCCTTCGCCGAGGGCGCGGGCACACGCGTGCCCCGGGCGGTCGTCGCGATCGGCCGTGTGCCCTTCGCGCCGTTGTCGAACGACGCATCGCTCCGCGCGCGGAACACCAGTTTCACCCCGCCGAAGCGCACGTCGGGTGCGCCCTCGAGCCGGCGCTCCCCCGCGATCCGCGTGCCGCCCACGTACGTCCCGTTGGTGGACGCTAGGTCGGTCACCCACCACCCGTCGTCGCGGCGCTGCAACAGCGCGTGGGTGTCGGAGACGCTGTCGTCCGGGATCGCGATCTCGTTCCTGGCGCCGCGCCCCACGTGCGCGAGCGTCGCCCGCACCTCGAAGAGGCGCCCCTTCTGGAGCCCCTCGTTCACCACCTCGAGGGTGGCGAGCACGGGAAGCGGCTCCGTTGCGGGAGCGGTCGGCGGCTCGGAGAGCGGACGACGCGCCGGCGGCGCGGCGGGTGACGGCTGCGCCGCGGGCGCCGCGGGCGCCGCACCATTCGCGCTGGCGGCCGGCGGTGCCACGGCCGGCGCGCTCACTGGAGCGCTCGCTGCGGCGGCGCTCGCCGCCGGTTTCGCTGCGACCTGGGGGGCAGCCGGCGCCGTGCCGTTCGATGCGGCGGGTTGGGGCACGGCGAGCTCCGGCGTGGCCTTCCCCGCCTCCGGCGCCACGTCGGCGTAGAAGCGGAACTCCTCGGAGCCGATGCGCAGCACGTCCGCGCGCGACAGCAGTTGCGTGTCGCGCACGCGCTCGCCGTTCACGAACACGCCGTTCGTGCTGTGATCCTGCAGCACGTACCCGTTCGCCGCCGGCACGATCGCCGCGTGACGGCGCGACACCTCGCTCTGCGCCACGACGACATCCGAGCTCGCGTCGCGGCCGATGACGATGCCGCCGGCGGGGATCGCGTATTCCTTGCCGTCCACGAGCGACACGAGCCGGCCCCCCGTCGCCGTCGTCGCGCGCGCCCGACCGGGGCGTCGTTGGGCGAGCTCCGCGACCTCGTTCGCCGTCACGTACTCGGTGGCGCCCGCCTGGCTGTCGTCGGAGAACAGCAGCTCCGTCCCCGAGATGTCGACCTTGTCGCCGTGGATGAGCGGGGTGGGCTCGATGCCGAGAGGAACGCCGTTGACCTTGACGTTCGCGGCGGCGCTCGCGCGCCGGATCACCACCGAGTCGTCGGCGCCCGTCTCCACGATCGCCTGGATTCCGAGCGACGCGTCGCCCGGAACGCGCACGTCCGCATCGGCCCCCATCCCGACACGCGTCGGCCCCTGGTGCAGCGCGTACTGCTGATCGTTGACCTGGATGACCGGCATCGTGGGTGCGCCTGGCGCGACGGTCGGCTGGACGGGCTTCCGCCGCGACCGTGGGCCGCGACGCCCTGCTCGTGCGAACTCTGCCTCGGCAGAAACTATCCCTTGCCCCCCGACACTGGCAAGCGTCATGCACCCGCGCGGAGCGCGTCCCGTGCATCGCGCCCCGCCCCGGCCTGCAGCCGGTACAACCGCTCGTAGAGCCCGCCCCTGGCCATGAGCTGACGATGCGTGCCGCGCTCGCGCACGTGGCCATGGTGGAGCACGAGGATCTCGTCGGCGCCGACGATCGTGCTCAGACGATGCGCGATCGCGATCGTCGTGCGGCCCGTCATCAGCACCTCGAGCGCACGCTGGATCTCCGCCTCGATCTGGCTGTCCACCGCGCTCGTCGCTTCGTCGAGGATGAGCAGCGCCGGATCCGCGGCGATCGCGCGCGCGAACGACAGGAGCTGCCGCTCGCCGACGCTGATCGATGCGCCGCGCTCGCCGAGCACGTGCGCGTACCCGTTCGGCAGCCGCCGGATGATCCGATCGGCGCCGACGCGCGCGGCGGCCGCCGCCACCTCTTCGTCGGTGAGCGGTGTCGATAGCCGGATGTTGCTCGCCACGTCGCCGGCGAAGAGGAAGATGTCCTGCTGCACGTAGCCGATGAGGGCGCGCAGCTCGCCGACGTCCATCTCGCGGATGTCGACGCCGTTGATCGTGATGCGCCCGCGCTGCGGATCGTAGAAGCGCAGCAGCAGGTTCACGATCGTCGTCTTGCC
>CAMLIT010000162.1 GCA_946480295.1 uncultured Gemmatimonadota bacterium
TCGGGGAAGTCGACGCTCGTCGAGGACATCCTGCACCGCGCGATGGCGCGCCACTTCTACCGCGCCCGCGTCATCCCCGGCGCGCACAAGCGCATCCTCGGCTTCGAGCACATCGACAAGGTCATCGACATCGACCAGAGCCCGATCGGCCGCACGCCGCGCTCGAACCCCGCGACGTACACGGGCCTCTTCACGCCGATCCGCGAGCTGTTCGCCGAGATGCCGGAGGCGAAGATCCGCGGCTACGGGCCGGGCCGCTTCTCCTTCAACGTGAAGGGTGGCCGGTGCGAGGCGTGCCAGGGCGACGGCCTCGTGAAGATCGAGATGCACTTCCTCCCCGACGTCTACGTGCCGTGCGAGGTGTGCAAGGGGAAGCGATACAACCGCGAGACGCTGGAGGTGCGCTTCCGCGGGCTGAGCATCGCCGACGTCCTCGAGCTCACGGTGGAGGACGCGCTGGCGTTCTTCGAGAACCAGCCGCGCATCCGGCAGAAGCTGCAGACGCTGTTCGACGTGGGCCTCGGTTACATCCATCTCGGGCAGAGCGCGACGACGCTGTCCGGCGGCGAGGCGCAGCGGGTGAAGCTCGCCACCGAGCTCTCCAAGCGCGACACCGGCCGGACGTTCTACATCCTCGACGAGCCGACGACGGGCCTCCACTTCGAGGACGTGCGCGTCCTGCTCGACGTGCTGCACCGACTGGTGGACCGCGGGAACACGGTGCTCGTCATCGAGCACAACCTCGACGTCATCAAGACCGCCGACTGGATCCTCGACCTCGGCCCCGAAGGCGGCACCCGCGGCGGCACGATCGTGGCGCAGGGAACGCCGGAGGCCGTGGCCGCCGTTCCCGCGTCGCACACGGGGGCGTTCCTGAAGCCGATGTTCGAGAGGCGGGCGACGACGAGGAAGGTGGGCTGACGCCCTCGCCTTCCGTCTTCCGCTTTCCGCCTTCCGCTCCCGCGCCAGTCGGTCGGGAGTCGCCCGTGGCGCCTGGCGGGTTGCGGAGAGCGGTGACCGGATGGCGGACGGGCATTACATCCGGCTTCGGACGAGCGCATCATACCGACACTCCAATGGTCTCCCTCCTCGACATCATCGGCCCCGTCATGGTCGGCCCCTCGAGCTCGCACACGGCGGGCGCGTGCCGGCTGGGGCTCCTTGCGCGCTGCCTCGTCGGCGGCACGCCGGACCGGGCGCGGATCGAGCTGCACGGGTCGTTCGCGCGCACCGGGGAGGGGCACGGCACCGACAAGGCCATCGCCGCCGGGCTGATGGGGTTCCGGCCGGACGACGACCGGATCCGCGACGCGCTGGAGATCGCCGAGCGCGAGGGGCTCGACTACCGCTTCGAGAAGACGAAGCTCGGGGAGGAGCAGGACGTCCACCCGAACACGGTGCGCGTCACCCTCGAGCGCGGCGAGCGCCGGTCGGTGATGGTCGGCTCCTCGTTAGGTGCCGGGCGCGTGCTCGTCACCGAGATCGACGGCTACCCGGTCGAGGTCACCGGCGGCTACCCGACCGTGGTCCTCGTCGCCGACGACGTGCCTGGCTCGGTCGCGCGCATCGCCGGCATCCTCGCCGACCACGGCGTGAACATCGCCACCCTCCGCCTGACGCGGAAGAAGCGGGGGGGCGACGCCTTCATGGTGATCGAGGTGGACGAGCCGCCGAACGAGAAGGTGCGCGACCAGATCCGCGCGCTGCCGTGGGTCCACTGGGCGTTCCGGCTCGACAAGGTGTCCGCGTAATGTACCGCTCCCTGCACGACGCCATCCGCGACGCGGAGGCGAAGCACGTCACCCTCGGTCGCCTTGCCCTCGACGTCGAGGCCGAGGACCAGGGCCGTCCGGTCGCCGAGATCCGCGATGCGCTCCGGCGCGCGCTGCGCGTCATGCACGGCGCGGTGGCCGACGGGCTGCGCGGCGACCTGCGCTCGCAGTCGGGGCTCGTCGGCGGCGACGCGGCGAAGCTGCGCACCGGGCCCGCGGGCCCGCTCGCCGGAACACCCTTCCGCGACATCCTCGCGCGCGCGCTCGCGGTGCAGGAGGTCAACGCGGCGATGGGGGTGATCGTCGCCGCGCCCACGGCGGGGGGCGCCGGCGTGCTCCCGGCGGTCCTCACCGGCCTCGCCGCCGCCCGCGACATCGACGAGGAGGGGGTGGTGGACGCCCTGGCCACGGCGGGGCTCATCGGCGCCGTGATCGCCGAGCGCGCGTCGCTGTCGGGGGCAGAGGGCGGATGCCAGGCCGAGACGGGCGCCGCGGCGGCGATGGCCGCGGGCGCCGCCACGGAGATGCTCGGCGGCACGCCGACGCAGGTCGGCCACGCGGTCGCGCTGGCCCAGCAGGGGACGCTCGGCCTCGTTTGCGACCCCCTCGGCGGCCTCGTCGAGCTCCCCTGCGTCTTCCGCAATGCCACCGGCGCCGCGATCGCCCTCGCCGCGATCGAGATGGCGCTCGCCGGGATCACCTTCGCCATCCCCGCCGACGAGGTGATCGACACGATGGGGGAGATCGGCGCGACGATGGACGTCCGCTACCGTGAGACGGCGGGGGGCGGGCTGGCGGCGACGCCGACCGGGCGACGGCTCGCGCGCGAGCGGCTGGTGCAGATCAAGCGCTCGGGCGCGTAGCGGCCGAGTGCGGTCGTTGTTGCCCACCCCCTTTGACGGTCCTACCTTGGAGTCCCGCTCCACTGCGGTCCCGATCGCCTGCCGCTCTGTTGGCCGAGCTGTCGAGTCCCGCAGCCGGTGCTCTCGACCGGAATGCTTCCGGGTCGGTCAGTCCCGTCGTGAGGGCTCCATTCGGCGGGACTGACCGACTCCAGACGCTCCCGGGATCGTAGATTGGATGTGGGACTCGGAAGTCGGCGCGGCATGGTGAGTTGAATGCGGGACCCGACGAGGTCTGAAACGCACGACGCAGCCGGATCGTACGAACCTCATCCAGCAAAGGAATCGGATATGGTTTCCAGGGATGACATCGAAGCCTTTCTCGACCGCCTCGCCGCCGAGGGGGAGGGGGCCAGCTTCAGCGAGGTCGAGCCCGGGCTCTGGGTGGTGAAGCCGGGCGGCGCGCTCGACTTCAGCCTCGTCGTGCACTACTCGCCGCCGGTCGTCCTCATGCGCGTCAAGGTCATGACGCTGCCGACGAACGATCGCGCGCTGGCCACGCTCAGCCGCCGGCTGCTCGAGCTCAACGCCAGCGAGCTGGTTCACGGCTCGTATGGCATCGAGGATTCCTCGATCGTCATCACCGAGGCGCTCGAGCTCTCACACCTGGACTACGAGGAGTTCCTCGCCGCGTACGAGGGCATCACCCTCGCGCTCACGTCCCACCTGCGCGAGCTCGGCACGTACGGCGAGGCACGCTGACCCATGGGCATCTTCGATAGAATCTCCACGCTGCTGCGCTCGAACATCAACGATCTGATCTCCCGGGCCGAAGACCCGGAGAAGATGCTGAATCAGATCCTCGTCGACATGCGCTCGCAGCTCGCCAAGGCCAAGCAGCAGGTCGCCTCGGCCATCGCCGACGAGAAGCGGCTGCGCGACCAGGCCGACGCCGAGTACAAGCAGGCCGAGGAGTGGCAGAACCGCGCCATGCTCGCCGTGCGCGAGAGCCGCGACGACCTCGCCAAGCAGGCGCTGATGCGCCACGGCGAGCACCTCACGCACGCGCAGCAGCTCGAGCAGACGTGGGAGTCGCACCGCCTGGAGACGGAGAAGCTCAAGAACTCGCTCCGCGACCTCAACGACAAGATCGAGGAGGCGAAGCGCAAGAAGAACCTCCTCATCGCCCGGCAGCGGCGCGCGCAGGCGCAGAAGCGCATCGCCGAGACGATGTCCTCGATGAACGAGAAGTCGGCGTTCGACGCGTTCGCGCGGATGGAGGAGCGCATCGAGCAGAGCGAGCGGCAGCTCAAGGCCTCGGTCGAGATCGACGAGGAGTTCTCGGGCGACCACCTCGCGAAGCAGTTCAAACAGCTCGAGCGCGGCGCGACCAGCGCCACCGTCGACATGCAGCTCCTCGCCCTGAAGCAGAAGATGGGGATGCTCCCCGCCGGCGCGGCGCCCGACCAGAAGCAGCTCGGCGCCGGCAAGAACGAGGAGACGGTCCACGCCGAGATCGAGGACGCGGAGGAGTCGAAAGGCAGTTGACGACGGAGACGACCCGGCGCTTCCGCTTCGCGCCGATCCTCACCGCGACGGTCCTCACGATCCTGCTGCTCTGGCTCGTCGGGACCGTCGCGCACGTACTGATCCTGCTCCTCCTCGGCATCCTCGTCTCGCTCTACCTCGGGGCGGTGACGGCGTGGTTCGAGGAGCACCTGCGGCTGCCCGAGCGGGTCGCCTTCGTCCTCTCGCTCGTCCTCACCCTGGGCGGGCTCTTTCTCGTCTTCTGGGTGCTCGTCCCGCCCGTCATCGCCCAGACGGAGCAGCTCATCCGCGTCCTGCCGGACTACATCACCGGCTGGGAGGAAGGCATCGAGCGCGCGCTGAGCCGGATCCCCGCGCTCGCGCAGGTGATGCAGCCCGGGCAGCACAAGCTCCTCTTCGCGCTCTACGAGCAGGTCGCGCAGGCGTTCACCTTCGGGAGCGTGGCGGAGAAGGCGATGAGCGCGGTGCACGCCGCCATCAACGTCTTCTCGGTGATGGTGATCGGCATCTACCTCTCGCTGCATCCCGCGCTCTATCGCGAGTGGCTGATCGCGCTCTTCCCGCCGATCCACCGCGACCTCGTCCGCGACGTCCTCGCCGATCTCGCCGACACGCTGCGCGCGTACATCGTCGGCCAGCTCATGACGATGGCGTTCCTCGGCACGCTGACCGGCATCGGCCTCAACCTGCTCGGGGTGCCGTACTACATCTCGTTCGGCGTCTTCACCGGGCTGGTGGCGATCGTCCCCTTCTTCGGGACGCTGCTGTCGACGACGCTCCCCGCGCTGTTCGTGCTCGGCGGCCCGAACGGCGGTACGCGCGCGCTGCTCGTGATCGGGCTCGGCGTCGTCATCCACCTCATCGAGGGAAACGTCGTCTCGCCGCTGGTGATGTCGAAGAAGGTCGACCTCCCGCCGGTGCTGACGATCACGGCCGTGCTCATCATGGGCCAGCTCCTCGGCGCGCCGGGGCTGCTCGTGGCGTTGCCGACGCTCGCCGCGCTGATGGTGATCATCCGCCGCATCCTCCTCACGCGCATCTACGAAGGGCAGGGCTTCCGCCGCACGACGCGCGAGCGCCCGATCGTCCTGCGCGTCCCCGTGCCCGGCGGCGGCGTGATGCTGCCCGCCGGACCGCCGGTCGACGTCCTGTCGATCGCCGAACAGCTGCAACGCCGCAAGTCCGCCTGACCCTCCTCCCCGCTCATGCCTCCCGTGCCCCGTTTCGTCGCCCTCGCCGAGGGCGCGTTCAATCCCTTTCGCGCCAAGACGGCGAGCGCCGTCATCCGCTACGCCCCCGAGCAGGTCGTCGCCGTGCTCGACTCCACGCGCGCCGGCAGCCGTGTCCAGGACGTCCTCGGCTTCGGCGGTGACATCCCGGTCGTCGCCTCGCTCGCCGAGGCGTTGAGCCGTCGTCCCACCGCGCTGCTCATCGGCATCGCGCCGCCGGGCGGCCGCCTGCCTGACGAGTGGCGCGCGCTCGTGCTCGCCGCGATGGACGCGAAGCTCGACATCTGGAGCGGGCTGCACTCCTTCCTCGGCGACGACCCCGAGTTCGCGCGCCACGCCGCCGAGCGTGGCGTGACGATCCACGACCTGCGGCGGCCGCCGGCCGACCTCGACGTCGCCAAGGGGCGCGTGCGCGACGTCGCCGCGACCGTCGTGCTCACCGTCGGGACCGACTCGAACATCGGCAAGATGACCACCGCGCTCCAGCTCCGCGACGGACTGCGCGCGCTCGGACATCGCGTCGGCTTCGCCGCCACGGGCCAGACCGGGATCCTCGTCTCCGGCGCGGGCATCTCGGTGGACGCCGTGGTCGCGGACTTCGTCGCCGGCGCCGCCGAACGAGTCGTGCTCGACGCGGCGAAGGACGCGGACATCGTGCTCGTCGAGGGGCAGGGCTCGATCATCCACCCGAGCTACTCCGGGGTGACGTACGGCCTGCTCCATGGCTCGCTGCCGCACGCGATGATCCTGTGCACGCAGCCGACGCGGAAGGCGTGCAACAACCACCCGTGGGTGAAGATCCCACCGCTGCCCGCGTTCATCGACCTGCTGGAGGCGGTGGCGAAGCCGCTGCGTCCGGCTCCGGTCATCGGCATCGGGCTGAACACGTACGACCTGCCCGAGGACGCCGCGCGCGCCGCGGTGGCCCGCGCGCACGAGGCCACCGGGCTTCCGGCCACCGACGCCGTGCGCTTCGATCCGATGCCGCTCGTCGAGGCGATCGACGCCTTCCATCGCGCGCGTCGCGAGATGCCGGTCCTGGCCGCGCGCGGATGATGACGCGCCGGTGAGCGGCGGCGCGCACGTTGACGGCTCCCGGATCCGGAGCCGTCAGTGCCGCCGGTGCTCTCGTTGCGCGGAGTGGGGAAGACGTACGTGGCGGGGCGGGGTGCCTGCCGCGCCGCCGTGCGCGCGCTCGACGGCATCGACCTCCTCGTCGAGCCGGGCGAGGTGGTGGAGGTCGTGGGCGCGCGCGGGGCGGGGAAGTCGACGCTGCTCCTCTGCGCGGCGGGGCTCCTGTCGCCCGATCGGGGATGCGTGGCGTGGCCGCTCGCGCCGGCCGCCTCCGCACCGCCCGTCGCGTCCGGGTACGCCGCCTACGCCGCCGCGGGTGCGCCCTGGCACCGCGTGGCCGAGGGCGAGGCGCCGCCGCTCGTCCTGCTCGACGCGCGGGGCGATGCCCATGCGCACGCGGGGGGCGGGCGCGGCGCGCTCGACGCGTGGCTCGCGCACCTGAGCGGGCGCGGCGCCGCGGTGCTCGTCGCCGCGCGCTCGCCGCGGCTCGCGCGTGCCACGCGGCTCGTCGTCATGGCGCGGGGGCGCATCGTGCGCGACGTCGCACGCGAGCGCCCGCGTGGTGGCGCGTTCGATCTCGAGCGCGAGCTCGTGCGCGATCACGAGGGAGCCGCGCGCGTCGCCGAGCGCGGCGCGCCGCACGCGCGCGGCTCGATTGACCACGATTCGGGCGCCGCCTAGCATTCAGCCATCGCCGACCGCGTCCCGCACTCCGCCGACCGCGAGCCTCGGCGCTCCCCGACCTGCGCGATGCCCGAGTTCCGCCTGTACAACACGCTGTCCCGCCAGGTCGAGCCGTTCGCTCCGGCGGACGGACACACCGTCCTCCTGTACAGCTGCGGCCCGACCGTCTACAACCCGGCGCACCTCGGGAACTTCCGCACCTTCCTGTTCGTCGACCTGCTGCGGCGCACGCTGAAGCTGCGCGGCTGGCAGGTGCGGCAGGTCATGAACCTGACCGACGTCGACGACAAGATCATCCGCCGCGCCGACGAGCAGGGGAAGCCGATCACCGCGATCACCGAGCCGGTGACGGAGGTGTTCTTCCGCGATCGCGACTTCCTGCGCATCGAGCCCGCCGAGGTCTATCCGAAGGCGACCGACTACATCCCGCAGATGATCGCGCTCGTGCAGCGACTCATGGATCGGGGCGTCGCGTACCAGGCGGAGGACGGGTCGGTGTACTTCGCCATCGACCGCTTCCCGTCGTATGGCAAGCTGTCGCGGCTCGACACGCGCGAGGTGAAGGCGGGGGCGCGCGTCGCGCAGGACGACTACTCGAAGGAGAACGCGCAGGACTTCGCGCTGTGGAAGGCGGCGAAGCCGGAGGACGA